>NZ_LYTM01000033.1:0-32452 GCF_001672445.1 Mesorhizobium sp. WSM3873 | reverse complement strand
GGTAAACCCCGGCCGCCAGCCGCATGTCGCGGCGATGCGCTTCCTCGATTGCCTGTTCAAGCGCTGCCGCGCGCCGATCGATCTCGCGCTGCGCGAGGAGGCGGACGAGGATCCTGTCGGCGCGCGGCCTGGTCCCGACATGCTCTGCTGCGGCCTGCCGACGTCGGCCACGCGCTCCTACTGCGCGCATCATCATGCGCGGTTTCACGGCCATCGCGGGAGGGGGATGTGAGAGTGGCAACAATGAAGGCGCCGGCGGCGGAGTGCTCAATCTCCCCCCTTGCGGGGGAGATGTCCGGCAGGACAGAGGGGGGTGTGAAGGAACGCCAGCCTCGCCAATCCTTTCAAGGTACGACAGCAGTACAATCGGCAAAGTGGAGGACAAGCAGAGCGGATAGGGTGGCGGGACAGCACCCCCCTCTGGCCTGCCGGCCATCTCCCCCGCAAGGGGGGAGATTAGCTACCTGCCGCTGCCCGGCCTCTCAACAGGCAATCCCATGAGCGGTACGACCTGGTCGAAGTTTTTCTGGTCGGATTGGGAGTCCGATCCGAACCTGCGCCTCTGCTCGCTGGCGGCCCAAGGCCTGTGGATGCGGATGCTCTGCATTGCCGCCGCGCACGAGCCGGTTGGCTATGTCGCCATGGCAGGCAAGGGGCTGGAGGAGGCGGCGCTCGCGCGCCTTGCCGGCTGCACAGAAATGGAGCTGGGACGCCTGCTTGCCGAGCTCGAGCAGAACCGCGTCTTCTCGCGAGACCGGCATGGCCGCATCTACTCCCGGCGCATGATCGCGGATGCGCGTAAGGCGCGCGTGGTGCGCCGCAACGGCCTCAAGGGCGGCAACCCAAGCCTTTCGAAAGAAAGGGCGTTTTCGCGCTTGGATAAGCGGCGGGTTAAGTCAGGGGATAAGGGGCAGGATAAGCCCCAGAGTCCAGAAGCCAAGAATCCAGAATCCAAGTATCCAATAGCCATAGATCCATCGGGAGAAAACGCCCTGGCGTTTTCTTCCCGGGCTGCCGCTCCGCGGCAAAAGAACGAGAAATCATTTTCGGGCCGTTCAGCCGGACAGAACTGGCATCGCCGCAAGACCCATGTCGATGCCGCCAACGCCATCATCGAGGAGATCAATGACCGCAGCCGAATTGCAGCAGGCGGCGAAAGCTCTGGCCGCGATGTTCAGTTGCTTCCCGCAATCCGCGCTCGCTGATGCCGAGATGCAGCTGCGCGGCTATCTCGCAGCCGTGCAGGATGCCGAGCTTGCCGATGTGCAAGCCGCGATCCAGCGCTTCATCCGCGGCGAGGCGAAGGTCGACAACGCCCAGTTCTGCCCGTCCAGCGCCCAGCTTTCGATCGAGGTGCGGGAACGGCGGCTGATGCGGGAGCTGTTGGCGAAGCGGAGTGCTTTGCTTGGCGCGAGTTCCTCGCCCCCGCAATACGGGGGAGAGGTGGCGCGGCGCAGCCGCGACGGAGCGGAGGAACGCCGCCGACTATGATCGACACGCCCGGCAGGACAGCGCCCCCCTCTGTCCTGCCGGACATCTCCCCCACAAGGGGGGAGATCAGACTTCGCCACCGCTTTCGCCAACCTCCACCCTCGCAGGTCTGAGCCGGGGCGCCCAAGCTGCCAATCTCCCCCCAAGTGGGGGAGATGCGCGGCAGGGCAGAGGGGGGCGCGAAGGACCGCAGCCTCTCCCGTTGGTCACTCACACCACCCACCACAAAGGACACCGCCCATGCCCCGCAAAGCCGCCAAGAAACCGCAACCCCCGAAACTCCCCAAAGGCGAGGCCGAACAGGTGCGCATCCGCCGCGAGATCGGCCATGACTTCGCGCTGAAGCCCGACGCCTTCGGCCGCCAGCGCCTCACCCCCGGCACGGCCGAGGCGCGCCGTGTCTACGAGGTGTCGAACGGCGGCTACACCTCGACCGGCGGCATCGTGCGCCTGCGCAATGTCGATCCGCTGGTCGGCATCACCTCTCTCAGCCGCCAGCAGCGCGAGGCCGGCCAGCGTTTTCGCGATGAGTTCGAGCGCTCCGCCCGCGAGGGCCTGCAGCCGCAATCCTGGAGCGAGCGCGTCGACGGCGGCCGCGTCGGCGGCGGCGTGCCCGACCGCGTGCTCTCAGCCGGCCGCGCCCACGCCCACGCCGTGGCCGCGCTCGCCCACTGGGAGGTGGCGGAGGTGGTGCGCAAAACCTGCCTCGAAGGCCAGTCGGTGAAGGCCATCGCCGAACGCACCGGCGACGGCCGCGATGTGGTGGTCAAGCTGCTGAAGGTCGGGCTGGATTTGTTGGCGGTGCATTACGGGATGATGGGGCGGAAGGCGGGGTGAGGGGAAAGCGATGTGCCAAACTTGCGCCGGATCGAAAGCTGCTTATCTGACTATGCAACTGGAGTGACTGAATGCGTTTCATTAGACTTGTTTCCGGTTCAATGATGTTCATGATCGGCCGTCGCTGCAGTAATTGCGACAGTGTTTAACGCCATCCTGTTCTCAACACCGCAATGTTGATGACACTGCTGTTTGTGCTTAAGGCGGCCTGGGGGCACCTGAAATCGAGCTGGCGATGACCGTTATCTGCGCCGGATTGAAGATGGAGCAGCCGGTCGGCCGCGACCAAGTCGCTCCACTCGTGAGCGCCCAATGAAGAAACCCTGAGAACCGGAAAAGACCGTCGAGGTCGAATTCACCGTCGAAACCGCGATCTATCGCTTTAGCCTCGAAGCGCAGAAGTTGACCCATGAGCAAGGCAAATACCGGATCAGGCTGTTCGAATACGATCTGTTCCGCATCAAGCCGTTTGGCGAGCGGCAGGACACGCCGACTTTTGCCAGGGGTGGGGGCTTTGGGCTATTCGCGGCGAGAGGAGGAGATGAGGCAAGCTCCATGACCAGGTTGATTGCTCGGTTTCCTGATGGGCTTGGTCGTAGTGGCGGCAATTGGCGCGGGGTTGCTGCTGCTGCGAAACAGCCAAATGAATAGCGGCGTACAAGCGCTGAAACGGGAGGATGGCGCCGCTGCTTTGGCGAGCCTGAAACCG
Source organism: Mesorhizobium sp. WSM3873 (assembly GCF_001672445.1). Lineage (NCBI taxonomy): Bacteria > Pseudomonadati > Pseudomonadota > Alphaproteobacteria > Hyphomicrobiales > Phyllobacteriaceae > Mesorhizobium > Mesorhizobium sp. WSM3873. The sequence continues at coordinate 29,415 of NZ_LYTM01000033.1, read as the reverse complement.
CTGGCGCAGCTCGGGGACGGAACTGCCCAGATGCTCGTCGGGTCAATCTACGCCTACGGATGGGGCGGAGTTCACAAGAGTGATGCCGACGCGACGTACTGGTTCCGTCGGCTTGGCTCGTGGGGCCCGCTGGTTGTCGAGGAAGGCGCCGATCCAGCGGCGCCATACCAGCTTATGGTTGCAAAGGCCTACGGCGCCGGGACGGACGGGGGGAGAGCCGACGCCAGCGAGAGTTTAAAGTGGCTAAAACTGGCCGCTGAAGGTGGAAGCAAGGAGGCGGCTGCGGCGCTCTCCCAATCCCAGCATTGATTAAACGACGTGCCGAAGGACAAGTTCACATTGTTATTTATTCCGACGATCCACTGCCGAAGAGCGTATTGAAAGACGACCGCGCAAAAACTTCTGGCCTCGGCGCTGCCCCTCATCCGCCTGCCGGCACCTTCTCCCCGTATAGTGGCGGGGAGAAGGGATGGCCGCGACGCTGGCAGCTATTCCGCGACGTTGGCGGTTGGCGAAAGCGGCGGTGACAGCATCTTTCTCCCCGTCACTATACGGGGAGAAATGCCCGGCAGGGCAATGAGGGGCAGCGCCGATCGATGCGGTTATCTGCGCGCTTTGCGTGACGCCGTTTCAGCCGTGTCTCAAGCGCCTTTCTTCAGCGGCTTCGGGTCGCTATCAGGTGGTGGTTCCCACCCAAACACGCTCCGTCCCCCCAGCAAATGCGACTGGTCCATCTCGCCCGCGACAATCTCCTTCAGGCTCGGCCCCGTTACATAGCGCTCCATGCGGCGTGACTCACCATCCAGCCGCTTGAGTGCGTGCAGCTCTTCCTCGCGGCCGAGCCTGGCCTTGCTCACCGCCGATTTCAGCACCGAGATCGTCTCGTCATAGACCTTCAGCGGCACGGGGAAGGGGTGGCGGTCCTTGCCGCCGTGGGCGAGCGAGAAGCGCGCCGGGTCGGAGAAGCGGCAGGGCGCGCCGTGCACCACCTCGGAGACCATGGCGAGCGCGCGCACCGTGCGCGGGCCGACGCCGGGCACCAGCAGCAGTTCGGGAAAATCCTTCGGGCCGCTCTCGATCGCGGCGGCAATGTTGCCGTGCAGGCGGCGCATGACGATGTCGCTATCGCGCACGTCGTGATGCGCGGGCATGACGAGGTTGGGCAACAGCGGCTGCGCGGCCGGCTCGGGCGCTTCGGCTGGCGGCTCCAGCACGGCAAGCTCGCTCAGGATCTTTTCCGGGCTCATGGTCTTCAGAAGCGCGATCTGCCCACCACGCGCTTTCTCCGCGCGGTGGTCGGTGAGATTGACGATCTCGCCTTGGCGTTCGCCCTCGATCGCCGCATGCGGCTGGTCGACGAAGCTTTCCAGCCCCTCCGACAGCCAGTGGTAGCGGCGCGCCTGGCGGGCGTCGCCGTTCATGCCCTGCTGCACCACCACCCAGCGTCCGTCATCGCTGACGATGAAGCCGTGCAAATAGAGGTCAAAACCGTCCTGCACGGCGGCGCTGTCCACCTTGGCGACCAACCGGCTGGCGGTGGCGAGCGCGTCGCCGTCGAGGCCGACGCGCTCGCCGATCGCCATCAGCTCGCCCGGCGTCTTGCGCGAATGCGCGCCGCGCCCGCCGCAGACATGGATGCCGAGCTCGTTGCCGAGTGGGTTCAGCCCGCGCTTCAGCGCGCCGATGACGGAAGTGGTGATGCCGGAAGAATGCCAGTCCATGCCCATCACGGCGCCGAAGGACTGGAACCAGAAGGGATGGGCGAGGCGCCGCAAAAGCTCGTCGCGGCCGTAATGATAGATGATGGCTTCGCACAGCACTGCGCCGAGCCTCGTCATGCGATCGCCCAGCCATTTCGGGACCCGCCCGCCATGCAGCGGCAGGTCGGCGCTGCCGCTTCGCTGCGTCACTTTTTGCTTTCCCTATAAATACCGGCTTCTAGATGGCATTTTGGCGGGAATTTGCAAGGCGGCGCAGCCGCAGCCGGACATCTCCCCTCGGCGAGGGGAGATGTCCGCTCGCTGGTGGGTCAGCGCCGGCAGATGCGGATCTTTTCGATGACGCGGTGGCCATGGCGCCAGTGCTTCACGATCTTGATCCGGCAATGATCGCGATAATACCGGTTATGATAGCGCACCACATAACGCTCGCGATAGGGAGTGTAGTAGTCGTCATCGTAGACGTGTCGGTAATAGCGGTGAGGGTAATACCCGCCATAGTAGTCACCATAGTAATCGCCGTAGCTGGGGCCGACGCCGATGCCGAACTGAACGCTACCGGCACTCGCCGGCGCGATCGCAAACGCCGAGGCGATGGCGATCATCGAAGCAAGCAGAAGCTTTTTCATCGCTGCCTCCTTGAGGTCGATGGTTGCCCCTTCCAGGCACAAACGGTTTCGGGACGGGTGGTGTTCCGAGAAAGTTGGGCGGCGATCCTGGGCCCAGCAAGGAGCGAAGCGGCGCCGAAGCTGACGATCTTCGCCCTTGCGGGGAAGGTCACGCTTTTGTTCGCCCCGCTGTTTTCGATCTTCGGAGTCGCCATATCGCCACCTGCTGTCGCCGTGCAGCGCGTGCGCGCTCGGCGTCGTCGTCTATTGCCACGTCCAGCCAATCCCAACCGCAGGAGCCTGCCATGACCAAGCCCACCATCCTGAAATTCGGCCCCGTCGAGCATGGCGATGGCGGCGATCTGCCGGGCTGGATCGCGGTCGAGGGGTCGCCGACCATGCAGACCGCCGTCCAGCACACCAGCGAGGACGGCAAGGTGATGTCCGGCACCTGGCGCGCTTCGCCCGGCACCTACCACGCCACCTACACCGACTATGAATTCGTCCACATGATCGCCGGCCGCATCCTCATCACGCCCGATGGCGGCGAGCCGGTCGAGGTCGGCCCCGGCGACACCTTCGTGGTCGAAGCCGATTTCAAGGGTACTTGGAAGATCCTCGAGCCGGTGACCAAGCATTTTGTGGTTGTGGCGGAGTGAGGGTGCCGCGCCGAAGCTGCTGACCTCCCCCGCAAGGGGGGATCAAGCGCTCCATCGTCCTGGCTACCTCCCGACCTTCGAGATCACGCGTCTTTCCACTTCCGGTTCCAGCGATTCCGCGAATGGAGTCGCCAGATGGTGCTGGTCGCGGAAGGCGAGCTGGCCGTCGATGAAGACATGGCAGGTTGTGGCGTTGCAGAAGCGGTCGGTGAGGTCGACGTAAGTGGCATTGGGCACGCTGGTGACGATCTCGCGCTCGACCGCCGCCATCTGGTCGTTGGCGGCATAGGCGCGGCTCTGGTCGCAGAGCGAGGGCGCCTTGTCGCGCCACAGCGCGCGCGACACGCAGGTGTCGATGTTCTCGTCGTTGAAGGGCACGTCGCGGATGAAGGCGATCTTCAGCCCAGCCTTGCTCAAGCTGGTCAGTGTCGAGCGCAGGCCGGCCCGCCATACGGCGTCCGGCGTGTCCGGCTCGCCCTTGCCCGCCGCCATCTTGCGCGAGGAGGTCAGCGCCAGTTCGGAGATCACCACCAGCGAAGGCCTGGCCGCGATGATCTCCTTGATCGCCTGTTCGCGCCATTGGTCGCATTCGCGGTAGTCGCGGTTGAGCTTGGTGACAAAGTAGGAAAACCGTGAGGGCCGGCACGAGCTCTTCAGCCAGGTCTCGACGCGGTAGCCGTTCTTCTTTCCCGCTTCGATCAGCGGCGTCGACCAGTGATCGGCGTGGGAATCGCCGAACAGCGCGATCACGCGTTGGCCATTGCCGAACACGCAGGGTTTCGGCGTCACCGTGTCGTAGCCCTCGACGCAGGCCTTGGCGCGCGCGGTGGCCGGCTCGGCCGCACTTGCCGCGATCGCGCGCTGCTCGGGGTCCTCGGCGCGCACGGCAAGCGCTGCGTTGCCGTAGGCGGCTGCGACGCCGGTGCCGGTCAGGAGGAGGGCCGGCACCAGCGCCCGCGCCGCATTGGCCATAAGCCAGCCATTGCGGCGGATTGGATTCTCGATGAAATGATAGCTCAGCGCAGAGAGCGCCAACGTCAGCCCGAGGCAGGCGAGGCGTTGCGGAAAAGTCAGCTCCTCGACCAGCATGCCGGCATAGACGATCACCGGCCAGTGCCAGAGATAGAGAGAGTAGGAAACCTTTCCGATCCACTGCAAGGGCGGCAGCGCCAGGGCGGCATTTACGCAATTCGAGGAAAAGAGCCCCGCGGTTTTCCGTTCGAAATTGCGTGCAAGAATGCCGTCCCTGACGCCGGCCGCGCCCGCCAGCAAGAGAAGGACAGTACCGGCCACGGGCACGAGCGCCAGGAAACCGGGGAAGGGAGCCTCCTCGCTGAAGGTGAGGTAAGCGAAGGCGATGAGGACCAGCCCGCAGAGGCTGAACGCCGTCCCGAGCCGCGGGCGGTTCTGGAGCAGCCATGCCGGTGCCATCGAAGCCAGCCCGCCGGCGGCGAATTCCCAGGCCCGCAGCGGCGAGAAGTAGAAGGCCCAGGGCTGCGAAATGGGGGTCAGCCAGGCGCAGACCGCGAAGGAGACCAGGCCGGCAATGCCGATCGCAAGCATGATCGTCCGCTTGCCGGGCTTCAGCCAGGCCGCCAGCATCAGCAGCGCCGGCCAGGCGAGGTAAAACTGCTCCTCCACCGACAGCGACCAGTAATGGATGAAGGGGTTGTTGGCGGCGTCGTTGGCGAAATAGTCGAACGACCAGCGGATCAGCCACAGATTGATCATGTAGGCGGACGCGAACATCGCGCCCTTGGAATAGAGCGCCTGCTCCTCCGGCGACAGGATCAGCGTGCCGACGGCAAGCGTAGTGGCGATGACGAACAGCGCCACCGGCAGCAGCCGCCGCGCGCGTCGGGCATAAAAACGAAGGAGGTCGAGCCGGCCGGTGAGCGAAATCTCGCTGACCAGATGGCGGGTGATGAGGTAGCCGGAGATGACGAAAAAGATGTCCACGCCGGCAAAGCCGCCGGGCAGGGCGGTGAGGCCGAAGTGGAAAGCGACAACGCCCGCCACGGCGAGCGCCCGCAACCCCTCAATGTCGGGCCGGAAGTCCGGCGATGGTGCTGACACGAAGGCGAACCTCGCAACGGTCGTTCGTATCCCGCCTTGGGGAAAGCCTCGCGCCTATGGGCTCATACCGCAATGCAACAAATCTAACGCAGTGCAACATAAAGGGAGGCGGCAGCAACGCCGGCGGCAGCCGACGCTTCGGCACGCCAGGGTCTGCGCGCCTCGTTTCGGCCAGGATGACGAAGGAGCTCAGCCGCCGGTTTCGCCAGCGTTCGAGAGCATGGAAGGACATTGGCGAACGCTAAAGGCAAATTGTCCGCCTGCAGGTAATCTGGTAGGATCAATGCACCGACGAACGGCTCTGGGACGCCGTGACGTCCGACATCATGCACAAAGACATCAACTCGAACCGGAGAACGGCCATGAAACGGCTTCTGACGGTCGCTGCGCTGTTGGCAGCGGGCAGTTTGATTGCGATGCAGGGCGCAGCTGCCGACGATGCTGCGCTGATCAAAAGCGCCGAGTCCGCCGCACCCGCCGCAGTGGCGAGTGGCGCTGCGGTCTACGCCATGGATGAAAAGGGGAATATGCGCACCCTGCGCGAGGGCAAGACCGGCTTCTGGTGCATGCCGGACAATCCGGCCTCGCCCGGTCCGGATCCGATGTGCGGCGATGCCAACTCGATGGAATGGGCGATGGCCTGGCTGGAAAAGAAGGAACCGCCCAAAGGCAAGGTCGGCTTCATGTATATGCTGTCCGGCGGCACCGACGGCAGCAATACCGATCCTTATGCGACGAAGCCCGAGGCAGGCAACAATTGGATCGAGACGGGGCCGCATGTGATGATCGTCAACGCGATGGACATGATGAAAGGCTATCCGACCGATGCCAAGCCCGACACGTCCAAGCCTTACGTGATGTGGCCAGGCACGCCCTACGCGCATCTCATGATCCCGGTAAAATAGCCGAGCACGGACCTTCAGGTGCGGCGGCGAGCGCTTCAAATCTCCCCTTGTCTGCAAGGGGAGATTTGCATCAGCCGCTTCGTCCTCGCTCCAACTGATCGCGCCTCGCAACCATCCTCCGATCCGCGCGTTGCACGCCGGCGAAAGCCAATCATGGCGGGCAGGGTGGAGACTCACGGTGGCGGATAATCGTCAGAACGGCACGCGCGAGTCGGAACCGGGGCTGGCGGGCCTGCTTGCTGCCTCGCGCAGCCATCCGCGCACGGCGCTGCCGACGGTCGCAACCGTCGTCGCGTCGGTTGCGGCGCTCTATTTCGGGCGCGAGGTGTTTTTGCCGATCGCAGTCGCGCTGCTGTTGACTTTCGCCATCGCGCCGCTCGTGTCGGCGTTGAAACGCGTCGGCATTCCGCGCCTGCCTGCCGTGATTGCCAGCGTTTTGGGCGCCTTTGCCGCGCTTGCGCTGTTCTCCTTCGTGGTGGCCACGCAGGTCAGCGACCTCGCCCAGAACATCCCCGTCTATCAGATCAACATCCTGACAAAGATCCGCGCGCTGAAGGAAAACGGGCTGGGCAACGGCATCATCTCGCGCTTGAGCGGCGTGATCGAGCGCGTCGGCCAGGAATTCGAGCGCCAGGAGCCGCAACTGCCGTCCGCCGCCCAGACGCCGAAGCGCGATCCGATCCCGGTCGAGATCGTCGCGCAGGAAAGGCCGCTCGAAGTGTTGCAAAAGGTCATCGAGCCGCTGCTCAGCCCGCTCGGCTCGGCCGGCCTTGTGGTCGTCGTCGTCATCTTCATGCTGATGGAGCGGGAGGATCTGCGCGACCGCTTCATCCGTCTCGTCGGCTATGGCGATCTCCACCGCACCACCCAGGCGCTGCAGGATGCCGGCAAGCGGGTCGGCCAGTATCTGTTGATGCAGCTGGTGGTGAACGTCATCTACGCCATCCCGATCACCATCGGCCTGTGGGTGCTGGGCATCCCCAACGCGCTGCTTTGGGGCCTGCTGGCGCTCGCCTTGCGCTTCGTTCCCTATATCGGCCCGATCATCGGCGCGCTGCTGCCGCTGTTCCTGGCGCTGGCCGTGGCGCCCGGCTGGTCGCTGCTTCTGTGGACCGGGGCACTGTTCATCGCCATGGAGCTGATCACCGGCAACGTCATCGAGCCATGGCTCTATGGCTCGCGCACCGGCCTCTCGCCGCTCGCCATCATCGTCGCGGCGATCTTCTGGACCTGGCTCTGGGGGCCGATCGGCCTGGTGCTGTCGACGCCGCTCACCGTCTGCCTCGTGGTCCTCGGCCGCCACGTGCCGCAGTTCGAGTTCCTCGACGTGCTGTTCGGCAACGAGCCGGTGCTGGAGCCGCATGCGCGTCTCTATCAGCGGCTGCTCGCCGCCGATCCAGACGAGGCGACCGACCACGCCGAGGAGATGCTCGAAGAAAAATACCTGTTCGAGTTCTACGACCGGGTGGCGATTCCGGCGCTGCTGCTTGGCGAGCAGGACCGCATGCGCGGCGTCATGGATGACGAGCAGCGCAAACAGGTCGCGGCGAGCGCGCTGACGCTGGTCGCCAATCTGGACGGCAGCGCCCAGGAGGAAGCGGAGGAGGCGGAAGCCGACGAGGAAGACGACCAGCAGGCAGCCACTGCCTCGGCCGAGGCCTCGCCGGGCAAGGCAGCCTCAGCCAAGATCACCGCGGGCAAGGCTGCTGAAGGCAAGGCGAACGATCGGAAGGCCGGCGACGGCAAGGAGCTTCTATCCGAGGAGTTCGATCTTCCGGATGGCGTGGGCTTCTCCGTGCTTTGCGCCGGCGGGCGGGGCGAGCTCGACGACGCCGCCGCCGCGATGCTGGCGCAGGTGCTGGAGGTGCAGGGCGCCGAAGTGTCGAGAGCGAGTTTCATTGACCTCGAACCTGCCGGGATCCGCCGCCTCGACCTGAGCGGCGTCGATACGGTGGTGATCGGTTTCCTCAACCGCGACTCCACCAAGCACGCGCGCTTCATGGTGCGGCGGCTGAAGCGGCTGAAACCGCGTCTCAGGGTCGGCATCGTGTCCTGGTCGGAAATCGGCAACAGCGACGCCAAGGCCGCGGCCGAACTTGCCGCCGGGCTTAACGCCGATTTCGTCGCCCATGGCATGGTCAGCGCCGTGACGGGCGCCCTGTCGAGCGAGCCGCCGGTGATGCTGAAGCTTGCGCCGCAACGCCGGCCACGCCGCCGGCCGGCCCGCAAGAAGGAGCTGCAGGCGGCTGGATGAGGGAGGCGACTTTCCCCCTCAATTGACCGGCCCGAAGGCCCGCGCGAACCGCGCCGCTTTGCGATCCGCGCGGGCAGGCGCCGGCCCCGCCGGCGGCGCCACGCCCCAGCCCTCAGGCTGGCCGGGTGACTGTCTGGTTCGGCCCTTGTCCGGCCGCTTCTGTTCTGCCTCGCCGATCCGGGCAGAAGCCCGGATCCTTCGGAGCGCGCTAGAAATGCAGGTCCAGTGCAGGCGGATGGCTTGGCCTGGATCGTCCTGCGGCGCTGCTGCGGAGCCGGCGGGACGGCTTGCTTGCTCCTGGTTGCACTGCCCAGTGAGCTTGCGGCGGCCGTGAAAGCATGATCTTCGCTCGAACAAGAGGCCAATCCCGATTCTGTCGGGACGGAACAGGTGCAGCCGGATGGCACTGAACATCGCGCAGAAGTTACGACTGACTTCGGTCGTGCTGGGAACCGCCAGCCGCAAGGATCTGGCGGCGGCGTTCCGAGCGGTCAATCCGAAGACGGCTTTCGATATCGGCCGCGCCGACAAATGGCTGCAAGGCCGCGCCCAGCCTCGCGAGCACAGCGTCTACGAAGACTGGGCGAAAGTGCTGCGCCTCGAACGGCCCGGTGCCTGGATCGCCGAGAGCGATCTGCCGAGCTTCACGGCCGCGATCGCGGCCCGGCACGGCATCGACGCGACGGAGCTCGAACGCCGCGCCCACGCCCAGGCCGAGGCCTCGCCCGGGCATGACGACAAGGGCACCGGACTGGCGCTTGCCGGGACCTATGCCTGCTATTCGCGCGCCTGGTCGCCTTACTATCGCGGCCAGCTCATCAGGGGCCGCCTGTCGATCGAGGCGGGGCCCGGCGCGCATGCGTTCACCGCCACATATCGCGAGACATTGCCGACCGGGCAGTTGCAGCTCGGCGGGCCGGTCACGCCGGCAAAGCGCAGCCTCTACCTGCATCTGAAGGAGGTGGGCGGCGAAGCGCAGTTCTTCCTTTGCCTGTTCCCGCAGACGCAGCCGGTGAGCGTGCTCGGCGGCTATATGGTCGGCACCGCCATCATCGGCCCGGAGGCGCAGCCCTCGCTGACAAGAATCCTTCTGGTGCGCCTGCGCGATGCGCCAGCCGCCGAGCAATGGGGCGGGTACCTGCCGCCCGGCACCTCGATCGCCGCCGATCTCGCGAGCCTCGGCATCGTCATGGAGCACCCGGAAGCGGTCGACCGGCAACTCGGCCAGTTCCTCAGTGCCGACAGCGACGGCGGCGTCAACCAAATCCCGCCGTCCGAGTACCGCGCCATCCTCGACGTGTTCGACCGCCATTGGCTGCAGCACGCGGGCTAGGGACGAACCTCAGTGGGCCGGATGTTGCCGGCTGACCACAGCCTGCCCGTATTCGGTTGCAGCCGGCTCGCTTTGCACGCATCTCACGAAAACGTTTTTTGACAAAACGGCACTTCCCTTGCGTCGTGAGGCGGCAAATTGGGCAAGGGGCATATCCATGAAGAAGATCTATGAGAAACCGGTGCTGGTGAAGCGCCAGAAGCTGTCGAGCGTCGTTGCCGGGTCGTCGGCCCCGATCCCGCCGCGGTGACCTAAGCAACAGCCAGCAGGGCAAGCATTCCCGGGCTAAGCTTGACAGGGCGGCCGCATCGCGTTCACCTGCGCCGGTCGTTGACCCGCCCAGGAACGAACGATGAAGAAGACTTACGAAAAGCCGCGGCTGCAAAAGCGCGGCAGGCTGTCGGCCGCGACCGCCGCCGCGCCGTCGTCCGGCTTTACCTTCTGAGGCGAGCCAGGCGGCCCTGCGGCACTCCTTTGCGGCGGTCCGAGATCGGTCGAAACTATTGGCTTTGCCACGGCGCGCCAATCGGCGTACCTACAGCGAGCCGACGCTTGAAAAGCTGGCAATGGTTCGTCAGTAGCGGTCTGGCGCACGCTTCGAAGCCTCGTACGCGAAACTCGCGCCGCTGCCGGCCAGGAGCGGGCGGTACACTACGCAAGTGCCCGCCCGTCCGGCGCCGCCGCCAAGCTGCTGAAACCCCGTCCGTCCCCAACAGCAACGGTCATGGCGTGACCAGTCACTGCGGATTGCCATTGGCCCGGCTGGCTGTCAACGTCGGCGGCGGCGCCCTCCGGAACAGCGTTTTTTCCCGTTGTGCAGCGCCGAAAGCGCGCCGCGGCGTTTCCGTTGTTGCCGCGACGGCAGGCCCCGAAATGGCGGATTTCCGGGCTTTTCGGCCGTTGCGGCAGGCGACGCGAATGTTGCCGCCTACAGATTTGAAATAGGCTGGTTTTTCACTGGTTGAGGTGTTTTGGGTCCGGTTCTCAACCTGACTTTTTTTGGGCGCATTTCGGCAACGCAGAATTGGCGGGCAAACGGCAGCGACTTCCCCGTCGCGCTAGCGGTTTCGTCGCCCCTCAAAGGCTGGGGAGAGGAACGCTGCGGCTCTGTGAACCGCTTCATGATGCGCACATGCAGGGATGCTAAAATTCGCCATCCGATGAGGGTGGGCGATCGGTTGCTCGAAGTGTCCCGGCGCAGGTCCTGGCCGGCAGATCGGGCAGAGGTGCTCGCGCAGCGACGGAGCGGGGGTTCTTGTTGGGCGTCCCCCCGCTCCGTCCCGGCGTCGCCAGGGAACCTGTCTCCACACTTTGTTGGGGCCAAAATCTCGGTCTGTCGGCGCGGCGTTCCTTCGCGCCTCGCCTGGCCTGCGTGCCAGTTGCCGCGCAAGGAGATCGGCTGTCTCACCGCCCTCCGCAGACCTCCCTCACCAGGCCCCGCAGCCAGCGATGCGCCGGGTCGGCGTCGAGGCGCGGGTGCCATAGCAGCGAAATGGTGAGCCCGGCGAGCTTCACCGGCAGCGCGAAGGTGAGCAGGCCTTCGCGCAGCTTGCCGGTATAGCGCTCGGGCACCGTGGCGATGAGGTCGGAGCCGCGCGCCAGCGCCAGCGCTTCCGCAAAGCCGCCGACCACGGTGGCGATCGTCCGCGTCAGCCCGGCGAGTTCCAGCGCGTCGTCGATAGGCCCGCGATCCAGCCCGCGGCGCGAGATCAATATATGCCGGCCGGCGGCGAAGCGGGCGGCGGTGATCTTGCCGTCGCACAGCGGATGGCCGCTGCGCACCCCGCCGACGAAACGGTCGCGGAACAGCGCCTGCGCCCGCACCTCGGGGCCGGTCGAGCCGCCGATAACGCCGGTCTCGAGATCGACACTGCCTTCGCGCATCGGCGCGCTGTCCTTGTCGGGCTTCGGCACGAAGCGCAGCTGCACGCCCGGCGCTTCCTCGGCGACGCGCGCGAGAAGGGCAGGGCCGAAATTTTCCACAAAACCATCGCTGTTGCGCAGCGTGAAACTGCGCGTAAGCCGCTTCAGATCAAGGCGTTCGGCGGGGCGCAGCACAGCCTCCGCCTCCTTCACCAGCCGGCCGACATCCGTGCCGAGCTCGATGGCGCGGGGCGTCGGCACCAGGCCGCGCCCGGCGCGCACCAAAAGTGGATCGCCGGTCACCTCGCGCAGTCTTGCAAGCGCGCGGCTCGTTGCCGAGGGGCTGAGCTTCAGCCGCCGCGCGGCTTTCGCGACACTGCCTTCGGCGATGAGCACGTCCAGCGTGACGAGCAGGTTGAGATCGGGTCGGGACATGGCGCGATCTTAGCACGTCCTCGATGCAGTGACAGGGCGTTTCATGCACTATTCGAGTGCAAATGCTGCGCGTTCCGCCATATGGGCCAGGCGCCTATTCTCCCGGCAAGTTCCACCCGAGCCGGAGAAGAACCATGGCCGATATCGCAGATCCACGCACCGCTTGCGCAAGCCGCTCGGCAAGCGGCGCGCTGGCCAGCCTGTCGCTGGCGATGCTTTTGTCCTCGCTCAGCACCAGCATCGCCAATGTCGCGCTGCCGACGCTGAGCACCGCCTTCGCCGCATCTTTCCAGGCGGTGCAATGGGTGGTGCTTGCCTATCTGCTTGTCATCACCGCGCTCATCGTCAGCGTCGGGCGTCTTGGCGATCTCGTCGGCCGCCGGCTGCTGCTGGTCGCCGGTCTTGGCCTGTTCAGCGCCGCGTCGCTGGCGGCCGCGCTTGCGCCGTCGCTGCCGCTGCTGGTCGCCGCCCGCGCCGCTCAAGGCCTCGGCGCCGCGGTGATGATGGCGCTGACCATGGCCTTGGTCGGCACGACGATGCCGAAAGAGCGCACCGGCAGCGCCATGGGCCTGCTCGGCACCATGTCGGCGATCGGCACGGCGCTTGGCCCGTCGCTTGGCGGCGTGCTGATCGCTTACCTCGGCTGGCGCGCGATCTTCCTCGTTACTGCCGGGCTGGGCGTCGTGGCGATGATCCTCGCCCGGCGCTTCCTGCCGGGCGATCAAACCGCGATGATCCTCCGCAATGAGGCGCAGGGCGTTGGCCCGCGCTTCGATGTTCTGGGCACGTTGCTGCTTGCCTTGACGCTCGCCGCCTATGCGCTGGCGATGACGGCAGGACGCGGCCATTTCGGCGGCACGAACATCGCGTTGCTCGGCATTGCCGTTCTCGGCGCCGCGCTGTTCCTCTATGCGCAGCGAAGAGTGGCGTCGCCTCTCGTCAAACCAGCGCTGTTCAGCGATCCGGTGCTGGCGCCGAGCCTTGCCATGAATGGGCTGGTCTCCACCGTGATGATGGCGACGCTTGTCGTCGGGCCCTTCTTCCTGTCGCGCGCGCTGGGCCTGGACGAGGCGCAGGTCGGCGCCGTGCTGTCGATCGGCCCGGTCGTCTCGGCGCTGTGCGGCGTGACTGCCGGCCGCTTCGTCGATCGCCTGGGCGCGTCCGTCATGGTCGTTGCCGGGCTGGTGCTGATGACCATCGGCTGCCTCGCGCTTGCTCTGCTGCCGGCGCTGTTCGGCATCGCCGGCTACGCGGCGGCGATCATGCTGTTGACGCCCGGCTACCAGCTTTTCCAGGCGGCGAACAACACCGCCGTCATGGCCGATGTCGATAAGAACGAGCGCGGCGTGGTCTCGGGCATGCTCAGCTTGTCGCGCAATCTCGGCCTGATCACCGGCACGGCGGTGATGGGCGCGGTGTTTGCCTTCGCGGTGGGCACTGGCGAGATCGGCGCCGCGACACCGGAAGCAGTCGCGGGCGGGATGGGTTTTACGTTCGCAGTGGCGGCGGGTTTGGTCGCCCTGGCGGTGGCAATTGCGGTGGTTGGAGGTTTGCGAAAGCTCCGGTGAAATCCAATCTCCCCGCTTGCGGGGGAGATGTCCGGCAGGACAGAGGGGGTCGTCTCACTTGGATCGCCAACGCCGTCTGATGTCGGGGAGAGCGCTGGCGCTTCACGCGAAGCGCCCCCTCTTTCACCTTCGGCGACAGCTCCCCTCGAAGAGAGATTACGCATCGCCGCGAATGTAACCCCTCGCACATTCCCAACGCCCGTCTTGCCGTATCGGCTTCCGTAAATTAGCCGATTTTGATATTCCGGTGCGGTCTTCTCCCGCCGCATCGACGAGGAGCCAGATGGCAGTGGAAGGGTGCCCGGCCGGATGACCGACGCTCCGCATAAGGGGCTGCTGGACCTGTGCGTGCTCGGCGACTTCCAGGTGGTCCGCGACGGCGCGCTGCTCGACCTGCCTCCGTCGCGCAAGACGAGAGCCTTGCTTGCCTATCTCGCCGTCACCGGCAAGGCGCATCAGCGCGAGCGGCTCTGCGAAATCTTCTGGGACATTCCCGACGATCCGCGCGGCGCCTTGCGCTGGAGCCTGTCCAAGATCCGCCAGGTGCTCGGCGACGACGAACCAGCTCTGGTCGCCGACCGCAACACTGTCTCGCTGAAACTTGGCACGGACTATGCCCGGCTGCTGCCGCTGGTGAAGGGCGATCTTTCCATGGCCTCGACGGAAGAGCTGGAGGCCGTGGCCGGTTCGATCCGCGGCGATTTCCTCGCCGATCTTTCGCTCGAGCGCTGCTTCGAATACGAGGCCTGGCGCGCGGGCGTCGCCAGCGAGGTCGAGATCGCCGAGCTCGGCATGTTGCGCGAGCTGATCGAGCGCCTGGCCGGCGAGCCGAGGCGTGCGCTGCCGCTTGCCCGGCGCCTGCGGCGGCTGCTGCCGGAGGATATCCGCCTGGCGGAAGAGATCGAAGCACTGGAGGAGAAGGTGAGGGTGGCAGCCGCCCAGCCGACGGGACGCTCCGCGCAACGCGAGGCCAGGGACGTGGCCCAGATGCAGTCACCTTCGCCTTCGCTCGCCAAGGCGCCGACGCCCGCGCAGGATCCCGGCCGCGCCGTCCATTTCTGCCGGGCTCGCGACGGCACAAGGCTTGCTTTTGCCAAGACCGGCAGCGGCCCGCCCATCCTGCGCGCCGCGCATTGGATGTCGCATCTGACCTTCGACTGGGACAGCCCGATCTGGCGGCACTGGATGAGGGAACTGTCGCGCCGGAACCAGTTGGTGCGCTACGACGAGCGCTGCAATGGCCTGTCGCAACGCCACGTGGCCGACGTCTCGTTCGACACGATGGTGTCGGATCTCGAATGCGTCGTCGAGGCCGCGGGGCTCGATCGCTTCACGCTTCTAGGCCTCTCGCAGAGCTGCGCGGTTTCGATCGCCTATGCCATACGCCACCCCGAGAAAATCTCGGGCATGATCCTCTACGGCGGCTACGTCAAAGGCTGGCGGGCGCGCGGCGACCCCGGCGAGATCGCCACGCGCGAGGCCGTATCGACGCTGATGCGCGAGAGCTGGGGCAAGTCGAACCCGATGTTCCGCCAAGCCTTCTGCTCCATGTTCATCCCCGGCGCCACGCACGAACATTTCGCCTGGATGGACGATCTGATGCGGCGCACCGTTTTGCCGGATGACGCCTGGCGCCTGCAGGCCGCCTTTTCCGTGATCGATGTCAGCGACCTGCTCGAAAAAGTGCGGGTGCCGACCCTGGTGCTGCACGCGCGGGAAGACAATGTTGCCCCGGTCGAGTCCGGCCGCACCATGGCGGCGGGTATTCCCGGCGCCAGCTTCCTCGAGCTGGAAAGCCAAAACCACATCCTGCTCGAGGGCGAGCCGGCCTTCGACGAGTTCGTCGCCCACGTCCGGGCCTTCGTCGCCGATACGGCAGGGTCGTAGGAAATCTCCTACCGCGATCGCGTAATTTAATCTTGGCGTGGGAAGCTTATCTTTGGGTGGCGGCGGTGCCCATTCCGCCCCTTCGGCCGGTGCTTCAGCTACCCCAACGCCCCCCGCCCGCTGCGGCACCGGCCTCATTCGTCTCGTTCTGCGATGCCGCCTCGGCCGAGCCGGCTTCCGCTTCGCGCTCCAGCTCGACCAGCTTCGACTTGATCTCTTGCGTGTCCGCATGCTCGAGCCCAACCACGTCATTGCGTGTCTGCCGCAGCGCGATCACGATCTCGTCGAGTTTGGCGTGGATGGCCGCCGTGTCCCGGTACCCCTGGATAAGCACGATCCCCGTGATGATGATGGCCGCTGCCGACAGCGCATAGGTCACCGTGTTGGTAAGTCCGTAGGGTACGAGCAAGGTGCACGCCACCATCGCGATAACCATCGCATAGAAGCCGGGCGGCCTAGACAGAAAATCGGCGACGATGAAGAGGAGCCGATTCATGGGCGACGCTATGAAAGCAGGAACCCGGCTATCAGCACGGTGAGGACCATCGAGGCCGGCACGGCAAGCAGCCAGCGAGCCTCCAGGACACTGTTGGTAGGGTCTTCCATATTTATCCTCCCATCGGCGAATTGCTTGCCGGCAAACGGCGACCAAGAGCGTTCGTTCCACTCATCGGCCAACCGTCCGAAGCGCCGTCGGACTGAAGTCCGGAAAGCAAAGAAGAGGATCGACCGGCGCAACCTAAGTCATGCTTCCGCATTTCTGACGCGCCATTGCATCGGGAGGCGATATATGACCGACGGACTCGCGGACGATCTGGAAGACCAGCCCTATGAAACAGCGTCCTTCGCCAGCAAATACGGGCTCTCCGACAAGCTTGCCAAGGCCATGTTGATCGCGAACGGACCGTCGCGACGCGCCTGCGACGCCGCGGCGAGCACTTACCTCAGATATGTTGCGCTGCGGCGCGAACGCCCGAAATGACCTTCGCTGCGTTGCTGCCGGGCAGCCCGATCCAGGCCGGAACCAAACAGCCCGGCAGGGGTTTATCCGGCGAAGGGGCGCTCCACCAACCAGGAATATTGCAATGAAAACAGTGCTTCTCGCAGCGTTGGCGCTTTGCGTCGCGGCACCCGCCGTCGCATCCGCCGCCGAGGCCGATGTGGTCATCACGACGCATCACAGGCACCATTACCATCACCGTCCCGCCATCGTCATCAACGAGGAAGGCCACCGCCTTCATCATCGCCATCACGGCACCGTCGCATTCTATGACAACGGCCGCCGCGCCTGGCATCGCCATCACCGCTCGGACGCCGTCGTCGTCACGAACTCAGTCGAGCGCCATCACCGCTACCACCGTCGTCCAGTCACCGTCGAAAGCGACACCGACTATTGACCGCTATCGGCCCGGCTCCGGAACCCACAGCCGGGCCGACCTAAACGGCGCCACAACTCACCCGATACAAAAGCCCGCCGAACGCGCGGCGGGCTTTTCCTCATAAATCTGAGATGATCAGAAGGCGGTCGTCAGCCTCAGGAACGCCCCGTGATAGACGCGGGTCGAATCTGCGCCTCCGCCCACTTTCGTGAAGTCGATCCCGGGCAGGGCGTCAAAATAGGCGTCGGCCCGGTAGCCCACCGCCACCTTGGTCGTCGACGTGAAATTATAGGTCAGCGCGAGCGAGGCATCGAGATTGAACACACCCTTCTTGTCCGACTGCGTGATCATATCCCCGCTCTCGACTGCAAATGTCCGGTCTCGTTTGAGAGCGAACAGGTAAGCGGCGCCCGCGCCATAGTCGACGCCCCACTGGCCGGATATGGGCATGCTGCCTTCGACAGCCACGCGGGGGCCGAGGCCCTGGAACCGACTCTTCAGATAGGCGTCGCTGGTGGAATTCAGCGATGTCAGGTCGGAGCCGATGTAAGCCGCACCGGGGCCGCTGATCTTCTCACTCAGATCCGCATAGCGAAGCCCGAGCTTGACCTGCGCATCCCCGGATCCGATGCCCATGTCGCGGCCCACCGCGAAATCAGCAACTAGGTGCGACGAGCGGACATGAACGGTACCTGCCGGGGCACCGGTGGTATCGAATGAACGGTTAGGCCCAGACGTTCCATCGCCCGGCGGCCGCGCGAAAGTTACAGTTTCGCTCGAGTCGTGATGTTTGTTGCGTCTGCTCCACCCATAGCGGAAGCTTGCGCTGGCATGCCATGTGTCGTTGAAGCGGTAATCGAGACCAGCCGCAACTTCGCCGCCGGCTCCCGCGAAGGGGGAGAAGAAGTCAGGCAGCGGCGTGTTCGGATAGAGGCGATCGCCGCTCGCCCAGTTCACGCCCCCTTCGATGAACACAGTGAGCGCCGGCAACGTGGCCGCAACCGGCACTGAGGTATCTGCGAGGTCAGCCGCGCGCGCCGCCGGTGCCAAGGCCGCCAACGCAATGGATGAAACGCCCAAAAGCAGTAGTCTTTTCAGATGCATGATATTTCCCAAGCCCAAATCATTCCGCCACGTCACATGCCCGCCCGATCGTGGAGATTTCAATTCACACCCATGTGATGGAATTGGATTGCACGCATATGTTGCAAAAATGTCGAATGCGCTATCAGCGGCGGCGAACGGCAACAGGGCCGGCCGAGGAGGTACATTGTCCCATCAATCCGGAATAGTTTGGCTGGCATCGTACCCGAAGTCGGGCAACACCTGGACGCGGCACTTCCTTCACAGCCTGCTCAAGGTTCTGCATGGAGAAGCCGGCGCGCAGTCCATCAACAACATGGGGCGGTTCTCCAGCGGCGAGGCCGGCAGGTGGCGGTATTCCGCCATGGTCGGCAGGGAGATCACGAAGGACGATAACGAGCTTATCCCCACACTCCGTCCCAAGGTCCAGGTCAAGCTGGCTGAGGAGGCGGGCGGCGTCGCCTTCATCAAGACGCACAATGCCTTGCTGATGGACGAGGGCCAGCCGGTCATCAATCCCGCCGCAACGGCGGGCGCCGTCTACATTGTGAGAAATCCGCTCGACGTCGTCATTTCATTGTCGCACCATCGCGGCAAGCCCATCGACGACACGATCGATTTTATGGCCTGCGAGGGGATGCGCACGGTGATCGGCGAAAAGCAGGTGTATGAAATCTGGGGTTCATGGAGCGAACATGTGTACAGCTGGACGCGTTCGCCGCATCCGGCAATCTACGTCATGCGCTACGAAGACATGCTGGCCGAGCCGGGCAAGACCTTCGGCGGTCTTGCCCGGCACCTCAAAATGAACCCGTCGGCGGCCGAACTCGACTGCGCGATTGAGATGTCGTCATTCGGCAGCCTCCAGGCACAGGAGAAGGAGGACGGATTCCGCGAACGGCCCGAGGCCGCCACGGCGAATTTCTTCCGGTCTGGTAGGGCCGATCAATGGCGCGACGTGCTGACAGCGAGTCAGATCGACCAGATCGCCTCCAAGCACGAGGCGCAAATGCAGCGGTTCGGCTATTTGCCCAACTGATGCGTTTGCGTCAGCCCCCGGCGAGCGGCACGGTGAACACCGTCGCGGTGCCGGTGAGGCAAAGCTCGCCGGCCTCGTTGCGCACCGAGGTCTCCAATTTCGTGATCGGCTTGTCGGCGCGCACGTCCTTGACCTCGACGCGGCCGGTGATCAGTTCGCCGACGCCGACCGCCTTGACGAATTTCCAGGAGACTTCGAGGAACACCGAGCCGGGCCCGGGAAGGTCCTCCGCGACCACCGCGTTCAGGATGCCGGAGGTGACGCCGCCCTGCACGATGAGCTTGCCGAACACCGAGGCCTCGGCCAAGGCCTTGTCGTAATGCAGCGGATTGCGGTCGCCGGTCATCTCCGCGAAGGCGTCGATATCCTGCGGTTGCGTGCGCCGCGAACGCTCGGCGACGGCGCCGACCTGCGGCCGCCCGTTGATGACGCCGATCCACCCGTCCTTCATCAAATGTACGGTCATGGTCTTACTCCCGTTCGGTTGCGATAGAGGCTCGAGCCCGCCATTGCCTGCGGTTCGTTTGCTGGCGCTCGATAAGTCGCCAGCTCGCTCATGGCGGGCACGGCGCGGCGGACCGGGATCGCGTGTGCGGCGAGCGCCCGGACCTCGGCCTTCATCACCGCGCTGAAGCGGCGGTGCCGCTCGCCGATATCGGCCAGCGACCAGTCGAAACCGGCAATGGCGTCAGTGGTGTCGAGGATCTGATGGGCGAAGAGATCGCGCTCCTGCTGCCAGGTCGCGAGGGCTGCCTCCGATCCGTCCAGGATCGCCCGCGCCAAGCCCTCGGCATCGCGCAGCGCGTCGGCAATGCCGTGCGAGGTGAGCGGGTCGCGGAAGAAGCCGGCATCGCCGACCAGCGCCCAGCCTGTTCCGTGAGCGTGGCGGATGTAGCCCGGCACGCCGCGGAAAGCCTGCAGGCGGGCATCGTCGGGCGCCCGGCTCGCCTGTTCGGCCAGTGCCGGCGAAAGCGCCTCGAGCACCTCCATGCGGGCGCGGAAATGATCAAGGCGGAAGCGCTCGTCGAACAGCTTGGTCGGCACCGAAGCGACGATGCAGGCCAACCCGGCATTGGTCGGAATGATGGAGCCGGCGATGCCGTCGCGGAAATACCAGTGATAGCCGGCGCCGGGTTCGACCGGCGCATAACCATAGACATGGGCTGCCGAGACCGTGCCCCTTCTGAGCACTTGCGCGTCGCAGCATTTCGCCACCGTGGAGCCGATGCCGTCGGCGCCGATCACGATGTCGGCCCTTAAACGTAAGGCCGCGCGGCCGGCGCCGCGGATCTCGACGCCGCGCACGCGTCCGCGCGTGTCGGCAAAGAGGTCGCCGACCGCCACGTCGTGCAGGAACTCGGCGCCGGCCTTGCGCGCGGCATCGACGAGCATGCGGTCGAGCACGGTGCGCCTAGGCGCGATCAGCCCGGGAACATCGGGCCCGGCATTGAGCGGAATCGTGATCTCCTCCTCGCCATAGTGGAACGTCGTTGTCTCGATCAGCGGCGTGCCGGCCCTGAGCAGTGGCTTGAGCAGGCCCCAGCGCGACAGCTGCAGCACGGCGGGCCGCATCAGCGCATGCGTCGACAGCGTATCGGAGCCGTAGGGCCGGCGCTCGATCGCCAGCACCTTCAGGCCGGCGCGGGCAAGCAGCAGCGCCGTCGAGGCGCCGGCGCAGCGCGCGCCGACGATGATGGCGTCGTAGTGGGCGCGCTTGGGCGTTGGCGGAAGGGAAATCGCGGTCGTCGGCATCTTCGGTGTCCTCACGGAGGCCTCTCAGGCGGCTTGGCGACCCTTGCGGTCGAGATAGCTGGAGACCTCGGCGGCGATCGCTTGCGCGTCGACGCCGGCGCCGCCGATGAAGTTGGAATCGCGCTTGCGCAGGAAGCGGAAGCCGAGCGCGTAGAGGCCGGGAACGCCGGTGATCCCGTCGCGGTGCGCCAGCTCGCCATCCGGCCCGACCGCGGACGCCTCCAGCCAGTCGAACGAGCGGGCATAGCCCGTCGCCCAGATCACCGTGCCGGTCGACCCCTCCGTCAGCGAAAGCCGCTGGCGGCGCGCAGAGGGCGTCGGCACCGGCTCGCGCCGGCCGGGCCGCGCGGCGCCGGCGAAGCGGTCGATCTCGGCAAGCAGCCGCCCCTGCTTCGCGTCCGCCGCCGCGATCTGCGCGGCAAGATCGTCGGCAAAGGCGATCTCGCGGTTGGCTATGCCGCGCACGCGGCCGGTGAGCTCGACACCGAGCGCCTGCAGCGTGGCAAGGTCGATATCGGCCTTGTCCGGTCGCCCGGCGAGCTGCAGCGAGGGCTGGCGCCTGGCGCTCTCGGGATTGGCGAGCCCGTCGAGCGGCTGGGCCATCACGCCCATCTGACAGAGCCAGAAGAAGATGTCCTTGCCGCGCCACAGTCTCGGCAGGCGCGTATGCTTGCCGACGGACAGCATCACACGCCGGCCGACGCGCGCGAGCTCGTCGGCGATCTGCACGCCGGAAGATGAGGCGCCGACGATCAGCACCCCGCCGGGCGGCAGCTCGCCGGGAGAGCGATACTGCGAAGCGTGGATATTCAGCGGTCCGCCTCTGGTCTCGGACACAAAGGGCATCATCGGCCGGTCGCAATGCCCCGTCGCCACCACTACGACCCTGGCCGACCAGTCGCCGGCGCCGGTGGCGAGCGCGAAGCCGCCGCCGGTCCGCCTGCAGGAGGTGACCTCGACGCCGCATTCCACCGGCACCTGCCAGCGGCTTGCATAGGTTTCGAGATCATGGACGAACACGTCCTTTGTCCTGAAGCCGTCGGGGTCCGCGCCGTCATAGGGCGAGCCGGGCAGGCCGTTCAGCCAGTTCGGCGTCAACAGCCTCAGCGATCGCCAGCTCTGCGTGCGCCAGCGCTCGCCGATGCGGCCGCGCTCCAGCACGACATGGTCGATTCCGGCGCGGCCAAGGCAATGGCTGAGCGCAAGCCCGGCCTGCCCGCCGCCGATGATGACGACGTCAGCATGTTTCATGGCTCTGTTCCGCGGCCCTGGGGAGAGACGGTTCGGATTTCTCCGAACCGTCGCTTCAGCTAACGCATGTCGCCCAGAAGTGTGCAGCGGTTCTGGGACAACGACATGCGTCAAAACAAAGAACTAAGGCGCGTCGCCTGAACCGTTTTCAGGACGACGCGCTTTAGGTCACTGGATGGTCTTGATGCCGACCGTGACCGGCACGCCGTTGGTCAGCACGTCGAACACGGCCGAGCGTGCGCGGGCCTGCTCGACCAGCTGCTCAAGCTTCTCGGCCGGCGCGTCGCCCTCGACCTCGAACGACACCTGGATGTTCTGGAAGCCGTTGCGGACCTCGTCCGAGATGCCGAGGATGCCGCGCAGGTCGATGTCGCCGTCGACCGAGCACTTCACCGTGGTGAGCTTGATGCCGCGCGCGGCGGCGATGTTGGCGAGCCCCGCCATCAGGCAGCTCGCCAGCCCATGCAGCAGCCACTCGACAGGGGTCGGGGCGTTGTCGGCGCCGCACAGGATCGCCGGATGGTCGCTGTCGGCATAGAAGGGCTTCTCGTGCTTCTGCTCCTGGCCGGCGCCGTGGAAGCCATGCATGACGCTCTTGCTGTGGGTGCCTTCGACCCATTCGTTGTGGGCGCGGAACTGGAACTTCGCCAGCTCCGGCTGACCGGCGACGAAATTGATGGTCGCCAGGAGGTTCGGTGTGTCGACGCCGTTGAGCGGAACGCGGGCAGGTTTGGTGCTGGGTTGCATGTGACTACTCCGAAGGTTGCTTTGCGGCTTGGTTGCCGTGACGGCTTCCTTTCTGACGCCGATGCGTTTGAACGAGAGTGGATGGCAGCGTGGAATTTCTGACACGCCCACCGTGGAAATTGCATCGCCCGTTTCATTTGGGCGGACAGCCCGCGGCCGGTTCCAATGCCGGCAGTGCCTCGCGCCGGAACGCGAAAACCCCGGCGAGCCGGGGTTTTCACCAGCCTTCCGGCCGGCCGCCGATGCACTCGTTCATCCGCTTCAGGCGTCCGTCCTGCCGGCTGCGGCAAGCGCGGCGCGCGTGGACGTGTAGTGCTCGATCTGCGAGCGGCTGATGCCCATGTCTTTGAGCAAATAGTCCGGCATGGCGCGCAGCGCGGCGCGATCGCTGCGCATCCGCATGGCGTGATAGGCCAGCCGCAATCCGCGGCGGGCAGAGCCGAACAGGTTGAAGCCCGTGCGGCCGGTTTCGTACTGCAAACGATCCATCGTCGTCATTGTCGTCTCCATTGTTGCGAGCGCGTTCATTCGCGCCGTCGATGGGGACAATGACGTACGGGCGAGGGAGCCAGCGTTGGAGGCGACGTCGAAATTGCCGTGGAATCGTGAAGAGGGAGATTACCCGCTCAGCTCGCCCCTCATTGGACTTGCCACGGCACAACCCCATATTGAATCCCAAGGAGCTTTGAGGCGTGAAACTCGCGCGGGTGGCCCTTCTGGCAGCGGCTTTCATGGCCGCCGCGGCGGTTTTCCCCTTCTCCTCGGCCGAAACGGCGGGGGAGAGGATGGCCTTGAGCATCGCGATTGACGGCGCCATCGGTCCGGCGAGTTCGCGCCAGCTCAAGGAAGCGCTCAAGACCGCGGCCGAGCGCAACGCCGGGGCTCTCATCCTTCAGCTCGACACGCCCGGCGGCCTCGTCACCTCGATGCGCGAGATGATCGCCGATATCCTGGCGTCCCCCGTTCCCGTCATCGGCTATGTCGCGCCCGCCGGCGGTCATGCGGCGAGCGCCGGAACCTATATCCTTTACTCGACCCATGTCGCGGCGATGGCGCCCGGTACCAATCTGGGCGCCGCGACGCCGGTCGAGATCGGCGGGCTGCCCTCGCTTCCCGGCGGTGAGAAGGACGACAAGGACACCGGGAAGCCAGCCGGGGACCCGATGATGGCCAAGGCGACCAACGACGCGGTGGCGCTGATCCGCTCCCTCGCCGAACTGCGCGGGCGCAATGGCGACTGGGGCGAGAAGGCGGTTCGCGAGGCGGCGAGCCTCTCGGCAAGCGCGGCGCTGCAGCAACATGTCATCGACTTCGTCGCCCGTGACAAGGCGGAGCTGCTGCAGCTCGCCGACGGCCGCACCGTCGACGTGGCCGGCAAGAAAGAGGTGCTGGCGACGAAGGGCCTGGCCGTCGAGGTCCTGGATCCCGGCTGGTTCATCCGGCTTCTCGCGGTCATCACCGATCCGAACGTTGCCGTCCTCCTGATGCTGATCGGCTTCTACGGCATCGTCTTCGAGGTCACGAGCCCAGGTGCGGTGGCGCCTGGCGTCATTGGCGCCATCTGCCTCGTCCTCGGCCTCTACGCGCTCGATCTCTTGCCGATCAACTATACCGGTCTCGCCCTGATGCTGCTCGGCGTCGCCTTCCTCATCGTCGAGGCTTTCAGTCCGACAGTGGTGCTGGGTGTCGGCGGCGCGGCCGCCTTCCTGCTCGGCGCGGCCATGCTGCTCAAGGTCGAGGGGCCGGGCTTCGCCATATCGTGGGCGGTCATCGGCCCCGCCGCGGCGCTGACGCTGGGCCTCGCGCTGCTGGCCGGCAGCTATCTGTGGGCAGCGCGCCGCAATCCGCCGCGCGTCGGCGGCGGGGCCATGCACGGTCTTTCCGTGGACGTTCTCGACTGGGAAGGCGGAGAAGGTCATGTGCTGGCGCTCGGCGAGCGCTGGCGCGCCAAGGCCGAGGAGCCGATCGCGCCCGGAGATCGTGCTGAGGTGACCGCCGTCAGCGATCTCGTGCTGACGGTGCGGCGGCGTGGTGCAGGTCACAACGGAGCGGGAAACGACGGAGCAAAACAATGACGCTCGGCTATGTCGCCTATCTGATCCTCGCGCTGCTGGTGATCATGTTCCTGTCGGCGGCGATCCGCATCCTGAGGGAATATGAGCGCGGCGTCGTCTTCACGCTCGGCCGCTTCACCGGGGTGAAGGGGCCCGGCCTCATCCTGCTCGTTCCCTTCATCCAGCAGATGGTGCGCGTGGACCTGCGCGTTGTGGTACAGGACGTGCCGCCGCAGGACGTCATCTCGCGCGACAATGTCTCGGTCAAGGTCAACGCGGTGCTCTATTTCCGCATCGTCGACGCCGAGCGGGCGATCATCCAGGTCGAGGATTTCATGACCGCCACCAACCAGTTGGCGCAAACCACGCTGCGTTCGGTGCTCGGCAAGCACGAGCTGGACGAGATGCTGGCCGAGCGCGACAAGCTCAACAGCGACATCCAGGACATCCTCGACCAGCGCACCGACGCCTGGGGCATCAAGGTCTCCAATGTCGAGATCAAGCATGTCGACCTGAATGAGAGCATGGTTCGGGCCATCGCCAAGCAGGCAGAGGCCGAGCGGCTGCGGCGCGCCAAGGTCATCAACGCCGACGGCGAGCAGCAGGCGGCGGCCAAGCTGGTCGAGGCCGGCCGCATGCTGGCGGCCGAACCGCAGGCCATGCAGCTGCGCTATTTCGAGGCCCTGCACGACATCGCCGGCGAGCGCTCATCGACCGTGGTCTTCCCGCTGCCGGTGGATCTGCTTAGCCAGTTTTTGAAGGGCCAGAGCCAGGGCAGGTGATCTCCCCCCTCGAGGGGGAGATGCCCGGCAGGGCAGAGGGGGTCGGTCCGACTGGACTCGGCCTATTGCGACGGTTGTAGGTTGGCGCCCCACGCGCGGCGACCCCCTCTGTCGCCTTCGGCGACATCTCCCCCTCGAGGGGGGAGACAAGGCCGGCGCTAAATCAACTTCTCCAGCGTAATCGGCAGATCCCGCACCCGCTTCCCGGTGGCGTGGAACACCGCATTGGCAATCGCCGGCGCCACGCCGACGATGCCGAGCTCGCCGACGCCCTTGCCGCCCAGCGCCGAGGAATGCGGGTCGGGGATGCCGACCGAGATCGTCCGGATGTCCGGGATGTCGGCATTGGTCGGCAGCATGTAGTCGGCGAGGTTGCCGTTGACGATGCGGCCATGGCGGCGGTCGACGATGCCTTCTTCCAGCAGCGCCTGGCCGATACCCATGATGATGCCGCCCTTCCACTGGCTCTCCGCCAGCTTGGGGTTGTAGAGCCGGCCGGAATCCAGCGCCGACACGACGCGCGACACGCGCACCGTTCCAAAATCCTCATCGACGCGCACCTCGACGAAATGCGCGCACCAGGAGTGGCGGGAATAATCGCCCTCGGTGTGCGGCAGCGCCATGGCGATGGTGGTGTAGTTGTTGTAGCGCTGCTCCGGCGTGAAGCTGGCCGGAACCGTGTCGCCCTTGGCCTCGATCTTTTCGCGACCGAGGGCGCGCATCAGCTCGGCGATCGAGAACTCCGGGCCGTCACCGCGCGGCGAGGCGATGCGGCCACCCTTCACTTGCAGCGTGTTCGCCTGCAGCCCATGGAAGGGCGAGCGCGGATCGGAGAGCGCCAGCCCGATCAGCTCGTCCAGCGCCTGGCCCGCCGCCTTGTAGACGGCGCCGGTCATGACCCCGGCAAGCCGCGAGCCGCCGGTGACGCCGGCGCGGGCGAAATGCGAATCCCCCAGCCTCACCGACACCTTCTCCACCGGCACGCCGAGCGTCTCGGCCGCGGTCTGCGCCAGGATCGTGTAGGTGCCCTGGCCCATGTCGATGGAGGAGCTCTCGACCTCGACCGAGCCGTCGGCCAGGAGCTTCACCACGGCCTCGCCATAGGCGCGCCGAACCGGATAGGTGCCGGCCGCGACGCCCCAGCCGATGAGCTGGTGGCCGTCACGCATCGAGCGCGGCTCGCGCGAACGCTTAGCCCAGCCGAAGGCTTCCGCGCCGGCGGCAAAGGCCTCCCGCAACTGCCTTGTCGACCACGCCTTCTTTGCGTGGGGATCCTGCTCGGCATAATTGATCAGCCGCATCTCCAGCGGGTCGATACCGAGCTCATGGGCGAGCTCGTCGATGGCGCATTCGATACCGAAGGCGCTCGGGTTCTCGCCCGGCGCGCGCTTCGCCCCCGGCACCACCGTGTTCACCCTGACCACATTCTGTTTCGAGGAGAAATTGGGCGTCGCATACATGATCGAGGTGACGGAGCCGAGCGGCTCGACCCACATGCCGTCGACCGCCGTCTCGTTGACGCCGCGATGCACGATCGACTGGATGCGGCCCGCCTTGTCGGCGCCGATCGCAACCGTCTGGCGTGTCGCGGCGCGGCCGCCATAGGAGGTGAAATTCTGCGGGCGGTTGAGCACCAGCTTCACCGGGCGTCCGAGCATCTTTGCCGCTGCCGCGGCCACCGCGCTGTGCGCGAGCGCCAGCGCCTTGGAGCCGAAGCCGCCGCCGATATAGGGCGAGACCAGCCGCACATTCTGGAACGGCACGCCGAACCATTCGGCATAGGTGCGCGCCATGCCGTCGAGCCATTGGCTCGGTTCCCAGATGGTGAGCTGGTCGCCCTCCCAGCGCGCGATCAGCCCATGCGGCTCCATAGCCGCCTGGAACTCGCGCGGCGTGTTGTAGGCGGCGCAGACGCGCACCGGTGCCTCGGCGAAGGCGGCCTCGGCGTCGCCCCATTCCTTGGTCATGGCGTCGACCGGAATGCCGTCGCTGCCGTCGCTGAGGTCGACGATTGCCGGCATCTCGTCATAGCTGACCTTGACCAGCGCCGCGGCGGCGACGGCCTGCTCGAAGGTCTCGGCCACGACGGCAGCAACGTGCTGGCCGGAAAAGGTGACCTCGCGCACCAGCGGGCAATAGGTTTCTTCGGACGGCTGTCTGCCGAACCAGTCCGATGCCGAATTCAGTTCCATGATGGTGTCGGGCGTCAGCACGGCGAGCACGCCTGGCGCGGTTTCAGCCGCGCGCGTGTCGATGCCGGTGACCTTGCCGGCGGCAATCGTCGCGCCGACCAGTACCGCATGGGTCAGGCCTTCGAGCTGCTGTTCGAACGCGTAATGCGCCGCGCCGGTGATCTTGGCCGGGCCGTCGACGCGCGACAGGCGCCCGCCCACCGCTTCGAGGCGCGCGCTGTCGGAGCCTGCGTGTTTCATGTCATGAACGGTCATACCGTTTCTCCCAATTGGAGGATGGCGCGCGCGATCACGCGGGGCGCCAATGCAATCTTGTAGTGGTTGGCGCCGTGGTCGACGGCGCCCTCCATGACGAGCTCGCTCGCCTTGCGAAAGGACGCTTCGTCGAGCGGCTTGCCCTTCAGCGCCTCTTCGACGGCGCGCGCCCGCCACGGTTTCGTCGCGACGCCGCCGACCGCGACGCGGATGTCGCGTATGGTGCGGCCGTCGCCCTCGAGCTCCAGTCCGACGGCAGCGCTCGCCGCCGCGAACTCATAGGACTGGCGGTCGCGGACCTTGAGATAGGTCGACCGCCGGGCCGCGGCCGAGCCCGGGATCTCGATGGCCGTGATCATTTCGCCGGGGCGGATGTCGTGCTCGCGTTCGGCCGTGGCGCCAGGGGCGAGGAAGAAGTCCTCGACCTTCAGCTTCCGCTCGCCGAGATCGACCTCGGCGTCGAAGGCGACCAGCGCGATGGCAAGATCGCCCGGATAGGTGGCGATGCAGGCTTCGCTGGTGCCGAGCACCGCATGGCCGCGCGAGACCCCGCCGATCGCCGAGCAGCCGCTGCCCGGCTCGCGCTTGTTGCAGGCCGGGAAGTTCTGCGGATCGCGGAAATAGGGACAGCGCGTGCGCTGCATCAGGTTGCCGCCGATGGTCGCCATGTTGCGCAGCTGCGCCGAGGCCGCCTGCCACAACGCTTCCGAAACCGCCGGGAAGTGGCTTTTCACCTCGGCGTTGTCGGCGACATGGCTCATCTTGGCCAGCGCGCCGATGACGGCGCGGTCGGCGGTTACATCAATGGCGTTGAGCCCCTCGATATGGCTGATGTCGATGACGGTGGCCGGTTCGGCGACGCCGCATTTGGCGAGATCGATGAGCGTCGTGCCGCCGGCAAGCAGCATGGCGCCGGGAAGGGCGGCCGCGTTGCGCGCGGCCTCGACGCTGTCGGCGCGAAGATAGGAAAAGTCTCTCATGAGCGGAGCTCCCTGGCTGCCTGGCGGACGGCGGCGACGATGTGCGGATAGGCGCCGCAGCGGCACAGATTGCCGGCCATGTATTCGCGGATCTCCTCGTCGGAGCCGGCATGGCCCTCGCGGATGCAGGCCACCGCCGACATGATCTGTCCCGGCGTGCAATAGCCGCACTGGAATGCATCCTGTTCGAGGAAGGCGGCCTGCACGGCGTGCAGCGTGCCGTCTTCGTCGGCGAGCCCTTCTATTGTTGTGATCGAGCGTCCCTCGACCTGGGCGGCGAGCGTCAGGCAGGCCAGCACCCGCTCACCGTCGACATGAACGGTGCAGGCGCCGCACTGGCCCTGGTCGCAGCCCTTCTTGGTGCCGGTGAGGTGGAGCCGCTCGCGCAGCGCGTCGAGCAGGGTAACCCGCGGCTCGATATCGAGCGCGTGGTCACGGCCGTTGATGGTGAGGTGGACGGACAAGGTGGTGGGGCTTGCGCCGTTGCTGGCCTTGCCGTTCCTGAAATGGCCGTCTTCGGGAGGGTCGATGATTGTCTGGCTGGTCATGAGGCGTCGGGCTCCGATTGCTGGACGCTAGGGGGAGGGAAATGGGG
>NZ_LYTM01000032.1:0-34243 GCF_001672445.1 Mesorhizobium sp. WSM3873 | reverse complement strand
GCCCAACTCGGGCGTGGGCGCATGGCAAACAGCACAGATTTCAGCAAGGGCCCTGAGCCGCGCAAAGGCATGCCGAGCCCGCGTCTCGGCGAAAGCGAATTCAAGGCACGCTATCTGAGACAATTCTACGATCCGGCCTTTCAGCCGGAGGCGGATGCCATTGGCAGGCTGGCCGAGATCGCCTGGCAGGCTTACAGCGAAGAACGCAAGGCACCGATCACCAGAAAGGCGGGACAGGGCTTCCACGATCCGGACTATGATCTCTCCGTCGACTGGTTCGCCGCGCACGAAGCGGTCGAAGCGGCACAGCGCCGATACGAGGACAAGACCGCGCCGTCCCGCATCCTGCTCATAAACGGCTCCTCGCGCAGCGAGCACACCTGCCCGGGCGAAATGTCGAAAAGCTTCCGCCTTGTCGAGTTGGCGCGCAGCGCCATTGCAGCAAGACCGGGCTTCGCGATCGAGGTTCTCGACCTCGCGCGGCTCGCCTCCGAATACGGCCGCAGGATCTTTCCCTGCAAGGCGTGCTTCTCGACCGCGGCCGCGCTCTGCCATTGGCCATGCTCCTGCTACCCCAATCATTCGCTCGGGCAGGTCAATGACTGGATGAACGACATCTACCCGCTCTGGGTCGAGGCGCATGGCGTCATGATCGTCACGCCGGTCAACTGGTACCATTCCTCCTCGCCGGTGAAGCTGATGATGGACCGGCTTGTCTGCGCCGACGGCGGCAATCCCGATCCTTCGCTGACGCAGGGCAAGGATGCCGCGCTCGCCAAGAAGGTCGAGCTTGCCGGCTGGGACTATCCGCGCCATCTCGCCGGCCGGCTGTTCTCCGTCATCGTGCATGGCGACACCGAAGGTGCCGGAAGGGTGCGTCACAGCCTGGCCGACTGGCTGCGCTCGATGAAGCTCGATCCGGTGGGCGAGGCTGCCGAGCTCGACCGCTACATTGGCTACTGGAAGCCCTATGCGACGAGCCATGACGAGCTCGACGCCGACCATGCCGTGCAGAGGGAAGTCCGCAATGCCGCGCTGGCGCTCGCCGAAGCCGTCGAGAAGCGTCGCGCGGGTTCGTTCCAGACCATCGGAGCCGGGCTCGAGGATCCGCGCCCCAAATAGCCGCCGAGGAGAAACAGCCGACGGGGAGGAAGATGCAGCGCTGGTTCCAGGAAGCCTGGGTTGTGCTCAAAGAGAGCATTACCGGCTATGTCAACGACAATGCGCTGAGCCATGGCGCTGCGATGGCCTTCTACGCCACGACCTCGCTGGCGCCGATCCTTCTGATCGTGGTAGCGATCGCGGGCGTCGTCATAGGCAACGACGCCGCGCAGCTCGCGCTTTCGGCTGAGTTCGCGGGGGTGATGGGACCGCAGAGCGCCGAACTGCTCACGGCGGTGATCGAGACCGCCGCGCATCGCGGGTCCAACACGCTGGCCACCCTCATCGGGCTGATCACGCTGCTTGTCACCGCCTCCGGCGTCTTCGGAGAGATGCAGCAGTCGTTGAACGAGATATGGAAGGTCAAGCCCAGCGGCGTTTCGCTTTCGCGCCTGGTGCGGGCGAGGGCGGCAAGCCTCGGGCTGGTGGCAGCTCTTGGCTTCATGCTTCTGGTGTCGCTCGCCGCAAGCACGGCGATCTCGGCGCTGAGCGAGGTCATCAACCAGCACCTGCCGTTCGGCGAGCTGATCGTGAGCGCGATCAACACCATCGTCTCCTTCGTGCTGATCGCGCTGCTCTTCGCGGCGATCTACAAGGTCCTGCCGGACCGCAGGCTCAAATGGCGCGACGTCGGCGTCGGTTCCATCGTCACCGCGCTGCTCTTCACCATCGGCAAGTCGCTGATCGGCTGGTACATCGGCACCAGCGCCATCGGCACGTCCTATGGCGCTGCCGGCGCGCTGATGGTCGTGCTGGTCTGGGTTTACTATTCGGCACAGATTTTCCTCTTCGGTGCCGAGATCACCCGCGCCTATTCGGTGCGGAGCGGCAGCCGGCAGGATCTCGCGCCCGTGGTGGCGGCCAGCGACGAAACGTCAAGGTCAGGCAGGTCACCGCAACCGGGCGTGCCGGACGGCGAGGTCGTCAGATGGATCGTCCTCAGCAGCCTGATCACGGTGCTGGTCTCGGAGTTCCGGCGCTGGCGGCAGGGGTGAGGATGCTGGCCGCCGGTTCGAGAGTTGGCCGTTCTCTGCCTGTCGCTCCTGCTGACGCTTTTCGACTTCGTAGGAAAGCCAGCGGCAGAACATCCCGATGATCGAGGTGGCGGCGCCGCCAAGCAGGCAGGCAATCAGCAACGGATTTTGCGAAACGTGCTCCCAACTGACGATCGCCAGCAGCATCACGCTTACCGTTGAGATCGAATAGCCTATGCCCTTGAGCAGATGCAGCGACGATATGGTCATCCCGGCCCGCCTTTCAGGTGCAACAATCAGCGGCAACCGAAGTTCCATGCACCCAGTGCCAGGCGCTTGGCAGCGGTTTCGCCGCTGTGTGCGAGCCGTTGAAACCTTGTCCAGCCGAATGCGTTGCCTCACGTATCAATCGCGGGAGGAAGTCGTTACGATGCCAAAGACAGGGCCAGGTTGGGAGCAGGCCTATCAACCGCTCGAATTCGCCGAAAAGCACGGCCTGACCCTGAGGCAGGCTGAGATCGTCATCCAGACCAATGGACCGTCCAAATACAAATGCGATCTGGCGGCTCCGATCTTTCTCAAGGCGCTGAAGCAGCTCGCAAAGAATCGCGGGACGCCTGGCCGGCAGGCAGCATCAGTGTCGGCTTTTGAGGAACCGGGCTTCGCGCAGCAGCGAAGGCCAGTCGGTTCCGATTAGCTTGATCAACTCGCGGGCATCGTTTTCCGAAATGTCCGCGTCCTTTGCCAACCGGTGGGCGAGCATTTGGACATCGGCCTCCGTTTGCTGCACCTGCTTTCCATCATTTCCAACCATGGCGCGCCTCCTCTCAGACAAGAACTTTCGAGGTTGCCGTATGTTTCATTTTGGCGGCAAGAGGCAGGCCGCCGGCGAACCTAAAGTTCGCGCAGGCTTGCGCTACTTGCGTTTGGCCTTCAGCTTTTCACTCAATTCGACCGGATCGCGGCAGCCGTTCTCAAACAAAATCAGCGCGTGCCTTGCCGCATGAAGCCGCTCCTCACTGTCCGACGGTATGCGAAATGTGCGGCAGTAGTCGTCGAGAGCGGCTGCGAGGATGACCAAATCCTCGGGGTTGAGGAAACCCGGAAAAACCATAGCTCTCCCTCCCGTTGACAGGTGAAAGTGAAAGCGTGGTCCGCGCTTACAAACGCTGGCCTGGGTTTGGGAGTTGCGGATAAGCGCTGGCGGCGGGGTCACTTGTTGTGTCACCCTGCCATCAAGCGGAACTTTCTCGCGTCACCGACGGAGCGGTTTGGACCCCGGGCTTTGCCGCCGAGCACAGCACTGTGCGATTCTGGCCGAAGTCCGCTGCGGGTTCGAGAAAGATGGTATCCGATCGCCCGAGGCGATGGCGCCTAGCGCTTCCGCTTTCCGGCGCCGGCAGGCTTAGGCCCCACGGTCACGAGCGCCTCGCGCATTATCCGCAGGGCTTCATCGGGGGTTAGGCCGCATTTGCGGGCAAAATAAATCGCTTCGGAAGCCTCCGATCGCGAGGCTGCGGCGATAACGGACAAGGCCGGTCTCGATTTCTTCTTGGCCATCGGTTCACCGTGCCACGAATCGCTTAGTCAACTAATATAACGTCCCTGTTCTGAAATCAAGATTCCGGCTTTTGACCCCGCAGCCCCGATCGGGGCTGCGGGCTCATTTCATCCGGCGGCGGATCTTACCAGCCTTGGCGACTCGCCCAGTCGTCGATGTCGCGGCGGATGCGATCCTTCTCGATGCCGTAGCGCTCTTGGATCTTGCCTTCGAGCTGCTCGCGGTTGCCGGCGATGCGGTCGAGGTCGTCATCGGTGAGCTTGCCCCACTGTTCCTTCACCTTGCCCTTGACCTGCTTCCAGTTACCTTCGACGCGGTTCCAATCCATGGTGCAGACCTCCTTTGTGTTTGCGTAAATGCTAACGACTGCGCGGGCCGCGGGTTCCTGTTTTTCGGCCGGACACGAGGGAACATTTGAACGCTGCTCATGTTCTGCCGCAGTATGGCGCGCCGTCCCCTGCAAGGCGTGCCGGCGGACCGGGTCGGGACCCAATCCTGCCCGTCTCGTTGTCCCGTTTGGGCGGGCTTCCAATAGATCGAGGAGATCATGCTTTACCAGGCAGCGAAGATCGCCGAAGAGGCCCATCGCGGCCAGAAGGACAAGACCGGCCGTCCCTTTATCGAACATCTGAGACGCGTCGCCGATGCGCTCGAAACGCTTGACGAGAAAACCGTCGCCTACCTGCACGACGTGGTCGAGAAAGGCGAGGGGTGGACGCTCGATCGGCTCGAGGCCGAGGGCTTCGGCTTTCCGGTCGTCGCTGCCGTTGACGCGCTGACGAAAAGAATGGACGAAAGCGAGCACGACTTTGTCTGCCGTGCGGTGTCCAACGAGCTTGCGCTGCCTGTCAAGCAGGCGGACCTCAAGGACAATCTCTGGCAGGCGCACCAGGCGGGCATCGACCCCGAGAAGTACGAGAACGGACTGCGCCTGCTCGACGAGTTGACCAGCGAGTGACTGGAATTGCCCTAGCCCTTGTCGCTCACCTGCAGCAGATCCGCCGACTCGGGTGAAACGAGCGAGCGTTCTCGCAACGCCTTTTCCAGGTCGTTGCGGCTGTCAGCCGGGCAGGCGTCGGGCAGGTCGAGCGCCGTCAGCGCCTCTTCGTCGAATTCGATGGCCCCGCCATAGAGCTGAGCCACCTGCATCACCAGACTCTCGATATCCTCGCGGGCAATGTTCTCGGCGAGATTCATCAGCCTGATTTCTTCCGACAGTTGGATGATGTTGACGATGCCGTTTTCCCGCAAAGCCCGCTGGACCTTGTGGTGAGCGTCGTTACGCAACCGGTCGGAAAATCCTCGTAACATCGGAAAAACCTCCTTTCGCGGCGGTTCATCCCTCTACCGGCCATAATGCGCCGACGTCGCTCGGTTGGCAACTAAAAAATGGAAAAGCTGTAAAAAAATCAACAAGTTAGCATAGACCGGCAAGTGCGGTGTAGCCATATCGTTAGCACCGCCAGCGTCCCCCGCCTTTGTTGTCTCGCATGACCTTGACGTCTTTTGAGCCGAATCCTACTTTTACTGGCAGTGAGTGACATACTCATTCGGGTCATGACCTGGGAGGCTAGGGTGGTTGAATTGGAGCGGCCGCAAAGGCTGCAGATCATGTTGACGGAAGAGGAACTCGCGGCAGTCGAGAACTGGCGCTTCGAGAAACGCATGCCGAGCCGCTCGGCCGCCGTGCGCGAGCTTCTGCGAAGGGGCCTCGCATCCGAAGGTTTCCTGACAGCCGAGACCGGCATGAAGTCGCAGGATTTCGGCGTGCTGGATCCAGCAACGGGGAATGGCGAAAATCCTGACCCCTCCAAGGCTTAGCCGCTTGCTATGAGATTCGGCCGCGCTAACTAATGCCCATGGTGACATCCGGGGGCAGGGAATTTGAAGATGCCAGCGCCAATGCGCGTCTGGCCGCCATTGTCGATTCTTCCTTCGACGCCATCATCGGCAAGGATCTGAACAGCATCATCACCGACTGGAACCGCGCGGCAGAACGTATGTTCGGCTACAGCGCGGAGGAAGCCATCGGCCAATCGATGCTGCTCCTTATCCCCGAGCATATGCACGATGAGGAGACCGACATTATCAGCCGCATCCGTCGGGGCGAGGGCGTGGCAAATCTCGACACGATGCGAAAGCGCAAGGACGGCTCGCTCGTTGCCGTTTCGGTAACGGTGTCGCCGATCAGGAGCGTTGCGGGCGAGATCGTCGGCGCCTCCACGATCGCGCGCGACATCACCGCCGCCAGGGAAAATGAGCGCCGCATCCGGCTCCTGATGCGCGAGGTCAACCACCGCGTGAAGAACCAGTTCGCGGTGATCCTGTCGATGGTCAGGGAAACCAACAAGCGTTCTGCCAGCCCCAGCGAGTTCGAGGAGATGATCCGGGCCCGGATCATGGCGCTGTCGCGCTCGCACGATCTGCTGGTCACCTCGGAATGGGCAGGCGCCAGTCTCTTCGACCTGATCCAGGAACATCTGAAACCGTTCGGTCATGAGGAGCGCATCTCGCTTTCCGGCCCGCTTTTGACGCTGCAGTCGAATGCCGTGCAGAATCTCGGCATGGCCTTCCACGAGCTTGGCACCAACTCGTCGAAATATGGCGCGTTGGCGGGCGAGGGCGGGCACGTCGAGATCACCTGGACGGTCGAGACTGGCCCGAAGGCCCAGCGCCACTTTCACCTTGTCTGGCAGGAGAGGTCGAATGGCCATGCCAATGGCGAGCTAGACGAGACGGCGCGCAAGGGTTTTGGCACCGTGGTGCTGCAGCGGGTGGCGCCGCAATCGCTCAGCGGCTCTTCCAGTCTCGAGCGCTCGTCCGGTGCGTTGAAATGGTCGCTGACGGCACCGCTCGAGGCCATTGTCATGCCACAGCTGGGCGCCGAGAGCGGAAGCGACTTCTACGGATGACAGTCCGTTCCCCACCTCGAAGGGCTTTCCCGTAAAAGGGACGGCCCGGCCCGATCCAGCGGGAGCTTGTGCGGGCCGCCACGGCGCGCAATACGGCTACCGCGGAAGGTTCCCTTGTCGCTCCGTAAAAATGTATTACATCATGTAACATAGCGTGCGCATTGCACGCGAATGCAGTTGCTTTGGTCTGGCTTCATCGATGGAGGTTGTCATGGCAAGCAAACTGATGGAAGAAAGGAAGAGCAAGGACTGGGTTATCCTGGTCCTCGCGATCTGCCTGTTCATCTCACCCTGGGTCATCGGATTCACCGCGGCAATGATGCCCGCGTGGAACGCCTGGATTGTTGGCGTCCTGCTCGGTGCGCTGGCGCTCGCGACGCTTTCGGTGTTCGCCGAATGGGAGGAATGGGTAAATCTCGTGCTCGGGCTCTGGCT
The DNA here is from genome assembly GCF_001672445.1 of Mesorhizobium sp. WSM3873. NCBI lineage: Bacteria > Pseudomonadati > Pseudomonadota > Alphaproteobacteria > Hyphomicrobiales > Phyllobacteriaceae > Mesorhizobium > Mesorhizobium sp. WSM3873. The sequence continues at coordinate 27,200 of NZ_LYTM01000032.1, read as the reverse complement.
GATCGTGTCGCCCTGGCTGCTGGGCTTCGCGGCGGACAGGAACGTAATGCTCACGCACGTCATCCTTGGCGTGCTAGTGGTCGCGGCATCTGCCTGGGCCGTCTGGGACGTCCGTCATCCCCACGCGCATGCGTGAGCGGTGATTAAGGGAGCCCGCCGCGCAAGCGGCGAGCTCCTTTGAAAGACAATTCCAGGAAAACCGTGCAGCCGGTTTTCCGACCGGAACTGCATGGAAGACCTATCGGGGCAGGGGCTTGGCGGCGGTTGCGACCTCACGCAATTGCTGCAACCGGAAACCTTTTGGCCCCGATGCTCCATCCTGATCAGCCTGCCAAATGCTGTTCCTATTGCGGCGGCCGCGATCACGAGTTCGAGGCGTGCCCGAAGCGCAAGGCCGACGCCGAGAAGGAAAAGCCGCTGCGGCAGCCCGAGCCGGCCGGCCGTAGGGAGCCTGACGTGGAATCCAAATACCTGACGTAGCGTTCCTTCGCGCCCCCCTCTGTCCTGCCGGACATCTCCCCCACAAGGGGGGAGATTAGCAGTTCCGCCGCCGGCGATCTTCCTACAATTGGCGAAAGCCGGCGTGACATCCGATCTCCCCCCAAGTGGGGGAGATGTCCGGCAGGACAGAGGGGGCGCTGTCCCGCCGACGTCTCCATCTTTTCGCGCCCGGACTACCGCAGCGCATGCGCCGCTGCATCGGCGAACGAGATGTCGCCCTTGATCTCGCGCATCGCCATCGAGGTGACGGTGCGGCGCACGCCGGGCAGCCGGCTGAGCTCCTCGCGCAGCATCCTGTCCAGCGCCCGCATGTCGACGGTGACGATCTGCAACAGATAGTCGGCCTCCCCGGTCGTGGCGTAGCAGCGGCGGATCAGCGGGTGCTTCCTCACCGCCGCCTCGAAGGCGTCCGACACCTCAAAGTCGATCGACACCTGGATAAAGGCCTCGATGTCGAAGCCGATCGCGGCCGGATCGATGCGGGTGGAATAGCTGCGGATGATGCCTTGATCCTCGAGCGCCTTCACCCGTTTCCAGCACGGCGTCTTGCTCAGTCCCACCTCTTCGGCCAGCTCGCCGAAGGAGATGCGCGCGTCGCGCTCGAGTGCTGACACTATCTTGCGGTCAAGGGCATCAAGCATGGTCCGTTCTCCAATGTCGCGACAATGGGCGCTAATCGTACTCCAATTCTCGTCATTTGGATAACATAAAGGAACAATGTTCAAGCTTAAAGCGCTATCCTTGGGCCACCTGCCGAACATGCCCGCGCGAGGAGGATGAGCCATGGACAAGTCGGACTATCACGCCCGCATCGAGGCGCCCGAAATGCGCGACTACGGCGTCTATCTCAAATGCGACCAGCTGCTCGCCTGCCAGAAGCCGCTCTCGCAAATGGTCAATGCCGACGAGCTGCAGTTCCAGATCGTGCACCAGGTCGAGGAATTGTGGATGAAGCTCATCGCCTTCACTCTGGTCGACGTGCTCGACTATCTGGAGAGGCAGGACACGCACCGCATCGTCACGCTGATGGGCCGCGTGCACCGGCTGGTGCGCATTATGACGGCGCAGCTCGATCTGCTGGAGACGATGTCGCCCAAGGAGTACCAGCAGATCCGCCTCGAGCTCGGTAATGGCAGCGGCCAGGAATCGCCAGGCTTCAAGCTTATCCTGCGCCTGCCGCCGGACCTCTGGCGGGCCTTCAAGCATTCCTATCTCGACGGCCGCGGGCTTTCCGTCGAGGACGTCTACGACGCTCACTACGATCATGGCGATGCTTATGTCGTGGCCGAGGCGCTGATCGAGTTCGACGAGCTGTTCCAGAAATTCCGCGCCAACCACCTCTATCTCATCCACCGCTCGATCGGTCTCGGCGCCAAGTCGCTGAAGGGCCGCCCGGTGGAGATCCTGGAAGGCGGGGCCCGCCACCGCTTCTTCCCCGAACTCTGGGACATACGCTGCGACATGACCGACCGCTGGGGTGCGGCCCACGGCACCGTGCGCGACTCGATCAGCCACCCGCCGCACGCGAAGGCGGGGTGAGCCTTTCCTCGCCCCGTGCTAACAGGGGGACAGGTGGCCCGGCGGAGCCGCGAGGGAGAGGGCCCCTCGTTGAGAGCCGGGCTTGGCTGCGGGTCCGCCGTCTGGCGCTTCCTCCCGGCGTCGCCGGCGCCTCACCGGCTGCTGCGCGGCGACGTCTCCGCGGCCTGCAGTGGGGGTGAGGAAACAAGTGAAGCAAAAAGCTCCGGCCCCCTGTCGGAATCATTGCCCTTACTCCGTCCTTGGGGCATCAACCGCTTCGAACCGGAGGGACAAACGTGGAAACGCAATCGACCTGGCAGACCGCCGCCATTCTCATCGCTCGCCTGATCTTCGCCGCCGTCTTCGCGATGGCCGTGACCTTCAAGTTCATGGATATGGGCGCCACCGCCGGCTACATCGCCGCCGCCGGGTTTCCGTTCCCGCTGTTTCTCGCCTGGTGCGCGGCGATCCTGGAAGTGCTTTTGGTGGTCGCCTTCCTCACCGGCGCCTTCTTCACGCCGGCGGCGCTGGTCGCGGCGCTTTATGTGATCTTCCTCGGCTTTTCATTCCACGGCCCGTCGCACTGGACCGGCAACCAGGCCGAGTTCGGCTTCTTCGTCGATCATTTCACTTTCCTCGCCGGCCTTTTCTTCGCCGCCGTGCATGGGCCGGGCAAGTTGCTCGCCGTCCGACAGGGTTGGCCGGGCCGGGCGTGAGGCGCCGCCACTTCACATCTGATCGTTATAGGGTTCCTTCATCTGCCCGACCATGCGCGCCAGCTTGGAGAAGGAAGGCATGTCCGCTTCCGGCTGGCATTGGTTGGCGAGCTCGAGCAGGCGGATCGGGAAGTTGATCGCATCGCGGTTCGACGCCGAAATCGCCTCGGACCGGTCCTCGCCTGTCTCGACGGCCTCGGCCTTGCGCAGCGCGATGTCGATCTCCTCGACCGTCAGCACCCCCTTGCGCACCAGAGTATGGTTGATTGCCGCGACGGCCATCAGCAGGCCCTCGAGTTGCAGATTGGCGACGTTCATGGCGCTTCCTCCCATTGACCTCGCTTGAAAACGCATGAGCGCCGTTTCCGATCCGGGACCGCCTTAGGCCTCCATCAGGCGCACGCCATATTCGGCCCAGAGCTGCTTGATCTCGCGGGCGCCCAGCGGCGGCGTCGAGCGATCTCCATAGAAGATGGCCACGGCGCTCAGGTCATATTGGCCGTCGGCCTCGGCGATGAAGCGGATGGCTTCGCCAAGCGGGCGCGAATGGAAGACCGGATCCGCCTGGCCTCGGCCAAGACTGCGAACGCCTGAAATACCTGCTGGCGCATGCCGCATCCGAAAGACCGATGCCATGGCGGATTTGTCCATGCCCGCTCTCCGCGATTCCCCTTGGGGAATGATTCCATAAGGTCCGGCTAATGACCAGCCCAAGACAACCGGGCACACCAACGACAACCGGGCACACCAACCCGCCGCTATGGAAAGGCCGGGCTCTGGGCCCGGCCTCCTTCAGCGGCCTGCGCTGCGGCGGCCGTCGTTGGCACGATTGCTCTAGCGGCTCCAGGGGCGAGCCCAGTCGTGGTCTGCGTCCGAGTTGCGCGCCATCGCCATGCCGATCAGCAAGCCGACGAGGCCGCCGAGAACCATGGCAGTGGAAACGGTGCCGGGATTCTGCTGAACGGTTTCGGAAACGCTCTGCGCCTGGCTTCGCAACTGCCTTGCCGCGCGTGAGGCGCGATCGCTCGCGCCGCCGTAGAATTCAGAAGCTCGGTCGGCCGCGCCGCTGTAGAGGCCGGAGGCCCGGTCGGCCGCACTCTGGTACCACCCTTGCGCCGCACTGGCGGCTTCCTCGGCCTGGTCGGCAAGCGCGCGGTTGAGCCGGCTGACCTCGCGCTTCAATTCGGCGATCTGCTTCCTCATTGCCGCTTCCGAAGCGGCTGAAGATCTGGCGCTGGTGCGCGAAGCGCTGCCGCTGCGGGCAGCGCTGCTGCGGCTGGGATTGCTTCGCTCTGTGCCGCCGCCCTGGGACGTCGAACTGCCGTTGCGCGCGGCTGCTGCGTTCGTATCCTTACCCTGGTTGGTTTCATCGTCTGCCATGGGTCTCTCCTTGCTGAACTCTGCAACGGCTCACGCCCGACCTTGCAACGGCTCACGTCCGCCATGGTTCCCTTCCAAGCAAAGGGCCGTGGAGCGGAACGCCACGGCCCTCGCGCGACGAAACTGCCGCGTCTCGTTACTACTTGCCGCAATGATTATCGTTGACCGACGGCGATGCCGTGCCAGGCGACGTGTGAGTTGCATCCGGCTGGGCGCCCTGCGGCGTCGCGGGGCAATTCCGATCGGCGTTCGAATTCATGCCGTCCGTGGTGATGCTGCCCGTCGTGCCTGTATCGGGTGCCATCTGATCAGGGGGCGGATTGGCAGGCGTGGTGGGGTCCACCGTGATGCTCTGGCCGCTGCCCGCCGTGTCGGCGGTACCGCCCGTTGCATTCTGAGCCATCGCAGCCGTAGCCAGACCGATGGTCAGAGCCGATGCCGCAAGAATCTTGATGAGCATGATCTTCTCCTTCTTGTGCGAGATCGTTTCTCTGTTCGGGAGTCTGTCGCGTCGCGACTAAGGGTGGAACCCCTCGGCCCGGAGGTGGTTCCGAGAAAAAAGTTTTGGAACTTTCCGACCTAGGCCTCGATGTATCGGTGCGGCGAGCGGAGTCGCTTCCCGGCAAGGCTGCAGACAAGCAGCTAGGAAAATTTACCTAGGAGCCTTGTCAGGTGAGGGCAGCTCTGCTATGATTTTATCCATGGTCCTGATTTGCGCCAACGACCCGCCAGCCGGCGGGTTTTTTTGTGGCTCCTCACCTTGGTGGCTTCGCCAGTTGGCGAGGCGACGGGCAGCATCCTCCTGTGGCGTGCCAGCCATATCCCCCGCAAGAAGGGGATCGATGGTCCCCCTTGCGGGCGAGATGTCCGGCAGGACAGGCGGGGCGGGAACTCGACCTTTTAGTTGAATCCAATCTGCGGAAGCTCTGCATGCCACGCTATGCCACCATCATCACCGGCGACGACGGCGTCGAAATCGTCAGCGCCATCGGCGAGTTCGCATCGTTCGGCGAGCCGCCCCGCACAGGCCGCGTCGAGGAAGTCGTGCCGGGTGTGCGCATCGGCATGGTGCGCGGCGGTCCGGTCGACGCGATCGCCGGCTTCGGCTTTCCGCGCCAGGGTCTCGATCCGTCGGCCATGAGAGCCGCCGCGGCGAAGCTGAAACGAACGGAGCCGTTTTCCGGACAGGTCGATCAGCCCTCCGCCCCGAAGGTCGGCCGCGCCAAGCCGCGCAAGAAGCCGGCGCGCAAGGCCGCCAGGGCGCGTGCGGTTCGTTCCGCCGGAACGTCGGCGGCCGCTGCAGCCGTCAATGGCTGACGGCGCAGGCAAGGCGCGGCGCGCCGGCGCCCGAACCGCTGGAGCGAAGGCTGAGCCGGCCGCCGCGCCGATAGCCAGGCGCTCGAAAAAGACGCTGGGCGACGATTTCGCCGCGGCGCTGCGCGCTGATTTCCGCGCCCATGGCGCCGGCGTCATCGCCGCGGTCAGGGCGGAAAAGCCCGACCAGTATCTGAAGGTCGTGCTGACGATGCTGCCCAAAGAGTTCTCGCAGGGTCTCGATGCGAACCAAAACAGTCTGGGCCAGTTGAGCGATGAGGAGATCCGCAGCCGCATCCGCGGCCTCGAAGCGAGGCTGCGGCCGTTCCTCGATGATAGCGACCTATCTGGCGCTGCTCGAGGAGATGGACCAACGCCGTCAACGTAACCTTCTTGCTGCCTACAGGCCGTACGAAAGGCAGTCCGAGTTCCACGCGGCGGGGGCAAAAAACCGCGAGCGCCTGTTCATGGCCGGTAACCAGCTCGGCAAGACCAAGGCAGGGGGCGCCGAATGGGCCATGCACCTCACCGGCCGCTATCCGGACTGGTGGATAGGCAAGGTGTTCGACACGCCCGTCCGGCTTTGGGCCGCCGGCGTCACCGGCGAGGGCACGCGCGACAATCCGCAGCGTGTGCTGGTCGGCCCGCCGCAGCAACAGGCGGAATGGGGCACCGGCATGATCCCGGCCGACGCCATTGCCGAAACGACGATGGGCCGCGGCGCGCCCGGAGCGCTGGACAGCGTCGTTGTGCGCTGGGGCGGTGGCGGTGATGTGCAGGCGGGCGAAAGCGTGCTCTCCTTCAAGTCCTACGAAAAAGGCCGCGAGAAATGGCAGGGCGAGACGCTGCACGGTGTCTGGTTCGACGAGGAGCCGCCGCTCGACATCTATTCCGAAGGCCTGACCCGCACCAATGCGACAGGCGGGATAACCATCGTGACTTTCACACCGCTGCTCGGGATGTCGGATGTGGTGCTGCGGTTTTTGTCGGCGGAGGCGGTTCAGGGCTTGGGTTCCTCGCCCCCGCAAGGCGGGGTGGCCGCGAAGCGGCCGGAGAGGGGGTCTTCGTAGGGCGACAAGCTTACGAGTGGCTTTCCGCTCTTGCATCGACAGCCGGCGCTGCCCCCGCTCCGTCGCGGCTCCGCCGCGCCATCTCTGCCCCACTTACGTGGGGCGAGGAATTGGAGCCAAAAAATACGGATGAAATCCGATCAGGGATATTTGCTGCCCGCAAGCTGCCTAGCGCGAGCCTTAGGGTCGGTCGCTTTCCGGGTTAGCGGTTGGCACCATATCCTTTCGTCACGAGTAATTGGATTGTACCAGACATTGCATACTTTGTTCGGTGTGTCCGGGATACAAACTTTGCGTTGGAACCCCCTGAACTCGTGCATCCCGCAGGTCTGCTTGCTCGTGTCATAGGGCACCTTCGACTGGCAGGCTGAGGCACTCGCGGCAATGGCCACGACGATTGCTATGCGGATCATGTATCTCCCCCGTTTCATCAGCAACCTCGCATTGATGAACAGTATTATCAACGGCAATAGTTGGTCGGGGCAGATAATTACGACGAGACTAATATGTCCCGACACGTGACCTTCATGACCATCGACGATGCCGGGCACTATTCGCCCGAGCAGCGCGCGGAAATCATCGCCGCCTATCCCGAGCATGAGCGCGAGGCGCGCGCGAACGGCATTCCGGTACTGGGCTCGGGCCGCATCTTCCCGGTGCCGGAGGAGATGATCGCCTGCGAGCCGTTCCGGCTGCCGCGCTGGTGGCCGCGCATCGGCGCGCTCGATTTCGGCTGGGACCATCCTTCGGCCGCGGTCGAGCTCGCCTGGGACACCGAGGCCGACATCGTCTACGTCACCAAGGCCCACCGCGCCGCGCAGCAGACGCCGGCGATGCAGGCGCTGGCGCTGAAGGCCTGGGGCGAATGGCTGCCCTTCGCCTGGCCGCGCGACGGCCGCCGCGAAACCTTGGAAGGCGCCGGCGTTGCGCTCGCAAAACAATATGCCGCGCATGGGCTGACCATGCTCTCGGGTCACGCCCGCTTCGCCGACGGCTCCGTCTCGGTCGAGGCCGGCCTGATGGACATGCTCGACCGCATGCAGTCCGGCCGCTTCAAGGTGTTTTGCACGCTTCACGCCTGGTTCGAGGAGTTCCGCCTCTACCACCGCAAGGACGGCCAGGTCGTGAAACTGCGCGACGACCTGATGGCCGCGACACGCTATGGCGTGATGATGCTGAGGGAAGCGGTGGTCGACCCGGCGGAGTTCAAGGCGGCGCGGCGGCCAGCGGCGCAGAGCGATCCGCTGGGCGCGTTCCGCTAAAGTGGTAACAGAGGCAGGGGACATGGCGAAACCCGTACGGTATTGTCCACGGCATTCAGGGGGGGGGGCAGGCCGCATGATCTTTTCGACGATGTTCCGTTCTATCAAGATGGCTGTCAGTGGCGAGGTCATTCAGCGGATCGATACCCCAATTATGGACGGCCACTGCACGATTTCCCTGCGCCTGAAGCGGGATAGAAAAGGCCGCAAATATGTGGTGCTGGCTGGCATAGCCAGCGGCAACTACCAGTATTATCCAATGGAGCTGGAACAGTTCAGGCAGATCATCGAAGCGGCCCTCGCCATACAATCTGCGACTGCTGCCGAGTAGCTGGCTCCGCTCCGTACAGGACAGGGCGATCCGCTGGGGGCTTTCAGGTAGGGCAGAACCTCTCTCTTCGTCATACTCGGGCTTGACCCGAGTATCCATGCCGTGACCCTTGCCTTGGAGTGCAGCGGTGCAGAATTCTGAAACCGTGTCAACACTTTAGCGTCACGGCATGGATTCTAGGGTCTGCGCGCATCGCGTCGCTCCTCGCTTCGCCCTAGGATTGTGAAGAGCCGTTCCGGCCACCCCAGCACGAGCGACTTCTAGCCTCTCCAAAATCCTCAATCCAGCAAGTCGCGCACGCGCCGCCGCGCTTCCGATCGGCTGCGATCGCCTGCGCGCCCCTTTTCCAAAGCACAGTCGTGCACCGACCCTGCTACCCGGGAAGCTTTATCTCAACAGCTAGACCAAGCTAGGATTTATCAGCCACCACTGCGGCGACAGGGGAGCAATCACCTTCTTCGGCGGCCCCCGGCGAACCCAAGTCTGCAGTTCGACAGGCCGCAGAGGGTTTCGGCAATTACCTCAGCGAGAGCTTTGAGGCCCTTGGCCGTGCCCCGCACGGCATTGGGCTGATTCTGCAGGATCTGCGCGATTCCCCTTGGGACTTCCTTGAGCAACTGCCGGTCACCCCCGGCTCGGGGGCTGTTGCCGAAGGGCGCTTGGCGTCAGAGGCAGCCGGCGAAGCTGTTGCAAAAGGCTTGGCGATTGTCCGCGACGGGGCGGCCAAGTTTACCAAGCCGCTCGAGAAGTTTGCGACGAGTGGTTCGCGCGCCAAATCGGGGCTCGCCGCTGATGCCGCGGTGGCTCGCCAAGCGGTTGAGACGAAATCTCTGGTCAAAGCCGCGGAGGATGCTGCCTACCGTGTAGGCACCGGCGCCAAACTCAAGAAGGGCGAGGTTCTTGAGATCATAAAGTCGATCGCAAGAGATCCTTCTAAGGTAAAGTATCAAGGGGCATCGTTCGGGAGGGCTGCCTCCAAAACTACCGCAAAACATTTCTTGATGCGAACCCGAATCTGCAGGGAGAAGTTGTCGTACATCATGCTGCGGAGCGACAGATATGGGAGAGATTTCCACGCATCGTCGCTGCAAACGAGGAGCACTCTCTTCAGAATCTTCGTGGCATTCCAAAAGCTTGGATAACCTTTTGCACAAGGTCATTTTGCGGTACGAGTGGGACGAATTTTACGAGGCGTATCCTCAGCTAACACGTTAGCAAATTCTGGATTACGTGAGTTACATCGACAAGAAATACGGGCATCTGTTCAATCCTCCGATAGGTGAGTGATGCAATATTTTAAGATACGGCCGCACGTGGCTGGTGGTATTGGCAAAGGCACTATTCTCGACTCGAGCGTTCATCCACCGATCGTAACCAAGCTCCACTACAAGATAGAGGCATGGTTCGGGGATGTGATTGTTGCGACGTTTCCTTGTTTCCTCGTCACTGAAGAAACCCAGCGTGCGCTGCAGAAGATGGGCTTTTCAGGCGCGACGTTCGCGGACGCTGAGGTGACGACCTCGGAAGAGTTTCAAGAGGATCAACCCGGCCTGGAACTGCCACATTTCGTTTGGTTGAAAGTGAATGGAAAGGCGGGTCAAGACGACTTCGGGATCGCGGTGCCCTTCCGCCTCGTCATCTCGGAACGCGTTCTTGATCTGCTTGAATCGTTGGGCATTTTCGTTGCGATAGTCGAGCCTTACGACGACGAATAGCATGGGAATTGGCGATATCAGCACACTCAATCCCTGAAGCGACTCAGCTTTTTGAGGTTAACTATTGTTTAGATGGGCCGAACGAAATAGTGCACTGTCACCGTAATTCCCTTCATCCGAATCGCCGAGGAGGATTTTCCTTATGGGGAAAATAATGAAGCTACTGGATATCGTTGAAAGGCTGTCGGATTTTGATGAAGAGGACACGATCTATGTATCGGAGCCTTGGACCGAAGACTCTGATGCAATGGTTGCGACCGCGCCCGATGATACTATGGTACCGCCAAAGGCGGCGGCCAAGGCGGGTCTGACATACTTCATCGAAATATTCATCGCGATCGATGTTACAGAGGGATGGATTGCGTCGCAGAAGGAAAAGCCCAGCCTCTCGGCGATCTGCGACAGGCTGATTTATTATGCCACCTATGATGCGTGAGGGGTAAATGTCGGACGACAAGCGTTATGAAGGAAAGCCGCTGCTCAGGCTTCTGGAGTTTTATGTGCTCAAGGCGATTGGAGAACTGTCTCAGGAATCCGAAGAGTCCCTGGACGCCATGGCGCCGAAGTTGCAGGCCATCTATGGCGGCGATGGACGGTGGGATGACGCGATCGCCAAGGCTCTTCACATGCCCGACACCATGCCAGAGGCGATCCGGGATATGTGGAAGAAGAATCTCAAAATCGCCCACAACAACAAGGTAACGCTTACGCCCCAGCAATTTGCCGAAATGTTCGTGGACAACAACTTCGCGGGCTGAGATTGCGGTAACGGAGTCCCCTGGCGACGGCTTCGCTCTCGACCACGAAAGCCCATCCATGCCCACCCGCATCGTCCCCGCAACGATGCGGGATCTCTCCTACATCGCCGCCAACCTGCGTCCCGAGGACCGGGCCGAGATCGACTGCCAGCTCGACCATTGGTCGCCGGCGCTGCTGGCGCTGACGGCGCTGCAGGGCTTTGCCTATGTCGCCGAGCTCGACGGCAATCCAGAGGCCGGCTTCGGCGCGGCCGAGCAGCGGAGCGGCCTTTGGATCGCCTGGAGCTGGGGCACGCGCCGCATGAAGCGCTGCGTGCCGGAAATCACGCGCTTCTTCCATGCGGTGCTTGGGACCCGGGTCGCGGCCAAAGGCGCCTGGCGGGTCGAGGCGAGGGCGCTTGCCGAGAACGAGCTTGCGCTACGCTGGCTGGACCGGCTCGGCGCTACCCAACGCTGCCGCCTGCCGGGTTACGGCAGGAACGGCGAAGACTTCTTCCTCTACGACTGGACAAGAGAAAGCTGGAACCATGTGTCTCTTTCAAAAACCGCCGGAACTGAAGCCATTGCCGCCGGCGCCGACCGTGCAGGACAAGGACGTGCAGGCGCGGGAAGCGGCGCTCAGGGCTGAGCTCGAGCAGCGCCAGGGCACGCTCTCCACGGTCAAGACGGATCTGGCGCCAAGCGACGTTGCCGGCCGGCGCCGCGTGCTGCTCGGAGTCTGACGCCATGACAGCGATGAAACGCAGTTTCCGCCGCCGCGTGCTCGATTGGTGGTATTGGCGACGGCATGCGCGGTTGGTGAAGCGGCGATCCCACTGATCAACATCGGCGCCTTTCCCTTCTCTTGCGATTTCCAACACTTAGCTTCGCTAAGATGTTGAAATCGCTTTCTCCCCCACAAGGGGGAGAAAAGGCGCCGCGCTGTCCTCGACGCTAGTTGCCAACGCTTAAGATCTACGGGAGCGCTGATGCGGCGCGCTATCTTCCCGCTTGTGGGGGAGAAAGCATTTTCCTGTATTTGCGAGCGGGCTTGTCCCCGAGCAAGTGCTTGGAAAATGCCACAGAGTGGATTTCGTAGGGCGTCACCCGATCACCCCTTCTTCGCGAACGCCCAGACCATCACCGGATACTCCTCGTCGTTGCTCAGGTCCCGCCAGAGCCCGTACGCCCGAACCGGGCCGCCAATATGGGCCCTGGCGCAGGCCTTGTTGCCCCAGCCGAAGGCCTGCACGTCGTCTTCGGCGAAGCCGCCTTCGACCATCAGCTGCTTGAGCCCCGCGGGCGTCCAGCGACTGTAGTCGTGCGGGCGGGCATGCACGCGAAACAGGAAGGGCGTGGCCACCATCGCCCAGCCGCCGGGCCTCACCATGGCGTGGATGTTGGCGGCCGCCGCCAGCGGGCGCTGCACATGCTCCAGCACTTGGTCGGCAATGACGATGGAGTATTGCTCGTCCGTGCGATCCTTGCAGATGTCGAAGTCGGGGAAATCGAGTGACCGGTAGTCCGGGCACATCGCCCGCCAGTAGCGGTTCCAGCCCGGCGAGATCTCGATCACGTCGCGCGACTTGCGGTTGGCCGCCTCGAGGAAGGTCGTGAAGGCCTCGATCTGGCGGATGCGCAGCCAGTTGCGGCTGTCGTAACCGATCAGCCGCTTCACTGCTTGTTTGCTTCGGGTTTTCAGCGCGCCGGCAAGGCTCATTCTCGACCTCCCTCGTGCCCGCCGCATTCGGGTGTGTAGCAACCAGAAGTGCGCAAAAGATGACATGAAGAGGTTATCTCCCCCCGTGTGGGGGAGATGCCCGGCAGGGCAGAGGGGGGCGCTGTCCCGCCGGCTTCTCCATCGTTTCGCTTACCAGTTTCCCGGCCAGGTGTTCTGGCTGACTTCATCGAGAAGCGGCGCTCTACGGCGCCCCCCTCTGTCCTGCCGGACATCTCCCCCACGAGGGGGGAGATTGGCAGCTCCGGCCGCTCCGCCAAACAAGCGAGATCCCCATGACCGATTCCCGCGCCCGCGATATCCTGTCGCGACAGGCCGAACTCGAGACCGAACGCGCCGCCTATGAGCCCGTCTGGGAAGCAGTGGCGGAGTTCTGCGATCCCGATGCGCCCGACATATGGACCGGCCGCCGCACCAGCCGCGGCGAAAGCCAGGCCGAACGGCAGGAGCGGCGCGGCTCTCGCGTCTACGCCAACACCATCAACTCCGCCGCCAACCGGCTCGCCGCCGGGCTGGAAAGCCTGATCATCCCGCAGTCGGAGAAGTGGCACGGGCTGACCACCGCCGAGATGGACGATGAGGAGACGGACGAGGAGAAGGAGTGGGCGGAAGCCTTGCGCGATTTCCTGTTCGCGCTGCGCTATTCGGCCAACTCCAACTTCGTGCCGACGACGCAGGCCTGCCTCAGGAATGTCGTGCGCTACGGCCCGGCCTATCTCTATGCCGAGGAAGGTTTTGGGGGCACGCTGATCCGCTATGCTTCCATTCCCGTGGTCGAGGGTTATCTCAGCCGCAACCGCTGGGGCCAGGTCGACACATTTCATCGCCGCTACGAGCGCACGGCGCGCCAGGCGGCGCAGCTGCTCGGCTACGAGAAATTGCCGGCGCGCATCAAGGCGCTGGTCGACGACCCCGCCAAATGCGAGGGAAAGGTCTCGCTGATCCAGTGCGTCCAGCCGCGCGACGAGCGGCGCATGTATCGCTCGGGCGGGTTCTACCAGTATCTCGACGCGGCGTTTGCCTCCTACCACGTCATCGAGGACGAGGAGGAGATCGTGCGCGAGTCGGGCTTCCGCACTTTCCCGGTCTCGATCTTCAACTGGCGCCGCTACGAGGGCGACGCCTACGGCATCTCGCCTTCCATCGAGGCGCTGACCACGGTGCGCGAGGAAAACGCGGTGCGCCGCTCCGGGCTTCGCGCCCTGCAGCAGATCACCGATCCGCCGACGGCGTCCAAGGCCAGGCTCGACTATGTGCCGGTGCTCAATCCCGGCGAAAATTATCCGGGCCTGATCGACGACAATGGCCGGGCGCTGATCCAGCCGATCGCGACCGGCCAGAACCCCAGCTATGCCTTCGACTATGCGGCGAGCCGCGCGGAGGAGATTCGCGACATGATGTTCGTCAATCTTTTCCAGACGCTGGTGCAGAACCCGCAGATGACCGCCACCGAGGCGCTGATCCGCCAGGAGGAGAAGGGCGCGCTGCTCGGGCCGTCGGGTTCGATCATCCAGGCCGGCTTTGCCGCAAATCTCGACCGCGAGCTTTCGATCCTGGAAGACAAGGGCCTCTATGACGAGGACAGCCGCTTCGCGCCGCCGGAGAGTCTTGCCGGCAAGACGGTGCGGCCGACCTTCACCGGCCCGCTCGACGTGCTGCGCCGCTCGGCCGAAGCCCGCGACACCATCCAGGTGGTGACGACCGCCATGCAGATGGCGCAGTTCGATCCCGGCATCATGGACAATATCGACGGCGACGAGGCGCTCCGCGTCGTGCAGAGCGCCGGCCGCAGCCCGCAGCGCATTTTTCGACGCAAGGACGAGGTCGAGGGCCTGCGTGGAGCCAGGGCGCAAGCGCAACAAGCGCAGGCCGGCATGGCCGCGATCGCCACCGCCGGCAAGGTGGCGAAGGACGCCGTTCCGGCGGCAGTGCAAGCGCGCGCCAGCGGCCTGCTCGACAGCCTGCAGGCGATGATGCAGGGCGGCCAAGGCGGCGCGGCTGCCGGTGGCGCGGCTGGTGCTCCTGCCGCTGCTCAAGGCGCGATGCCTGCCGGCGCCGCCAATGGTGGCGCATGAGCCGCAAACGCTTTGCCCGCCCATCCGACGCCGGCGGCCCCTTGGCCGCGCGCGAGGCGCTGACCAAAGCCTATCGCCGCGCCTTTTCCGGCGAGGACGGCGAGATGGTGCTCGCCGACCTCACCGCCACCACCGGCTATTATCGCCGCCCGTCCTACGGCGACTGGCTGGCGCGCACCAAGACGCCCGAGGGCTTCGAACTGCACAGTGCGCTGAGCAACGCGCGCGCCGAAGTGGTGCAGCACATCATGGGTTTTCTGATGCTGGAAGATGGCGAGCTCGCCGCACTCGAAAAGGCGGCGCGGGCCGAGGAGAGATGAGGCGCTAGAACTGCCAATCTCCGCCCAAGTGGGGGAGATCAGCAGCTTCGCTCCCACCGCCAATTCTGCAGCGTTGGTGATTGGCGAAAGCATGCATGCAGCCAATCTCCCTCCTTGAGGCCCCTTGAGGGGGGAGATGTCCGGCAGGACCGAGGGGGGTGCCTCGCGCCTGCCTGCCGTGATCTGCCACGCCGCGGTCGCGTCAACGCCAGCCCGGTCGCACGAACCACGTCGCGATCCCTCCGCCATCCGGCTCCACCCGAAACTCACCACCCGCACCGCCAACCGGCCGCCATCCCCGGCGGTCCGTCACTGCACGCGTCTCAAAACTGCCTGGGCAGGAAACAGCCAATGGTCCACGTCATTCCTCTCTCCGTCGCCCTGCGCCGGCTCGATACCGGCAGCGCCGTGCAGTACCCCGACTCCTCGCCGGTAGGCGAAGCGGTCCAGCAGCTTGGCGACCGCTGGCAGGCTGCCGCCGAGCGCTACGAGCAGCGCAAGGCGCAGCAGCAGGCCTTCGACACCGAGATCGCCGCCCGCCGGCTGAACGGCGAGATCGCCAAGGCCGAAGCCGATGCCGTGGTCAATGCGCCCGCCGACGGCGCCGGCCTGCACGAAGCCATGTACGGCCAGGTTAATGCGTACACCGGCCAGGTGGTGAAGACCGGCCTGTTCGACACGCTGTTCGGCAATTTTCTGAAGCAGGCGCCGAGCGAACTGCGTGCCGGCCTCGCAGGCCGCAAGGAAGCGTTACGCGAGGCAGGCTCGATACGCTTGGCACTCCAGCAGATTCAGCGCCGCAAGCAATATGAGCAGGACCAGGTGTCGGAGGTTCACACCGCCGAGCTCAGCAATATCGCGCGGAGCGATCCGAACGACACCGCCGCCTTCGAAGTCTCCCGCCAAGTCGGTCTCGATCTCATCGCCAAGATGGACCTCGACCCGCAGATCAGGCTGCAGGCCGAAGCCGACTGGCGGGCCAGCACCGCGAAGGCGCGGATGCAGGCCCTGATCGCGCAAGACCCGCGCCGCGCCGCCGAGATGCTCAGCGCGGGGAAGGTGGCGAGTGACGGGATGGGCGAGACGGTGCGTTTGCAGCTTGCTGGCGGTGCTCGGAACGAAACAACGGAAGCAAACAGCCAAAAAACGCCGGATGAAATGGTCGCACAGGCGTTCGGCGAACGGCCGTCGCGGAATGACCCAGCAACCATTCCTCTCGACGCCGTCACCTACCTGAAGCCGGGCGACATCGGCGCGCTGAAGGCTCAGGCGAACAACGCCACCGCGGCTCAGATGGTCAGTGCGAATGCGAGGGTCATGTTTGCCGAGCAGAACGCCCCGGCGGTCATCGCCATCACCGGCAGATACCCCGAGGAAGAGCCGACCGAGCAGGACTTCGTCAAGGTCTACGGCGCCGACCTGGGGCCACAACATTTCGAACAATTTCGGATCAAAACCGGTGTCGCCAAAGCCTACTCCGACATGCATGCGGCGCCGAACCAGGCGATCCATGCAGAGCTTCGCGATTCCGAACCTGGACCGAGCGGTTCGCCGGAACAGCGCAAACGCTACGAGATAAAGGCCGGCGCCGCCCAGCTGATCATGGCCGCCCGCGAAGCCGATCCTGTCGCTTACGTCAGCCAATTGTTTCGCGGCGACGCTCCGGACTGGAGCAAGGTCAAGACGCCTGAGGAATTTCAGGCGGCCGTCAACTGGGCCAGGGCTGCCCAGCAGCATCTGGGTTTCAGCACAGTATTGGCCGTTCCGCAGGAATTCTCGGACAGCCTTGGCGCCAGATATGTCGATGACAGCGTGCCGCTGCAGCAGCGCAACATCGAACTGAGCGACATTCTGAAGGCGGTGCGCGACCCCGAGGCGCGCGTCGCATTGGCCGGACAGGTTTTCCAATCCGCTCTGGCTCGCCTCCGCCAGAACGCGGCGGATGATCCGAAGATCACGCCGGCGGAACTGGAAGCCCAGGCAAAGAACCTCCAGTCCGATCTGATCAACATGGCTGCGCATCCGGCACGCGCGCGGTTCGACGCCGGCCCATGGTGGCAAAAGCCGTTCGCCGCCACGAACGACGTCGTCAGGCTGATGGCCAACGGCGCAACTTTCGAACAGGCCGACAAGTTCGCTGCCGGGATGAACTGGCTTTTCTCCGACAAGAGCTACGACGAGCTGCTGGCGGCCAAGCAAGCCGAAACCGAAGACGCCGAGGACCGTGCCGGATCGGCTGCCATAGGCGCAAACCTGCTCGGCGCTTTCGTCACCGGCCATGGTCTTCAGAGCGTCGGCCTTTACCTTCACCGGAAGATTCGGAGCTGAGGCTCTCAAGGGCGTGCCGGGCCTGTTCGCGCGAAGCGCGACCGCAGCCGCCGACGGCGCCATGCTCAGTGGCATCGACGCCGCGCTCAACGGGCGGGACATCGTGCGGGAAATGGGCTCCGGCGCGATTTTGGGTGCCGGTGGAAATGCGCTCGCCGAGGGGATTAGTGCTGTCGGCAGCCGGGTCGTGGCAAGGCTCACTGGTGGCCAAACCGAGGTCCCGTCCAATGCAGCGCTGGAGGCTCCGGCTCCTTCACCTTCCGAGAGCATCACAGCGCCTCCAGAGGTCGAGGCCGGAGGTACTATCGCCGGCGTCGATGAATCTACTGCCGGCCACGATCTCCATCTCTACTACATGCCTGAATGGGATGCCGCGCAACGGGCTGCGGCGGATCTCAAAGTTAAGATATTGACCGAAGCCGACACTGTGGTTAGCCGTGCTGTGCGGCTGTTTGGATCGGCGCGTAGGAGGTTTATAGCCGCTGGCAACCAGGTTCTTGCCGGCAGCCATGTGGACCACCGAGTCGATTTGCAGCTTGGAGGTTCAGATACAATCGACAATATGGCTCTGCTTGACGCCAGCGTTAACACAAGTCTCGGGTCTCAAATCAATAACTTGATTAAGAATCTGCCAAAGGGAACTAAAATCAACAAGGTAACTATTGGAGATCGTGATGTTCGAGATATTCCAAAAAAACTTCGAGGTAGATAGCAGGGTCCCGGCGGATTCTGGTAATTCTTCGCTGGACACAAAGGTGGCCGGGCTGAATGAGTTGCTCGCGACCTTCGGCGGCGCGACGTTCCGTCATGGCTTGTATCGAATAATGCGGGCGCAGGACGTCGCGCGATGGAACGCAAGAGTATTGTTGGGCTTCCCCGAATTCTCCGGTCGGATAACTTGCTTTGGCTATGACTGGCAAGGCTCGGCCTTTGCGGTCGACACCGGAAGGCTTGAGCAGGGCGAGCCAGGCGTTTTGATGTTCGAACCGCATACGGCGGAAGCTTTGCAGATACCGTCCAATATCAAGACTTTCCACGACGTCGAGCTCGTGGAGGAGGACGGTGCCGCCTTGGTCCCCGACGGATACGCAGCATGGCGTGAGAGCGGTGGGGCCGAACCGAATTACCAACAATGCGTAGGTTACAAGAAACCGCTGTTTCTGGGAGGTGAGGACACGATCGACAATTTCGAGTTGTCGGACTTGGATGTCTATTGGCACATCATGGGCCAAATCATCGCCAAGGTGAAGGGACTGCCGCCCGGAACACCAGTGCGCGTGTAGGCTTGACCCCGGGGGGTGGCATGCACGAGGCACCAAGCGCAACCCACAAGCAGACCGTGATAGATACACATAATCATGTTCACCCACAAACCGTGAGGTTGCGTACAACTAAAAATGCAGGTACGGTGACTGAATGCAAGCGAGAGTTGCTAAAGGGCGTAAAATCTGAATAGGCAGAAGAAAGGTATTCGCTGGCCTCTTAGAAACTTTCGAAGCTATCCGCACTCTAGACAAAGGGGGATTATATGGGTGCAGGGTCTGCCGCGATGCTGCTCGGGGCGCTCGTTCCGACGTTTTTGCTGAGCCGATTATTGCTATGGGTTACAAAGAGTTGGAACGGTGGCGTGCTGCGCCTGTTGCTGGTGCATATCATTTGCGGCGCGCTCGCCCTTGTCGCCTCTGCTTACGGCTACTCGCATAACGGGGCGCCGGATTGGTCTCACAGCCCGGTCTATAGTATTGCTCAGTTGATCTGGCTGATTGTGGATTTTGTTCGCGGCCGCCGGCAGAGCCAGCCTGCGAGCTGATGGCCCTTAGCGTCGCCTTCGCTTCGCCGTTTCAGCGCTCGATAGTGCCAGCATCTCAGACCTTGGCGCAGCCCCTCATCCGCCCCTTCGGGGCACCTTCTCCCCGTGAAACGGGGAGAAGGGAAGACCGAAACGATCAATAATCGCCGTTATAGTACCGGTCGTCGCAAGGCGCGGTGTAGATGCGGCCGTAGCGGTCCTGGTAGCGGCAGAGCTGCTCGCCGCGGCGCTGCGGCGTCGTGGCCGAGCCGACGACGGCGCCGAGCAGCGCGCCGCTCGCCGCACCGATGACGGTGCTCTTGGTGTTGCCGCCGATCGCCTGGCCGACCAGCGCGCCGCCGGCGCCGCCGATCAACGCGCCGGTGGTGGCCCGCTGCTGACCCTCGGTCTGCGTCTCGCATCCGGCAAGCGCCGCGGTCATGAGCACCGCCAGAATAGCCTTCTTGATGATCATCTCTAGAACTCCTCTGAAGCCCCGGGACTGACGACAGGGGCGAACGAAGCTGAACTGCGGTCGCATTGCGGCGGAACGGCGGCGGCACCCGCTCACGAAGTGAGTCAGGGTTTCCCGGCTGTTGAAGTTCATGGTTTCCAAACCGGAAATGTTAATGGCAAACAGTAAGATAGCGACGCTCTCTGAATCAGATTGCGAGGCTGCTACGCGGCTTCGTTCCGCATCGCCTGCTTGGCCGCGACGGTCAAAAACCCGGAGCGGCTGTAGCCGTGGCGCTCGGCATAGCGGTCGATTTCGCTGAGCACATCCTGGGGAATTGTAACATTGACACGCACCACCCTAGCCTCCTCGGTCTTGAGCGTGACTAGGATGGCAACACCCGTGCGATTGTTCTTATCGATCATCACGTCCTCGAGGGATGACGGCTCGGGAATGGCCTGGCCATCCTCGACAAGGCCATCGACATGGAAGGCAAGCGCCTCCTCGGCCAGCATGCGGGCCTCGTCGAGGCTTGTTCCAGCCGTGATCACGCCGGGGAAATCAGGGAACGAGACGCCGAAATCGCTGTCGGCGTCCTTGTGGATCAGGCCGATATAGTGTCGCATATTTCTACCTCAGCTTCAGCCAGACTGTTTCTCGATGGATTTCAATGTGCCGATCGGAATGTCGCGCTTGGGGTGCGGCACCGTCACGCGGCCCGGTTTGGTGCGGTGCTTGAGCTGGGCGTGACTGCCCCTTGCGAGCCACCTCGAACCAGCCGTCAGCCTGTAATCTAGCGATAACGTCGGCACTCTTCATGTTGTGTATTGATACACACAATTCAAGAGTGCGTCCAGAGTCTGCGCAGGATGCCCAATCGGCGTTCGCCCTTCGTGTTTGGAAAGCCAAGCAATTGGCTTTCCGTCCGCTGCGCGGACCACGCCTCACCCCCAAGAATGGAGACATGAGATGACCCGAGGACTACCCCGGACCCTTGCGCGCGCCGCCGCCCGCGAGGCCGGCCTTGCCCCGCCGAAGGTCGGCCTGAAGGCCGCGACCAGCGGGCAGGGCGGAGCTTACCGCACCGTCTTCAGCTTCGCCGGCATGCAGGTGCCGGTCGCCGATGCGCTGGCCTATGCGAGCCAGAAGATCTTCGACTTCGCCGACGGCAAGGTGCGCATAAAGGGCGGCACGGCGAGGCTGCAGTTTGCGGTGCTCACTGCCCGCGCCTCGACCATCAACGACAATGCGGCTTTGACCTGGTCGCTGGGCTCAGCGGCCGCGTCCAGCGCCACGCTTTCCGGCACCATGGTCAATGTGCTGGCATCCACCGCCCGCACGCTGGACGGCGTGGGCACCGCGGTCTCCACGGCCTCCACCGCCGACATCGCCGCCGCCGCGACGCTCGACGGCACAACGACGCCGGTCGACCTATATCTCAACCTGGCGTTTGCCACGGGCACCGATATCGACGCCGATGGCACCCTCGCGGTGACGGGGACGATCACGCTGCTGTGGGAGAACGGGGGGATAACGCGTAGGCGCACGAACTGCTGATCTCCCCCCTCGTGGGGGAGATGCCCGGTAGGGCAGAGAGGGGCGCTGTCCCGCCGACCTTGCCGTTGACCGTATCTGAATTCATGCAAACAAACGCGACGTCGCGTTCCTTCGCGCCCCCCTCTGGCCTGCCGGCCATCTCCCCCACCTGTGGGAAGATTGGCAGCTTCAGCGCCGGCGCTCCTTCTGGAACTCTGAACAAAGGAATTTAACTCATGACAGATCTGGCAGAGGCCGGGTCCGTGGCTTCGCGGCCGGCGGGCAACCTGGCGACGCCTCCGGCTTCCGGGGACAACGGGTCCGCCCCGACGGCCGGCAAAAGTTGGTTTGACGGTCTTTCCGAAGGCAACCGCAAGCTCGCTGAAGCCAAGGGCTGGACCAAGGCTGAAAGCCTCGATCGGGTTTTCACATCCTATGCGGAGCTGGACCGCCAGCAGGGCGAAAGCCTGCGCGTTCCCGGCAAGGACGCACCGAAGGAGGAATGGGACAGGTTCCATTCGAGACTCCCGGAGGCGATGCGTCCACTGACCTCGGCCGAGAAGGTCGAATACCGGCGGCCCGACAACCTGCCGGAAAACTTCGCCTATTCGGACGAACTCGCCAATGCCTCGAAGGCCTGGGCGGTCGAAGCGGGTGCAAGCCCCAGAACCGCGCAGGCCTATCACGACCGCTTCGTCGGCTACATGGCCGAGCAGGCCGCTGCCCAGCAGGCGGCACTTTCCCGCTCGGTCGAAGCCACCCACGACGAGCTGGTGCGCGACTGGGGGCCGACCGACAGCGACGGCTTTCGCCAGAAGCTGGAGGTCGCGAACCGGGCGATGAAGAAGCTCGGCCTGGTCAACGCCTACAAGCAGAAGGGCATCCTTCTGCCGGACGGCGCGCTGACCGATCCGCAGATCGCCCGGGCCTTCCACGCCATCGGCGAGGCGATGTTCCGCGAAGACACGATCGACGCCGACGGAGCGCCCAGGGGCCAGAACCCCTTCCGGCGCAACGCCGCCGGCGAGCGCAACATTTCGGCCATCTCCGCCCTTGTCAGAAGCGACCCTCAACGCGCCCGGCGGCTGGCCCGCGAGGCCGGTGAGAATCCCGACCTCTGGATGCCCAGCAACCCTCTCTGAAACCGCCTCATCAAACCTGAAGGAAAGAAAGAATGGCAGACGCCTATACCCGCATCGCGGACGCGATCGTTCCGTCCGTCTATGCCCAATACTCGTTCGAGGAGCACGTCCAGTCGCTCGAAATCTACCAGGCCGGGATCCTGTTCTCCGACCCGGCCATTTCCTCGAAACTCTCGATGGGCGGCCGCTCCGTCGACATGCCCGGCTGGAAGGATCTCGGCAACGATCCGTCGGAGCCGGTCAATGACGATCCGGCCGACTCGATCGAGATGAAGAAGATCGGCTCGCGCCGCGAGGTCGCCGCCCGCAACGTGCGAGCCCAGGCCTGGGGCGTTCCGGACCTGACCGCGATCCTTGCCGGCGACGACCCGCAGAAGCTGATCGTGCGCCGCCAGACCGAATACTGGCAGCGCGCCAACAAGCTGACCCTGCTCGGCATCCTGAAGGGCGTGCTCGCCGACAACGTCGCCAATGACGGCGGCGACTTGGTGCGCACCACCGGCGCCTCGATCGTCGATACCGACATCATCGAGGCGGCGTACCTCATGGGCGACCGCGCCGATAAGTTCCGCACCATCTGGATGCATTCCAAGCAGATGAAGGCCCTCAAGCTCGCCGACCTCATCGACTATGTGCCGTCCTCGGAGCAGGGCGGGCCGCTGATCCCCTATTACATGGGCCTGCGCTGCGTGGTCGACGACGACATCCCGGTCGCGGCCGGCGTCTACACGGCGTTCATGTTCAAGGACAAGGCGATCCTGTGGAACGAGCTGCCGGTCAGCTCCGAAGGCGGCCCGCTGGAGTTCGACCGCAAGCCGCGCCAGGGCCATGGCGGCGGCGTCACTGAAATGGTGGGTCGCCGGCATTTCGTGGCGCATGTCCCGGGCACGCGCTTTCTCGACGCCTCGACCGCCGGCGAATTCGCCACCGACGCCGAGCTGGCGCTGGCGGCGAACTGGGACCGCACCGCCTCCAGCGTGAAGAACATGAGCTTCATCGCGCTGAAGACGACGGAGGCGTAACGACCTTTCGACCGCTTGGCGGGGAGGCAATGCTCCGCCAAGCTGGCTCCGCTTGGTCAGCGCTCACAGCAACGATAGTTCTCGAACGATTACCGATGTGCCGACAGCAACCTCTGACTGCAAAAATTCGGTTGTGTTGCGCAAAAAACACATCAACGCTCGGTGGCCGCTGATAGGTTGGGAGTCGGGTTTCACTTTGGGGTTTCGATGCGCTCACTTTCCTTCTTGTTTGCCGGTTTGCTGGCTTTGTTGACCGGGTCCGCAATGGCCGCCGATGCGGTGGCGGGCGCTCCGGCGGAAAGCATCAACTGGTCGGGTGCCTATCTCGGCGGCGTCGCCGGCTACGGCTGGAAGTCCGACAGCTATCATTACTCTGGTAGCTCGGTCGACTTCGATTCCAACGGCTTTGTTGGCGGGTTGACTGCCGGCTACAACTGGCAGCAGGGTCAGTTTGTTTTCGGTGCGGAAGCCGATATCAGCTACGCCGATATGAACGGCAGCGTACTAGAGATTCCCTTCGTGCCCCCGTGCGGCGTCCCAGGCCAAGGGTGCACGGCCAAGGTCGACTGGTTCGGCACCGGCCGCGCTCGCGTAGGCTATGCCTTCGAGAATTTTCTTCCCTACGCCACCGGTGGCCTTGCAGTCGGTCACGTGAAGGGATCGGCTGATCTCGGCGCATGCGGTGCTAGTCCGACTTGCGATTTCAGCGACACACGTTGGGGCTGGACCGCTGGCGCCGGCGTAGAATGGGCGATGAATCAGCAGGTTTCGTTCAAGGCCGAATATTTGCATGTCGACCTTGGCCGGCCGTCCTTCTCGACCAGCAATCCGCCGGATCCGTCGACTGACCGCATCGACTTCGACACCGTCCGCATCGGTATCAACTATCATTTCTAGGGTCCTGACTGGCTTCGGCCGAGCTGCCGCAAAGATAGGGGAATTCGCTGGCGCCTGAGGCGTCAGCGTTCCTGGCTCCGCCCGGGCAGGACGCCGTAAAGCGCCGACACGCTGACATTCCGCACGCAATCCAAGCCGCCAGTCGCGGCTTTTTTCATGCCCGGAGTTCCCATGACTTTTGCTCGACCAAGCCGGACGAGGCGCTGACCCATGGCCATCACCCCGCTCGACATCGCCAACATGGCTTTGGCAGTCCTTGACGAGGCGCCGATCGACAGCCTTGACCAGGACGCCAAGGCGGCCCGCCTGCTCAACCTGCATTTCGACCTCACCCGCGAGGGCGAGCTGGCGAAACACGCCTGGGTGTTCGCCATCATTTCGGCCTTGGTGCCGGGCTCGGATTCAGGAAGCGGCGACTATACGCTGAACTATGCCTACGAGCTGCCGGCCGACTGCATCCGCCCGCTGCCGCTGACCGACACCGGCGAGCCGGGCGGCGTGCCGATTTCCTGGCGCCAGGAGGCGGGGCTGGTCTATTCCGACCAGCCGGGACCGCTGACGATCCGCTACATCGCCAACCTCACCGATCCGAACGACTGGGACGCGCTGTTCACCGAAGTGCTGGTGGCGGCTTTGGCCATCAAGGTCGCGCATCCGCTGACCCATAAGGCAGGCATGATCGACATTGCCCGCGCCGCCTATGATCGCGCCCTCGACGCCGCCTTTTCGGCCAACGCCATCCAGCGCGGCGGCCGGCTCTACACCGGCGGCTGGGCAACCCAGCGCGGCGATTTGAGGAGCTTTCGTTAAATGACAGCGCTCTATCCGGTCCAAGACGTCTTCACCCGCGGCGAGATCTCGCCCAGGCTCCATTCCCGCGCTTCGCTTGACCTCTACCGGGCGGCGCTCGCCCAATGCGAGAATTTCGTCACCTTGCCGCATGGCGGCATCCGCGCTCGCGGCGGCACCTATTTCGTCGCCGAGGTGAAGAACTCGGCCAAGAAGACGCGCGGCATCCCATTCATCTTTTCCTCCGATCAGGCCTACTGCCTGGAATTCGGCGATCTCTATATCCGCGTCTATGCCTATGGCGCGCGGGTCGGCACGGTCGAGATCGCCTCGCCCTATCTGGAGGCCGACCTCTTCGAGCTCGCCTATGTGCAGTCGGCCGACCAGATGTGGATCACCCATCGCGACTATCCGCCCAAGGTGCTGACCCGCACCGCGCACACCGTGTGGACGCTCGAGGACTTCGAGTTCCTCGACGGTCCCTATGACGACATCAACGATACCGCCACGACGCTGGCGCCTTCCGACACCGGCCACCTGACGCCCAAGATGACCTCGAACACGACGCCAGCCGGCACCGTCTCCGCTACCGCGGCAAGCGCCGACGACTTCAAGATGTTCGACCGTGACAAGACCCAGCATCTCATCTTGTCTGGCGGCGGCGACGGCTTCATCCGCTACCGCACCGCCGGCGGCGCGCAGCGGGTCGTTGACGCCTACTGGCTGACCGCGTCGAGCAAGGCGACCCAGGCTTACGACTTCTTCACCGCTTGGGAGGTCCAGGGATCGAATGACGGCGTTTCCTGGACCACGCTCGATACCCGTACCGGCGAACTCGGCTGGGGCAATGGCGAGACGCGCTTCTACGATTTCCCCAACAAGTCCGCCTTCGAATACCATCAGCTGGTGTTCAGCGGCGGCGGCGGCGACGATGCGACCAATTCGATCGCCGCGGAGCTTGCCTTTCATGTCGCGGCTTCCGACCAGACGCCGTTCGATCTCACCGCATCCGGCACGGCCGGCATCAACGGCGGCGCCGGGTTCCAGGCCACCGATGTTGGCCGCGCCATCCGGCTGCTCGGCTCCGACGGCGTTTGGCGCTGGGCCAAGATCACCAGCCGCACCAGCACCACCGTGGTGAAGATCGTAATCTACGGCCATGCCCTGCCGAACACCAACCCGATCACCCGCTGGCGGCTCGGGACCTTCGTGCCGGGCAAATATGTCGAGTCCGGCTCGCTCTATGAGGAGCGCCTGGCCTTCAGCCGGCGCTTTTCCGTCTATGCATCGGCGACCGGCGACTTCGACAATTTCGCGCTCGGCGAGAAGGACGACGACGCGCTGGAATTCGTCCAGGCCGGCGGCGGCCAGGCCAACGACATATTGTGGATCGCCGATTCCGACGGCGCGCTGCTGATCGGCACCTCCGGCGGCATCCGCGCCCTGTCGGGCTCCGGCATCGACGAGGCGCTGACGCCGTCCTCCTTCAAGAACCGTCGCTCGCGCACTTTCGGCTGCGCCCGCATCCGACCGGTCGATGCCGGGCAATCCTTCCTCTATGTCACGCGTTCGCGCCGGGCGATCGCCGAGCTGACCCAGGTGCAGACCGGCCGATATCAGTCCGAAGACATCGGCCAGATATCCGAGCACATTCCGAAGCAGGGCGTGGTCGAGCTCGCCTACCAGACCGATCCCGACCCGATCCTGTGGTTCCCCCTCGATAATGGTGAGCTGGGGGGCTACACGCACCAGCCGAGCCAGGAAGTCCGCGGCATGCACCGCCATCGCCTCGGCGGGACCTTCTCGGGCTCCGATTGGGCGATGGTCGAAAGCGCGGTGGTGACGCCGGGTCAAAACGGCGTCGACGACATCTGGCTGTTCGTCAAGCGCACCATCGGCGGCCTGACGAAACGCTACATCGAGGTGATGCAGGCGCCCTTCGAATACGGAGAGCTCGCCGACGCTTTCCAGGTCGACTGCGGGCTGACCTACTCAGGGGCGCCGGTCAACGTCGTCTCCGGCCTCGGCCATCTCAACGGCCAGAAAGTCGACGTGCTGGGCGACGGCAAGGTCTTTCGCGGCCTCATCGTCGCCTCCGGTCAGGTGACGCTGCCCTCCGGCGCCACCGCCGCGAAATGGCAAGTCGGGCTTCCGTTTCAATCGGAAGCCGGCACGCTGGAGCTCGATGTCGGCGGCCAGGACGGCTCGATCATCGGTCGCCGCAAGAAGGTGGCGAAGGCGATCCTGTCGCTGCTCGAGACCGACACGACGGGACTTGAGGTGCAGTCCTGCATCCGCGGCCGCTGGAAGGCCGTGCGCATGCCCTCGGTCGTCGCGCCCGACGGCAAGGCGAAGCTCTACACCGGCAATGTCGAGGTGCCGATCGACGACAGCTGGGAAGGGCAGGGCAGGGTGAGGATCCGCCACGTCAACCCGACGCCCTGCACGATCCGGGCGTTCACACCGGTGTTCGACGCGGAGCCGTAAGCGATGTTGCTGCCGCAATAGCAACGCCGAGTTCCCGCGCACCCCCCCCTCTGGCCTGCCGGCCATCCCCCCCTGGCTC
>NZ_LYTM01000031.1:0-37634 GCF_001672445.1 Mesorhizobium sp. WSM3873 | reverse complement strand
GCCCCGCAGAGTTCCTGAGCCACAAGCCAGCCGGACTGAAGCGCCATCGATATCCCCTCGGCGATAATCGGATGCGACTCGCCAGCGACATTGCCGACGCGGAAGATGTCCGCTTCGTAGCCTGCGCGGATGCCCGGCCGGATCGGACCGGCGGCGAGCCACGGACCGTCAAGACGGGCATCCGCCAGCGCGTCCCGTGCGCCCCGGCATGTCGCCCTGATGTGACGCTCGACGGCTTCGGCCGCCGGAACATGGCCGCCGCGTTCGCGGGTAAGGCTGCCGCGCAGCCGGGCAAGCACGTCGCGCCTAATGCAGCACGAGATCGATAGGCGGCCACGGTCGGCGAGTACCATGCCGCCGTAGCCGCCGGGAAAAGTGAGCAGCGGCATCAGATCGGGCGGCAGCGCCGACCCGGTGAAATGCGCCTTGAACCCGAGCAGGTCCGAGGAGCGGCTTTGCTTCCCGAGCTGGCTCGGCAGCGGCCCCGGCTCCCACGAACCGTGTGCAGCGACGATTACCGATGCCCGCAGGGTCATCCCCTCCTCGCCGGGACTGCCGCTTGTAGTCTGGATCCGCACCGCCTGGCGGTCGCCATCCCTTTCGATGGCGACGGCACGGCAGGGCTGGAACACTTGCACGCCAGCCGAGCGGGCCGCGTCGAGCAGCAGCGTGTCCAATATGTCGCGGCCAAGCGCGCGGCCGAAGCCGTTTCTTGCTGCGGGTCCGGATCGCGCGCCCGGCATCGGCGCCTCGATGCTGGCATTGCCGGAAAAGAGGCCGACCCGGCGTATTTCCGGACCGGCCTCGCCGCGCCAAGCATCGCCGATACCCAGCCGGTCAAGGAGCGCGAGGTTGCTTGCCGAGATGTATTCGCCGCATACCTTGCGGCGCGGAAACGCGCTCTTCTCCACGATCGCGACAGCCCATCCGCGCCGGGCGAGCGCCAGCGCCGCCGACGTGCCCGCCGGGCCGGCGCCGATGATGATCGCATCGTGGGTGGATGCGCGCTTCACGGCTTATCCCTGGGCGCATCCCCGACCTGGATCGCCGAGGCCCCGACAAAGACATGCGAGAAAGGCCCTGCGCGCCGTTCCTCGAGCGGGTTGCCGCCGGCGGCAGCCCAAAGATCGGAAAGCTCGTGGCCGCGAAAGCCGGCGCGGACGCTTTCAACCGCATCATGTCGCGTGACGTCGTTGACGCCAATTGCCGGCAGAAGCCGAGCCGCGACCAGTGCAAAGCCCGCCCGCAGCGGTTCCGTCGCCAGGATGAGCGGCGCCTTGGGCCGCAAAAGCGAGAACAGGCGAAGCAGTGCAGCATCGTTGAAATGATGCAGGAACAGGTTGACCGTGATCGCGTCGAAGGCCCTGCCATCCGCCCTCTCTGCCCAATCGAAGACATCTGCGGTGATGGTTTCGATCGTCCATCCCAGCCCGGCGAAATCCGCCGCGAGCTTCGGCGTGGCGAGGCCGATGCGATCGAGCATCGTCAGCTCCACCTGGCGCCAATCGCGTGCCATGCGCCTCGCCACCCTGAGCATGAAGGTGCCGTCACCGGCGCCGATCTCCAGGATGCGGCCCGGCGGCCTCGCCAAAAATTTCCGCATGAGCGAGGCCATGATCGGCGCCTGGAACATCAGCGCGTTGATGCGGGCGAGATCGCGGCGCGAGCGGATTGCCCGCGCATCGTCGGCCGCGAGCCCGTCCAGGATTTCCGGAACGAGGCTGCGTTCAGCGAGCGCACTCATGAGACGGTCCTGAACAGCATGGTCTCGGCCGTCAGCCCGGGCCCGAACGACATGCCGCAGCCGAGCAGCCCGCCCGGCTGCTTCAGCATCTTCTCCATCACGAACATGACGGTTGGCGACGACATGTTGCCATATTGGCACAACACCTCGCGCGACGGCTCGAGCGCGGCGGGCTCGAGGTCAAACGCCCTTTCGACGGCGTCGAGAATGCTGCGGCCGCCGGGATGCACAGCCCAGAGGTCGATCGCTTCCGGCGCCCGGCCTGCGAGGATCACGTCCCGGTTGCTGCGCAGGGCTTCCTGGACAGCGGCCGGCACCTTGCCGGAAAGAACCATGTCGAAACCTTGGTCGCGGATATCCCAGGTCATCAGTTCGCGCTGCTCGTTCGCGACGGCGCAGCGGAAGGAGTCGAGCTCGATGCCGGGCGGCTCGGCGGTGACGATGCTCGCCGCGCAGCCGTCGCCCCAGAGGCAGAAGCAGAGCAGCTTTTCCAGTTCGGTGGTTTCCCTGATGTGCAGTGTGCAGATCTCGATGTTGACCAGCAGTACCCTTGCCCCCGGATCGGAGCGTACGATGTGGCGTGCAAGCTTGAGGCCGTTGACCGCAGCGTAGCAGCCCATGAAACCGATCATCGTGCGTTCCACGCCGTCCGCAAGGCCGCAGCGCTGAACCAGGTCGAGGTCGATGCCGGGCGCGGAGAAACCGGTGCAGGTGGTGACGATGAGGTGTGTGATGCGCGAAGCCTCGTTGCCGAGATGCAGCCCGTCGACGCCCTTTTGTGCCAGCGTGGGTGCGGCCTCTGCGAACATAGCCATTCTGGCGGCCGTCCCGGGAAATGCCCCGCGCTTGAAGATCCCGCCGAGATCGACCGACGGCCCTTCGGGATCGAGAGCCGGGGCAAAGCAGGAGAAGCGGTGGTCAATGCCGGCAAGCCCGGCCATGCGTTCGAATAGTTTCCTGCGGTCGCTGCAGAGCATGGAGGCCGCGTAGCGCAGGTAGAACTGGTGGACTTCATGCTCCGGAACCGCCGTCGCGATCCGGTTGATGTAGGCGTTAGCGGACATGTACTGTCTCCCTGGGCCTCGGCGCGGTGCGCGCTGCTGCCGGAGGGGTTCCTTGCTCAAGAGCGCGCCTTGGCAGGCGCCAAGCGCTGACCGTTGCCTGTTCGATAAACGTTTCGGAAAACCTGTTTCTTCCCTGGCGTGCAACCCCGAAACTAAAAGATTTGAAAGGGATGATAGGCAAAATCAAAGTGTTACGCGCCCTAGCAGCAGGCAAGGATTTCGGCTCGAGCACTTGCTGCCCTGAACCGTTCCGGGCACGATCAAGGCTCCCTGATCGCGCTCTGAATATCTGAAGCCGATAAAGAACAAGGCGATGATGATAAGGCCAACCGCCAGCACGATGGCGAGGGTCCTTCCCGGGTTTTCGGCAGGCGGTCTATCTAGCATGGTGGTTCGCCTCCCATATCAACCTGGCGAAGGCGGGAAGGGTTCCCAGGCACGTGTAACGCTCACCCGGTCCGACATTGACGGTATCGGCAAGGAAGCGGGAAGCGCACCCCAGCGGGCGAATAGCGACTACCGGCGATAGCTGCAAATTGCATCAATCGAATTGTGAGAAAATTAATCAGCGCCTTCTAATATTGTTGGTCACCCGGCAAGAATTCCGGTAACGGACCCATGACCAAGAACCTCGGCAACGCCAAGCCCAGCGCCCCAGCGGGCGAGATAAGATCCTCGCCATTCGGCAGGATAGCGCCGGCGCTGTTCCCGCTGGCAGTCGTGGCGCTGGGCTACCTCGTGGGCAAGCAGTTCTTCGGTTTCTGATGCTGGGCAAATGTTCTGTGGAGGCGGGCCGGAGCCTCGCGCGGGCCGGTGGTCGTATTCGGCCGTTTGCGCCCCTCCCACTGCTTTGGTCCTAGGGCCTAGGTCGTTCTTGCCCTTGCATTAGTACAAGCGCATGTTCGAAGTAGCCGGCAGGCTCGCAAACTCCGGTCAGGCCCGGCCGCCGAACCCAAACACCCCCCCAGGCTGCCGGGCCGTCGGCGCGCCTTGCAAGCAAGCCCTCCACACCACCGATCGGTCCGCAACCAGCGCTGCTGCCGCGGTGGACCTGCACGCGCTCACAATCGCTCCAAAGCGCTCGAGAGGCGTATCGTTGCGCGGATCGGGCGCCGCATCGAAGTCGAATTCTACCTTGGGTGTCCTTCAAGCTTTCAGTGTCTGGATTTTATCCATTTTGAACGGCCGTTACCGGAAATCTGTATTTTCGACATCAAGTGTGCTCGTGCCTTGCAACTATTCTCCGGCTGAGGATAATAAGCGGTTGCTTGCGGCGACCCTTCGTGCGTTAAATCGTATTGCTGTTCGAGGATGCAATTCTTAGGGCGACGAGCTGGAGCTGCACATGGTGGCAGGCGAACCAGACAGTGTCCGCGTAAAATTCATCAACGGCCAATGGCTGGTGCGCGTCGTCGAAGGCGGCCGGCTGGCCCATCAGTTGTTCAACATCCACGCGGAAGCCGAAGCCTTCGCCGAGGAGGAACGCCACCGGCTGGGCCTGCCGGGCGAGCCGCCGGCCGCGGAGCCGGCCGAGCCAAAGCGGCGCGGCGGGCGCAGACGCTGAGCGCCCGATATCCTCAATTCGTGTGGCTTGCCATCGCCTCACCGGCAACCAGTTTGCGCTCCGCGGAAAATGCGGGAACAATCGGCGGGACGGGGAAGTGCTGCCGATGTGCAATCTTTACAACATCACCACAAGCCAGGAAGCGATCCGCCAGTGGACGCGAGCGCTGCGCGACATTTCGGGCAATCTCGAACCTTCGGTCGACATCTATCCCAACCAGCCGGCGCCGGTGGTGCGCAATGCCGCCGACGGCAGCCGCGAGCTCGCCCGGCTGCGCTGGGGCATGCCGACGCCGCAAGAACGCGTGCGCGGCAATGCCGATCCCGGCACGACCAACATCCGCAACCCGCAATATGCCCACTGGCTGCCTTATCTCGGCGTCGAGAACCGCTGCCTGGTGCCGGTGACGAGCTTTGCCGAACCCTCGCCAAAGCCCGGCGACAAGGATCCTGAAACCGGCGTGCAGAAGAATTTCTGGTTCGCGCTCGGCGAGGCCCGCCCGCTGTTCTTCTTCGCCGGGATGTGGACGCCCTGGCATGGCGTGCGCAAGGTAAAGGAAGGTCCGGGCGACCACGAGCTCTACGGCTTCCTGACGACCAGGCCGAACGCGTTGATCGCGCCGATCCACGAGAAGGCGATGCCGGTGATCCTGACCACCGAGCCGGAAACCGAGCTGTGGCTGACAGCGCCGTGGTCGGAGGCGAAGACGCTGCAGCGGCCGGCGCCGGACGACGCGCTGGTGATCGTGGACAAGCCGGCGACGCAGATCAAGTTTCCGGCGGAACCGCCGGCGCAGGGGTCGTTGTTTTAGCTCCTCGCCTTCTGCAGCACCCAGATATAACCCTTGGGCGGATGGTCCTGGTCGATAAACTGGGTCTTGACCTCAGTGTCCTTGCGGCCGCAGCGCTTGCAGCGGAAGCGGATGGTTTCGAGCGGCTTGTTCCAGCCGACCACCTTGGCCACGTCGTTCGCCTTGAAGCGGCCGGCGTGGTAGCAGTGGCGGCATTCGACTATCAGCAGCATGTTGGCCTTGGCCGCCCGGCCGACGCTGTCCATGGGTCCGGCCATTTCTCATGTCCGGTCTGAATAATCCTCAGGCAGCGGCAGCAGGTCGAGCCAGGCGGCGCGGAAATCGAGGTCCCTGCCCGCCACCGCGCTCATCACCTCATGCAGCCTCTCCACCAACCCGTTGAGCCGCCAGTACATTTCGCCGTTGGTCTTGAGATTGAGCTGCGCCGCCAGGACGGTCTGGCGCAGTTCCAACGCATCGCGAATGATCGCCTCCGCGTCCGACCGGAACAATTTGTCATAGCGGCTTTTCCGTCTGCCCAACGCGGCTCTCCGTGATCCTGAGCAACCGCCCCATCTGCTGACAAAATAGGAACCCGTTCCTCGCTGAGTCAATTCGTCGTTGACAATTTTGTTCCCTTTTTGTTCACATGCTAGTGGAAACCTGCGGAGCACCCGAGATGGATCACATCGTCAGGCTCGACAGCCGCGAGGAAGCGGCGCTTCAGGCAATCGCCGAGCGGTTCATCGCCCGCCACAAGGGCGACCCGGTGAAGGCGCTGAAGGAGATGATCGTGTTCAACGGCCATCTCCAGCAACGGCTCGACGCGCTCCAGGCTTCAAGGCTTCGTCAACGAGACGCGTCGCGACGGCGCGGCTGAGGCATGCTGCCCCGTCAGGCGGCCCGCAGTCCTTCCTTCGGACGCAGGTTCTGGTTCATGCGGAACAGGTTCTGCGGATCGTAGCGCTGCTTGATCTCGAGCAACCGGCGATAATTGCCGCCATAGGCCGCTTCGACACGGTCGATCTCATCCTCCGGCATGAAGTTCACATAGGCCGTTCCGGCAGCATGAGGCTTTGATGCTTCATAGATGTCTCGAGCCCATTCGATGCAGGCCTTGTCCATGGCCGGTTCGCGCCAGCGGGCGTGAACGTTCATGACGAAATGCGAGCTCCGCTGCGGAAACGCCGTCGCATCCGCCGGGACGCGGCCAGCGACGCCGCCGACATGGCCGAAGAATATCTCGCATTCGGGACCCGGAAGCCTGGATATCGCGGTCGTGGTGATCTCGATCGCGCTGTCGGAAAGCTCAGTGAAGTCATGGCTCTTCCAATAATTGCGGGCGCCAGGTGCGAGCAGCGGATCGAAGGCCTGCTGCCAGCCCGTGAACGGGTTGGGACCGACGACGTCGGCGATCGGCGTGCCGATGGCGCGGAGCTTTTGCGTCGCCTTTTCGCCAGCCTCGATATCGCCGCAATAGCACATGGCCAGCACCAGCACTTCCTTGCCGTGCCATTCGGCCGGCAGGAAGGGCAGCGGCGGCGCCTGCCGCATAACCACCCAGCAGGTCAGTTCGTCGGGAGCGGTTTCGAGCGCGGCGCGGTATTCCCGAAGCACCTTCCCGGCAACGGCGAAGGGATGGACGACAAGGCCCGACAGCACTTGCGGCCCGAACTGGTGAAGTTTGAACTCGAACCCCGTGACGACGCCGAAATTGCCG
Organism: Mesorhizobium sp. WSM3873; assembly: GCF_001672445.1. Taxonomy (NCBI): domain Bacteria; kingdom Pseudomonadati; phylum Pseudomonadota; class Alphaproteobacteria; order Hyphomicrobiales; family Phyllobacteriaceae; genus Mesorhizobium; species Mesorhizobium sp. WSM3873. The sequence continues at coordinate 30,752 of NZ_LYTM01000031.1, read as the reverse complement.
CCGCCGCCGCGCAGCGCCCAGAACAGGTCCGCGTTCTCGGTCTCGCTGGCGCGCAGCAGCTTGCCGTGCGCGGTCACCACGTCGGCCGAAACGAGATTGTCGATGGTGAGCCCGTATTTACGGGTGATCCAGCCGAAGCCGCCGCCCAGTGTCAGGCCGGCAATACCTGTGGTCGAGTTGATGCCGGTCGGCAGCGCCAGTCCGAAGGCCTGTGTTTCCCGGTCGACATCGACAAGCGTGGCGCCGGGTCCGACCCAGGCGCGCCGCGCCGCGACATCGACCCGCACAGACTTCATCATGGAGAGATCGATGACGAGGCCGCCCTCGCAGATGGCGCTGCCGGCAATGTTGTGACCGCCGCCGCGCACGGAGACGAGAAGTCCGTTCTCACGGGCGAAATTCACCGCGGCAACGACATCGGAGGCGCCGACGCAGCACGCGATCAGCCCGGGCCGCCGGTCGATCATGTCATTCCAGATGCTGCGCGCGCCGTCGTAGCCGGCGTCACCCTCCCGCAGCACCGTGCCGCGTATTTGCGTCGAAAGCGTTTCCAGGGCGGCGGCATCGACCGTGGTCTTGCCGCCCTCAAGGGCAGTGAAGCTCATGGCATTCATGAATTCCTCCCGTTCTTGTTGATGAGCCCCCTCCGCCCGAATTTTAGTGTGCGCTCATGTTAAGCATCCCGCAAGTTATCGCGGGCAGCGAGCCGGCCGTGCGGGCCTTGCTCAACAAACGATTGGCAAGAACGGCACGCGCCTTGCCTGCAATCTTGACGGGCAGGAATAACAGGCTTTCAATCAAGAGAGATTATCGCTGCGGATATGGGGAACGCCGCATGAAACGCATGCTGTTTGCCTGTTCGATATCGCCTGTTCTGCTATTGTCAGCGAACCGGGCGTTTGCGTTCAATTTCGGCTTCGTCAGAGTGCCGGACTGGATGGATCCTTATATCGGCGTGCTCGTTGCCGTCACCCTCTTCTTCTGGCTCGGACTGGCGGCGACAAAGCCGAGCGGCGTGCCGTTCAAGCAGGTGCGGTATGTGAAGATTTCGCCCATAGCGAATTTCTTCTACCTCGGCATGGCCTTCTTCTTCACCATCATGATGATTATGCTGTTCGCCGGCATGGGCCTGAGGCGATACGCTGAGTGGACCGGCGCAGCGTAGAGAGAGAGAGCGAAACGGGACAGATCGACGCTCTTTCGCGCCCCCTTCTGTCCTGCTGGAGATCTCCCCCTCAAGGGGGGAGATTGGCAGCTTCGGCGCCGTGCTCCTATGCCTTCACCCGCTTCAGCGCCTGCGCCATGCAGTGAATGCCGCCGCCGGTCTTGGAGATCTCGCTCATGTCGACGGCCGCCACCTCGAAGCCGCGTGCCTTCAGCTTTTCAATCAGCGTCTTGCTCGCGGTCGGCGCGATCACCCTGTCCTTGCCCAGCGACATGAAGTTGCAGCCGAGCGCCATCGTGTCCTGGAAGGGCACGTCGATGATCTCGTGGCCCTTGCCCTTCAGCCAGTCGACGATGCCGGGCTCGGTGCAGGCAAGGCAGACGGCGGTGAGCTTTTCGGCGATCGGCACCACCATCAGGTCTATGTGCACGTAGTATTCGTCGATGAAGGCGATGCGCGTCTCCCAGCCTTCCTTGTCGAACCAGGCCTGCACCTGGCGCGCGCCCTCCTCCTGCGTGCGGGCGCCGCCGCAGCCGATCAGCACCACGCCTTCCTCGATGACGTTGAAGTCGCCGCCCTCGAAGGTGCCGGCGGTCACCATGTCGTAGATCGGGATGCCGAGCTTCTCATAGGTGCGGATGGCGGCGTAGTTCTCGCCGCGCCGCCACCAGTTGGCCATTGCGGTGATGAACGCGCCGTAGGGCGTCATGACGCTGGAGTCGCGCGAATAGACCTGCATCGGCAGTTCCGGCGTCGGCTCGTGCCAGTGGATGGTGACGCCGAAATGCTCGTAAGCGGCGACGAGGTCCTTGTGCTGCGCCTGGGCGATCTGGATGTTGCAGGGCGCCTCGCGCAAATGCTTTCTGGACAGCGAACTGGTCGAAAGATGGCGAAGGAAATTGGGCGAGCCGAGCAGCACGTCGGTCAGAACATCGGTCTCGTTGGCGAAGCCCCAGGCAGTAAGCGGCTTGGTGCCGCCATTGGGATTGCGGCGCTGCAGCGAGAACGGCTCGGCGACGATGCGGTCATGGACGGTCATGGTGTTCTCCTCGTGGGTCGGTCTGCCTGAGATCATTGGCTGCTCGGTATCCACCAGTCGCGCCCGCGCGGCGTGGTAACATATTCCGGCCAGCGGAAGTTTATCGGCGGCTCGTAGTCGCAAAGCGGCGCGATCCAGCTCGAGCCGCCGACGCCGCCGCCGGTTCGCTTGACGAATTCGTCCATGGCCGCATCGCGCGCCGCCTTGTCTTCCAGTAGCCGAAGCGCGGTGAGCGCGACGGTCTTGGAGGCGCAGGTCACCATCGGGTCGATGGTGGCCGCAATGCCGCCCAACGCATTCATCGCCCAGGCGGGATAGGCGTGGCCGTTTGCCGAGCGCAGCGCCGGGCGGGCGACGTACAAGCGCGATGTCGGCGCGTGCCAGCTCATGTCGGTATAGTCGTCCGAGGTCGAGTTCACCTGCGAGGGCGGCAGGTCGCGCCGCAGGATCGCCTCGGCCTCCTGCGGCGTGATAAGGCGCTCCAGCTCGTCGATGAACGGATTCTCGGTGGCCTCGCCGCCAGCATTGACCTGGACCTCGCGGGCGATCGCCCTCGCCTCTTCGTTCCACTGTGGCGGACCGACGGTCGAGAGCGCTTCATAGGTGATGCCGGCCATGGCGTGGTTGGCCAGTCCCGGGCGCGACTTCGACACCCAGTGGCGTTCGTAGCGGGAGCCGCTCATCCTGGCGGCGGCTTCCGCGTTTCGGTCGAGCACGGCGGTCACCTGCTCGGCCATGGCGATGGTCGGCACGCGGATCATGTACTGGATCTCGGCAAGGCCCGCCGGCAGATTGTCAGCGGTCGCCTGGCCCGCGGTCAGGATCGCCTCGCTGATCGACCAGCCGCCCTGGTGCGTCAGCATGGAATCGCGCAGCGCCTTGGAAGCCATGTACATCATCATCAGCGCGTCGTTGGCACCTGGCGCCCTGACCGCGGAATGCGCCTGCGGGATCGGGGCGCCATCGCTTGCGCGACCCCAATTCTGAGGCTCGTCGCAAATGAAGCGGTAGATCATCGCATAGGCCGCACCGCAATGCGTGTCCCAGCGCGCGGTGTTGCAGAGCGGCAGCATATAGAAGGGATGAAAGGAGATCATGCCGGCAAGGCCGTCATAATAGCCCTTGGCGGCATGGATCGGCTTCGAGCCCCTCACCTTCTCTGCCGGCTCGCCAGTGAAGCGCAGCGTGCCTTGAATGCCATGCTGCTGCATCGCGGCCTTGGCGGCGAGCAGCCCGCCGAGGCTGCCAATGCCGAGGCCCGAATGCGGATCGGTATGGCCACCCGCCTCGACGCTAAGCCCCGCCCGCGGTTGCTTGACCGTCGCGGCATCCTGGCAGTTGCCGGGCACGGCATCGTATTCGGCATACATGCCGATCGTCGGTCCTTCGCCATTCGTCCAATGCGCGCAGAAGGCGGTCGGCATTCCGCCCGAGCCCTCTTCCACCGAAAAGCCTTCACGCTTCAGCCGATCGACATACCAAGCTGCGGACTGGTACTCGCGCCAGGCGGTCTCGCCGAGGTCGAAGATGGTGCGCGTCCAGGCCGACAAGAGCGGCTGGATGCCGTCGATGCAGGCCAGTGCCGTTTCCTGCGCTGATGTCGTCACCGGTTTCTCCATGCCGCAAAGAAAGCAGTGAAGCGGCTCTTCAAAAAGTGATATGTTTTCCCGGCTCGTGCAAATTCGGTTCACCTGAGGCCTCTTGCGCATACCTTCCACGCAGGCGCTTCGCGCCCTCGACAGTTTTGCTCGTCACGGCAGCGTCTGGCGCGCGGCCGATGAACTCCACCTCACCCGCAGCGCCGTCTCGCATCAGCTGAGGCTGCTCGAACGCGACCTCGGCTTCGATCTCTTGCAGCGCATCGGCAAGGGCGTGGCGCTGACGCCGCGCGGCCAGCGCTACGCCGCCGATGTCAGGAAAGCGCTGACCGTGCTCGGCGACGCGGGGACGCAGAACAGCGGCGCCGGCGTCGGCGGCTCCTTCGGCATCTCCTGTCCGCCGGGCTTCGCCTCGATGTTCCTGTGCACCCATATCGGCGAGTTCCAGCAGATGTATCCGGACGTCGCGCTCTCGGTGCTGACGCCGCGGCGGCTCGACGATGTCAGCAATCCGGAGGCCGACGCCTTCATCGCCTTCGGCGTCGGCAACTGGCCGAACCGCGCGGTGGAGCTGCTTTGCGAGGTCTCCTTCACCCCGCTCTGCAGCCCGACGTTGCTCAACAAGGTGGGCGGCTTTTCCAAGCCCGCCGACGTGCTGCGCGCCAACTTGCTGCATCTCAGCGATACCGAGGACTGGGCGCGCTGGCTGGCGCTGTCCAAGGTGGAAAATCCCGACACCGAAGGCGGCATCTTCTTTTCCGACATGAACCTCGTCTTCTCGGCGGCAATCGCCGGCCAGGGCATCGCCATGGGAGACGAGCTGACCGGCCGCCGGGCGCTGAGCGAGGGCAGGCTGGTCAAGCCGTTCGAAGCGACGGTGCCCTCGCCGCGCTCCTACTATCTGGTCTTCGAGCATGCCAAGGCGGGCCACCCGGTACTCAATGCCTTCAGCGACTGGCTGCGGGCGAAGCTTTTGGAAAGCAGGCTGGCGAAGTATTGAAGGCGGGGGGACGCCGGCACGCCTTAGGATGTCCCTCGGAGCGACGTCCGGTCGCCATGCTCGGACTTGACCCAAAGATTCCATTCCGTGGCGATCGCGAAAGGCACGCTCGATCAGAATTCTGCACCGTTGCAGCTCCCAGAGGTCACGGCATGCAACCAGGGTCTGCGCGCGTCGCTTCGCTCCTTGCTCCGCCCTGGAATGACGACGGCATGAACGCTTTCGCCAATCGCGAAGGTTGGCGAGCCCGCCGAACGCCCAAGTTTGGGAGACGCTCCCGCCACCTGCCCATCCGTGAATCAAATTTGCCGAACAGACGAAAACTATTCGGTTGCGGTGAACGCGCGCCGTGCATACGATTTGAAACAAGCGTGAGGACGAAGGCAGGATGCAGCAACCCGGCCGGGCCGCAGAGATCAAGGCGAACGGGATAGGCAAGAGCTTCGGCTCGTTCCGGGCGCTGGACAATCTCACGCTCGATATCGGCCGCGGCGAGTTCCTGACGCTGCTTGGGCCATCCGGTTCCGGCAAAACCACCTTCCTGATGATCTTGGCCGGCTTCGTGCAGCCGAGCGAGGGCAGGCTTTTCAGCGACGGCACCGACATTACCGACCGGCCGGCCGAACAGCGCGCCGCCGGCATGGTATTCCAGGGCTATGCTTTGTTCCCGCATATGAGCGTGGAACAGAACATCGCCTTTCCGCTCAAGGTGCGCAAGAAGTCCGCTTCAGAGATCAAAAGCCGTGTCGGCGAGATGGTCGAGCGCGTCGGTCTCAAAGGCCACGAGAAGAAATTGCCCGCGCAGCTTTCCGGCGGCCAGCAGCAGCGCGTGGCGCTCGCCCGCGCCCTGGTGTTCGAGCCGGGCGTGCTGCTTCTCGACGAGCCGTTCTCGGCGCTGGACAAGAGCCTGCGCGGCCAGATGCAGGCCGAGATGAAGCGGCTGCACCAGGAGACCGGCACCACCTTTGTCTTCGTCACTCACGACCAGAGCGAGGCGCTGGCGCTTTCCTCGCGCGTCGCCATCTTCAATCACGGCAAGCTCTTGCAGGTCGGCAGGCCGGACGAGGTCTACGACCGGCCGGCCAGCCGCTTCGTCGCCGAGTTCCTGGGCGAGATCAACATGCTGCCCGTGAAGGGCGTCAAGCCCGCCGATAATGGCGCCACCGGTGTCTGCGAGGACCGGGCGGTCAACATGCGCTGCAAAGCAGAAAAGGTCCGCGGCGACGCTATCCTGGCAATCCGGCCGGAACACATGTCGATCGCGCCGGAGGCAGCTGCCGGCGAAAACGGCATCGCCGCCACTGCTGTCGCTTCGACCTATCTGGGTGCGGCGACCAAGCTCGACCTGACCACGCGCCAGGGTGCGAAGGTCACCGTCTCGGTGCCGAACGAGGTGGCTGCGGCGGCGTTGAGCAAGGGCAATTCCGTCTGGCTGACCTGGCCGGCGGAAAAGGGCTTCCTCCTGCCGGACGGAGGGCAATGAGCACCGAAGCGGCGTGAATTCGCCGCGTCGGTTTCCGGATCAGATCAATTAAAACAAGGGGAACTGACATGAACGAGACCAAGAAACAGACCATCGACTCCCTCGCAGAGAGGGCAAAACGCGGCGAGATCTCGCGCCGGCAATTCGCGCAGCTTGCAGGCCTCGTGCTCGCCGGCACGCCGATGCTGCTGCGCTCGACCCATGCTCAAGCCGAGACCAAGGGGCTGGTGCTGGTGAATTGGGGCGGCGACGCCATCACCGCTTACGACGCCGCCTACGGCCAGGCCTTCACCAAGGATACCGGCATCCCGGTGAAGATGGACGGCTCGGGCCCGACCGAGGGCGCGATCGCCGCGCAGTTCAAGAGCGGCGCGCCGACCTGGGACCTGGTCGACGTCGATCCGTTCTCGGCCATTACGCTGGGCGGCCAGGGCATGCTCGAGCCGATCGACTACAAGATCGTTGACAAGAGCAAGATGCGGCCGGGCTTCGGCTGGGAATTTGCCGCGTCGACCTACTTCTTCTCCTACGTGATCGCCTACGACTCGCAGAAGTTCGGCTCCAATGCGCCGACCGGCATGGCCGACTTTTTCGACGTGAAGAAATTCCCCGGCAAGCGCTCGCTCTACAAATGGGGCGTGTCGAGCTGGGAAGCCGCCCTGCTCGCCGACGGCGTGGCACCCGCCTCGCTCTATCCGCTCGACCTCAAGCGCGCGCATGACAAGATCGCCGCCTTCAAGGAAAACGTCGTCTCCTATTGGGGCGGCGGCGCCGAAAGCCAGAGCGTGCTGCTCAACGGCGAGGCTTCCATGGCGATCGTCTGGTCGACGCGCGCCTCGCTGATCGAGCAGGACTCGGGCGGCCAGATCAAGTTCATCTGGGACCAGGGCCTGATCTCGCCCGGCGCGCTCGCGGTTCTGAAGAACAACCCCGGCGGCAAGGAAGCTGCGATGAAGTTCATCGCCAGCACGCAGGATCCGCAGAAGGAACTGGTGATGTTCGAGAAGCTCGGCCAGGGCCCGGCCAACCCGGCGGCCGACGCGCTGATCCCGGCCGACAAGAAGCGCATCAACCCGGTCGATCCGGAAAACATGAAGAAGCAGATCCCGCTCGACATGGAGTGGTACGCCAAGAACTACGGCGCGGCGCTCGACGAATACACCAAGATCATCTCGGCTTGAGCGGGCGGAGATGCTGAATTGACATGAGGGGCACGCTCTCCGACAGGACGGGCGCGGCGCTGTTGATGGCGCCGCTGCTCCTGTTCCTGGTCCTTGCTTATGCCTGGCCGTTCCTCGGCGTGGTGAAGTGGAGCTTCACCTTGCCGACGCCGGGACTCGGCCAATATGGCGCGCTGGTCAGCGACCCGCTGGTGCAGTCGGTATTCGTCCGCACGTTGCGCATCGCGGCGATCGTCACCATCGTTTCCGTCACCGCCGCCTATGCGATCACGGTCGTCTGGGTGCGCGGCAGCCCGGTGCAGCGCGTGCTTGCGGAATTCTGCATCCTGGTGCCGTTCTGGATCTCGGTGCTGACGCGCGCCTTCGGCTGGGTGGCGCTGTTGTCCAACCGCGGCCTCGTCAACACCTGGCTGCAATCGATCGGCTTCATTTCCGAGCCGCTGACGCTCGTGCGCAACGAGTTCGGCGTCATCGTCGGCATGTCGCATTTCCTCATCCCCTTCGCGGTGTTTCCGCTGGCTTCGGCCATGCGCAGCCTCGACGAGCGCGTGCTGCTCGCGGCGCGCGGGCTTGGCTCCAGCCGCATGCGCACCTTCTGGACGGTGTTCGTGCCGATGACGCGCTCGGGCATTATCGGCTCGGCGATGATCACCTTCGTCTTTTCTCTGGGCTTCTTCGTCACGCCGGCGATCCTCGGCGGCGGCCGCAGCGTGATGATCGCCGAACTCATCTATCTTCGCATCTTCCAGAGCCCGGACTGGGGACTGGGCGCGGCAATCAGCGTCGTGCTGGTGGTCTTCGTCGGCGCGCTGATGGCGCTTTTGTTCCGCTACGTCAAACCAAAGCAATTGGTGTAGGGCGATGCCGACCTACCGCCCCGGTCCCGTCTCGCTCATCCTCGCCGTCCTGGTGGCGCTGTTCCTGCTTATGCCGTTGCTCGCCGTCATCCCGGTGTCGCTGACGCCGAGCCGCATGTTGACCATGCCGACCGGCGAACTGTCGCTCCGCCACTACCGTTCGCTGATCGAGGATCCGCGCTGGCTGGAGTCCATCCTGCTCTCGATCCGCATCGGTGTGGTCAGCAGCGCGCTTTCCACGGTGCTCGCGCTCACCTTCAGCCTCGGCGTGTGGATGTTCCAGCCGCGCTTCACCGCCGCCCTGGTCGGCTTCGTGCTTTTGCCGATGGTGGTGCCGCCGGTGGTCTCGGCGGTGACGCTCTATTTCCTGCTCACCTCGGTCTCCGGCATCTCGTCCTTCTTCGGTTACGACACCTGGCTGGGTGTCGCGATGGCGCATTCGGTGATGACGGTGCCCTTCGCCACCGTTCTGATCCTGGTCTCGCTCAGCCAGCTCGATCGGCGCATCGACCTCGCCGCGCGAGGCTTGGGTGCCAGCGTGTGGGAGCGCGCGACGCGCGTCATCATGCCCAACATCAAGTTCGGCATCGTCACCGCGGCGCTCCTCTCCTTCGTGCTCTCCTGGGAAGAGATCGGCGTGACGCTGTTCATCACCTCGGTGAACGCCATCACGCTGCCGCGCCTGATGTGGATGGGCCTGCGCGACAACATCGATCCGGCGATCGCAGCCCTTTCGGTGATCCTGATCATCATCACTGTGCTGGTGCTCGCCGCGCGAAGCGTGATTACGCGCCGGCGGGCCGCACCGTAAATCCGCGGCTTTGTCCCAAAACGAAAGAGGCCCGCCGGGAGCGGCGAGCCTCTGACGGTGCCAAAGTGGAAGTCTGGCCCGTGGTGATCCGGGGGTGTGGATCGCGTAAAAGTCTAGCCACCCGAAGCCCGGCGCGCGATTTACAAATCCGTAAACCTCGGCGTGCCGGGAGCGGGCGGCGGCGGCAGAAAAGTGCTATAATATCATCGGCTTGTGAGCATCCGCGACCGCGCCGGCGCATCATCCTTCAATCAAAAGTGATGGGAGGAGCGCGAGAAGTCGGGCCGGATCGGCGACGACGGCGGCCAGCCCGTGACGACATGAACGAAATCCGGCCGCTACCGGTTTCTCCGGCAGCAGCATTCTGCCCAGGATCGCGTCCCGGCGAATGAAGTGATGATAAAGTGCCGCCAGGGCAGGTATGCCCGGCCGGCGCATTGCCATCCTGTTTGCATCGCGCCTTCAGGGGGCGCGCCGCGCAGGCGAAGCAGGCGAAGGCTGCTCGCCCTCGCCCGCGTCGGAGCCGTTCAGGCGGCCTGCGGCGGCCGCATTCTTTCGACAAGAGCCTGCCGGGCCGGGCCGGCGAGCGGCCTGTCCATGGTCAGCAGACCGTCGAGCAGAACGAGGAGCTCACGCGCCGCGGACGACTTGCAGGAATAATAGACCATCTGGCGGTCGCGGCGGGTGTCGACCAGGCCAAACCTGCGCAGTTTGGCCAGATGCTGGGAGAGTGCGGACTGGCTGAGTTCGACCTTGTCGGCGAGCGCGCCGACAGACAATTCGCCCTCGGCCAGGTAGTTCATGATGAGCAAACGCTTCTCGTTGCCCATCACCGCAAGAAAGGCTGCCGCGCTTTCTGCGTTGGCGGTAAGTTTCTTGGTCACCATCGGTTTCCCCATGTTCATGCTCTTCCGAGGCCACGGGGGCAATGGCTTCGGAATTCCAGAGCATTTGATGGGCCTGCTCCGACACGCAGTCGGAACCTGCCCTGCTTCTTTGTTCGACCAATACCCTCCGTAACCCGGTTGCCACCACGTCGGGATCTTGGTCTCGGACAGCCTGCGCCGCGTTGTTGCGCGACGCAAGTTGGCGCAGACTCGGAATAATTCCGCGCCGCTAATGAGTATCAGCGCTTCGTCCTTTCAGCAAGATAGCGAAGCTGGCCCCATCTCCGGGATGCCTTCGGGCAGACGACGAGACGAAAGCCTGACCGGCCGGGCGCCGCGAAAGACGCACGTTGTCGCCGTTTCCCTGAGGACTCACCCCGTTTCCGAACCCGTGCTAATGTTTAGCCGGGGAGCAAGGGGGACATGAGCTGGAGGAAGAAGCCCGTGTCCAACATGTCGCGAAACACATTCACGCCCGCCGAGACGGCGCTGTTGGGGCGTGTCTTCGAGAGCGGCCGCATCGATGGAGAAACCGAAGAGCAGAAGGAGGCGCGCGCCTCCCGCATCATCGCCAATTACATGGCCGGCATCACCGATGAGACGGAACTCATCGAACTGTCCCGCAAGCCGCTCGGAAGATAGGCGGCAGCCACGCCTACTACCGGCGCGCTGCTCACATCCTGTTGAAATATCGGGATCAAACTTGCCGCGCGGTGGCGCGTTTATCATCCGCTCACAACGCATTAGGGGTTTCGCGATGATCCAGGGATGGTTTTCCAGGCCGGTCGAAGTCGCCGTCGGCGTGGCAGGCTCGATCCGACACATTTCCAACGCCCAGCAGGCTGTGGAACTGCTGACGGGCCAATGGCGTGACGCCGGCAGCGTGCAGCATGGCGCGGCGCTGCGCGCCTGCCGCCGGGCTATGAGCGGCGACGTTCCGGCCGACAATGCCAGGGAAGCCTTCATCAGCGCTGCCCGCGAAGCGCATGTGCTGGTCGAATAGTCCCAAGGCGGCATCCTGACTTCTGTAGAAGAGAGACACGACGCGCGAATTGACCGGACGCTTCCGCGCCGGCCGAAACCGCTGCTTGCTGTCCGGTTCGGTGTAAAACTGGCTGCGCCCAACCTCCCAATAGAGCCCGAAAGCGGTCCCCATCAGCGTGGCGACGGTAATGGTGGGTGCGGGCGCGGCAATCACCATAGAAGGCTTCCCGCGTTCATCCGCCTGTCGGCTCCGATCTCGCCGCGGGCGACAGCGGGGCCAGTGACGTTGTCACACGTTTTTTGCGCGGCGCGCCGGCGCAATGAATCCGCTGCGTGAGCCAACTCCGGCCGCCCATCGCTGATCTCTAAAATTCTCCGGAACATTATCGGCAGTGTTTGGTTAATGCGCGGGTCCGCCGATCATCCGGGGCCCGCATCCCAACAGGCGCCTGCCGGCGCCGTTGCTTATCAAAAGACCAACATACGAACGGAGCATGTGATGAACGACGTCTGGTTTTCCGAGCCGGTCGTGATCGATTTCGAACCAAGCGGACATCGCAAGGTCTCAAGCTGCTTCGAGGCAGTCGAGTGCCTCGACCTGCGCTGGCCAAGGCGGGCGCGCGACCGCGCCTGGCGGTCGGCAAGCCGCGTCTGCCGCGACGCGCTCGACGGCTTGAGAAGTCCTACCGAAGCCCGCAAAACACTGCGCAAGGCAGCGAAGGCCGCCGGCCTGCTGGCCTGAAGCGTGTCGCGATCCCGTGCGGAAAAATCCGCCACCCGGATCGTGTCGAATTACCGCCAAGGACTTGCTCCCGGCAGCCCGTAAGCCAGAAAATTCGGAACATTGCAGCCGCCGACCTGTTACTTCCCCGTAGTCTCCTGACTACAGGGTTCCAGACCCAAGCCGAGCCCGTTCCGGCTTCCCATCGCCGGGGCGGGCTTGATTTGGTGCGGTATCGGTTGCGGCATCCCGGCGAGTGAGAGCAGCGACCGACGCATACTCTTCAGCACGCCCTTGCGGACATCCTGACGGGGCTACATGAAAACGCCGGCCGCTGGACTTTCGGGGCGCCTGTTGTTCAGGCCGTGCCATTTCAACGAGCCGGCCGCCGGCGCTCAATGCAAAGAGAGAGTCATGGTGAACGGGCGGCTAATATCCACAGGATGCGGCCGATTTGGAAAGAAGATCAGCCAAACCCGCCGAGCACCTCCGGGAATTGTACGGCCATCGCGCCCTCTTCCGCTTGCCTTGCGTAGATCCGGTGCATTTTCGCCGCGTCGTAACGCGCGCGGCGGCGATGCACGTCGTTACCGAAGAGACCGCCGACGGCATCGAAGCGGCGGAGGAAGCGTTTCGTTATCCCGCGCTCGAACGGCAGCCGCTGCCGGAAGGGCTTATTCCAAGGCGTATCCTCTGCCAGATCGCGCCAGATCTTGAGGGCTTCAAGCTCGACTCCAATCTGGCTGCCCCAAGGCTTGCCGCCCGCGAAATGCCGTGCATAGGCCTGAGAAAACCGATAATCCCGGGCCCCGTTCGACATCAGATTCCAGTTCGGGTGCATCGTCTGCCATTTGCCCTCGAAGGCGACATTGAGCGCGTTCTGGTCGTTCATTTGTCCGTCAACGGCGAGCTTTCGGGCCTGCTTCAACAGGTCTTCCTCTCGCACCGGCCGCATGTTGAAGACGATAATGCCGGCATTGAAATAGGGCGCGCCCGGTTGCATCGACATCTCGTCTCGGTAACCCGGGCGGAAGTACATGTAGTCGTCGTGGGCCGCTAGCAGGTGCGCGTGGATAGGCTGGTCCACCAGATCGGCAATGTCGCGGTTGAACAGAACGTCGCAGTCGATATGTGCGATGCGATCGTATACCGCGAATTCGCTGAACCGGTCGGCGAACAGGCGGATGAAGGTGGCGACGCTCCCCGGCCGAAAACGGTAGCCCGAGTTAGCCATGAAGTTCGTCACGTCCACGATCCGGACACGGTCTTTCAGCAACCGATACGCAATGCGGACATCGTCCTCATTTGCCCCGAGATGCATGATGAAACCAGGCGTCGTTTTGCGCGAAACGTCGAGAATTCTGCGCGCTGCTAGGCATGCATACGGAAAGTACTTGGCATCTGCCGCCAGAAAAAAACACGAATTGGTCATTTGAACCGTTTGTAGGCCTATTTAGGCCTGGTGCCTGTCACAAAATGCTTCTCGATGAAAGTTTCGATGGGACCAGTGAGGGCGCCCGCCTCTCTTTTTATTTTATCGTCCTCCCACTCCCACCACCGGATTGCCAGCAGCTTCGAGATGACGTCTTGCGAAAAGCGATATCTGATGAGCCGGGCCGGAGACCCGCCTACGATCGCATAGGTCGGCACGGCCCTAGTGACCACCGCCCCGGCGCCTACCACCGCGCCATCGCCGACCTCAACTCCTGGTAAAATTATGGCGCCGTGGCCGATCCAGACGTCGTTGCCGATCGTGATGCCGCCTGGTTTGCCGCCATTTCCGATCGGCTCCGGTTGGTTCAGTATCCGGCTGTGGATTGGAAATGAGGTGGCGCTGCCGGTCGAATGCTGACCGGAGCACATGAAAAGCACGTCACCCGCGATCGAGCAGAAGGCCCCTACTTGCAAAGGTGATTCCTTCGATGGGAACAGAACCTTTCGCCACGTCACGCCGTAAGTGTGGCGGCCGATAGCAACATTCTCCGGAAGTTTAGAGCTGGCATCCCGCAACCATTTGGAAAAGATAGACATATGCAGAGCTCCCCGCAGCCCTTCTGCGATTTAGCAGTAAATGAGCCAGCCATAGCTCCCGTGATTCTCAGCCTGAGATCAGCCCCAGCCCAAGTCTATATTGGTAATCCCGTCTCTACTGATGCGGTCGCGAAGCACGGCGATCCGATTGGCCAAATCCAGCGAAAGCCTTTCGTGCGTCTCCACCAGAACATGACCGATGGACCGATAGATGCCGTCATCGAGCATGGACTCGATGCATTCCGCTTCCGCACCCTCAATGTCCATCTTAATAACGGCAATCGGTTCCTCGATCCCTCTCAGAAACTGCACGAGATCGATCACCTCGACTTCAACGGCGGGGCCGTTCGCGTGCTCGGGCACCTCGAAAAGAGATGACCACTCGGTCATCCGGACATTTTTCGTGTCGGGCCTCTGATTAAGGATTGCCGTCCTCGCGGAGCCGCCTACCGCTTTTGGAATGATCGTTACCCGCTCGTCATTGCCGAACCGGCCCTTCAAGATCTTGAGAGCCCTAGGGTCCGGCTCAAAGGCGATTACCTTCATGCCATAGCTGAGAGCGTGCCGGGTAACGTCGCCTACATTGGCCCCGAGGTCGATGAAAAGGCCATGGCGCGGAAGGGATTTCATCAGCTGATGAAAGTCGAACTCAGCCTGCCTCTTCGGACGCGGCGGACGATGCCATCTGCGATACAGATGCCAGCGCAATACAAATTCGAGATAACTTTCCTGTAACACTCTAAGTCCGTCTGCCCTTCGGCGCGGATATACTGGGCACCGCGCGCGTCTTCAAGCATCCAAATTCGTCAAGGCGCCGTGTTTCCACTTGGATCAGACATTCAGGTCATCGGCGGGCGATCACCTCGGGAACGATCGCTTTCATGCCATCATCGAGCGTTCCGTGGGTGTCGAAGCAGGCGCTGAGCGCGAACTCGCTGCCGCCTCGGCCGCAACCGCGAAACGGATTGAAAGTTGGAAATCGGTTCTTTTTTCGAGTTGGAACCTTTTAGCCAGGAAGTGCTAAGTGGTTGAAATTAATGGCGATCCCGGCAGGATTCGAACCTGCGACCATCGGCTTAGAAGGCCGGTGCTCTATCCAGCTGAGCTACGGGACCGCTGGCCGGCCGGAGCCGGCTGATGCGACTATGCGGATCGATCTAAAAGGATGATCCGCTCCGATTTTGTTACGCAATTCCGGACGGAAAACCGCTGTGCACTTTTGCTCGGGTTGGTCAATGGGTCCAGGGCGTCCTGCGGTCATAGCGGAAATTGTCCGAATAGGAAATCTGCCGGCGCTTCGGCTCCTTCGGCTCCTCGACACGATAGGCAATGCCCTGCTTCTCGGCATAGGCGACCGCCTCTTCCCTGGTATCGAAGGTGAGCCGCACCTGGCTCAGCATATCGCCGGACGAGGTGTAACCCATCAGCGGGTCGATCTTCTTGCGCTGGGCTGGATCGAATTCCAGCACCCAGTGGCCGGTCTTGGCCTTGCCGGACTGCATCGCGGTTTTGGCTGGGCTGAAAATGCGCGCGGACATGGCCACCTCTTTGCCGCCCGAAGACCGGGCAATCATTTAGCCGCGCGCCCAAAAGGCCGGAACCCTCGACCGCGCACCAGCCCGTCAATACTGTGCAACGGCGCCGGCGGCAAGGCCATACGCAGCCAGGGCTCGGCCAGCGGAGGGCGGAACCTCGCGCTAGCCCGGACATTAACCGAAAAGAGAGGCGACCAGCACAGCCGCTCCGACCAAAGGTCCAAGGTCGCGGGCCGTCGCCCTGTGCGCCTTGCGTCGCGATCCCCGTCAACAAGCCTGGACAGTCCGCCATGACTATGACAACCGAACATCCCGTCCTGCAGCTGGCCCTGCTTGTCGGCAGTCTGCGGGCCCAATCCTACAGCCGCAAGATCGCCAAGGCGCTGGCGGCCCGCGCACCGGATTCGTTGCGCTGCCGCTTCATCGAGATCGGCGAGCTGCCTTTGTATAATCAGGATCTCGACGGCGAGACGCCGCCTGCCGCCTGGTCGGCGTTCCGCGCCGCCATCGGGGAATGCGACGCGGTGCTGTTCGTCACGCCGGAATACAACCGTTCGATCCCGGGCTGCCTGAAGAACGCCCTCGACGTCGGCTCACGCCCCTCTGGCAAGAGCGTCTTCAAAGGCCTGCCCGCCGGCGTCGTCAGCGTCAGCCCGGGCAAGATCGGCGCCTTCGGTTCCAACCAGGCACTCAGGCAGACCTTCGTCTTCCTCGACATGCCGGTGATGCAGCAGCCGGAGGCTTATATCGGAAATGTCGCCGAGCTGCTCGACGACAGCGGCGCGGTAAAGAACAGCGACACGGCCGCCCTCCTGAAAGATTTCATCGAGGCGCTGGAGACGTGGATCAGAACCGTGCGGCCGGGCGGCTCGTCCTTCGACGCCTTCATGAAGCAGCGTGAGAAGATCGCCGAGGATTATGTCAACGGCAATGCTACGTCGTTGAAGACAATCGTGACGCATAGCGAGCCGGCCACCTTCTTTTCGCCGCGCGGCGACCATCTCGAAGGCGCCGATGCCGTTGCCGGCCGATACGAGCGCGACGCCGCCAGCTTCCACCAAGGCGGCAGCACCGACATCGAGGTGCTGCAGGCCTCCGCGAGCGGCGATCTCGCCTTCTGGACTGGACTGCAGCATGCGAAGGCGCGCATGGGCAAGAACGGACAGCCGGCCGAGATGACCTTGCGGGTGACGGAAGTGTTCCGGCTGGAGGACGGCGCCTTCAAGCTGGTGCATCGCCACGCCGACCCCGCCAACGGATAATCTCCCTATCCGCGACACAATGCCGGGCTCTTTGCAACCACGGCCTATTCCCATTGCCTCGTCAGCGGCATATGTCGGATACATGGCCGTGGCACGTGAGAGCCATGACGACGATAAAGACAAGAATGGGCATGGAAGCGGAAATCTCGTCGGATTGGACCGGCGAGCCGGCGATCCTCGAAGGCGCGATCGTGATCGGTGCCGGCGCGGCCGGATTGGCGGCGGCCTACGCCCTGATCGAAGCCGGGATCGCCACCGAGATCCTCGAGCGCGAGGGGCGGCTGGCCGAGCCCTGGCACCACCGCCATGAGAACCTGCATCTCAACACGCATCGCGACCTCTCAACGCTGCCCGGCGTTTCATTTCCGCAAGGCACGCCCGCCTTTCCGCACCGCAGCGCGGTGATCCGCCTGTTCAACGACTTCGCCCAGACGCACCGGCTGCCGATCGCCTTCGGCGTCGTCGTCGAGGAAATCGATTTCCGCGGCGATCACTGGCTGCTGAAGACCAGCACGGGACCGCGAGCGGCGCGCCACGTGGTGATCGCCACCGGGCGCGACCGACAACCCTTTATCCCGGCCTGGAAAGGCATGAAGGATTTTTCGGGCAAGATCGTCCATTCGGCGCATTTCGGCCGGGCGAGCGACTATGCTGGGACAAAAGTGCTGGTGGTCGGCGCCGGCAATTCCGGCTTCGACGCGCTCAACCATCTTTCCGGGGTCGAGACCGGGCAGATGTGGCTCTCGGCGCGCAACGGGCCGTCGCTGCTGCCCAAGCGCATCGGCAAGATCGCCGTGCATCGTTTCTCGCCCGTCATGGCGAGACTGCCTGCCCGGCTCGCCGATGCGGTGATGGCGGCGACGCAGCGGCTGGTCTTCGGCGATCTCGGGAGGTACGGCCTGCCCCCCGCCCCGTCGGGCGGCGCCAGCCGCCTCGGCTCGGACTATACGGCGATCGCCGCCGATGACGGTGCGGTCGACGCGATCAAGGCCGGCCGCATCATCGTCGTGCCGCAGGTCAAGGAATTCAGGCACGACGGCGTCGTTCTCGAAAGCGGCCAGTCGATCGCGCCTGACATCGTCATTGCCGCCACCGGCTACCGCACCGGGCTGGAGGCGATGGTGGGCAGGCTCGGGGTGCTCGATGCCAAGGGGGTGCCGCTGTTCAACGGCCCGGCGAACGACCCGAAACTGCCCGGCCTCTGGTTCACCGGCATGCGGCCGAGCATTCGCGGCTGCTTCGCCAATGCGCGCATCCAGGGCGCGGCGATCGCCGGCAGGATTGCCAAGCAAAGGCGCTGAGGCGCCAGTCTGCGCGCGAGGCTTCCGTTTTGGGCCGGCCGCGGAAGCTTTATATGCCGCGAGCGTCGGAGTACGGCGCGGCCTGGTAGGCACCTGATTTGGGATCGCGAATTGCCATTTGGCTCAAGCCGCTAGACGGGCGCCGCTCGCGGCTCGTCGGCGACACCAGCCGCCGCGCCGCAACGCGACACAAGTCCTATTGCGAAACCGCGCAAAGCGCATATTGTCGAGCATGGTCGGGGATCGTACCCGGCGGTCGAAGGGGGCGATCGACGCGGTGCTGCGTTAGGCGGTTGGGTCAAGGACTCGATGCAGCAAGGGGCTATGAGTGTTACGGCCACAGGGCGCGGCCAGCGTGAGCAAGCCGACGGCGATATTGCCCGCGAGCAAACCGTCCTCTTTCGCCTCACCGACCGACTTTACCGCGCCCATGGCCTCGTCGAGATCTACGATGCGGCCCTCGATGCCATATGCGACGCCCTCGGTTCGTCGCGCGCCTCGATCCTGAGATTTGACAACCACGGCGTCATGAGCTTCGTCGCGTGGCGCTCACTGTCTGAGGAATACCGCAAGGCTGTCAACGGCCACACGCCGTGGACAACCGATCAGCGCGACGCCGAGCCCATCTTTGTCGAGGATATTCGTTTCAGCGGTGAATCTCAGCAACTCATCGACACGGTCCTCGGCGAAGGCATCGAAGCGCTGGCCTTTATCCCGCTTGCCAGCTCCCGCGAGCTCATCGGCAAGTTCATGGTCTACTACCCAGCACCCCATAGCTTCACCGATCGTGAACGCGAACTTGCGTTGACCATTGCCCGCCAGCTCGGGTTTGCGATCGAACGGGACCAGGCGGAAACCACTGCGGCGCGGCTGAGCGCGCTTGTCGCATCCTCGGACGACGCGATCATCGCGACGGATCCGGACGGCATCGTCACGGACTGGAACCGTGGCGCCGAGCGGCTCTACGGCTACCCCCGCGCGGAAATTGTCGGTCGTTCGCTCATGTTGTTGATACCGCCCGATCGCCGGAACGAGGACCGGGATATTCTGGCGCGCATTCGAGATGGAGAGCATGTCGAGCATTTCGAGACCGTTCGCCTGCGCAAGGACGGCAGCATCGTTCCCATCTCTTTGACCGTTTCCCCCATCGCGGACGCGTCGGGCACAATTGTCGGTGCGTCCAAGATCGCCCGCGGCATCTCCGAGCGGCTGCGCGCGCAAGAGCAGCGGGAGATACTGCTCCGCGAGATGGATCACCGTGTGAAGAACCTCTTCGCCATCGCAAGCTCGATCGTCAAATTGAGCGCCTCAGCCGCCGAAACGCCGGTGGCGCTCGCCTCGATCGTGTCTGACCGCCTCGGCGCCTTGGCGCGGGCGCATGCGCTGACGATGCTCACGTCGGGTGGCCGCTCTGCTCAGGTCTCCACGAGCCTGCATACATTGGTCAACGCGATCCTCGCGCCATACCGCCATGTGGCCGATGAGCATCCCCGCTTCGCGATCACCGGCATCGATATTCCCGTGCCCGCGGCAATGATCACGCCACTTTCCCTCCTGCTGCACGAATTCGCCACCAACGCCGCCAAACATGGCAGCCTCTCGGCGGCCACCGGCTCAATAGAGATCGCTTGCGCCAATCGGGACGGCAAGGTGCTTATTCAATGGCGAGAGATTGGAGGACCCGCTCCCGTCGCAACCGAAGAAGAAGGTTTCGGGAGCCGCCTGGTCCGCGTCGCCGCGAGCCAGCTTGGCCGAGTCGAGCGAAACTGGGACCCCGCCGGCGTCACTATCGAGGTCACGCTTGACGGTGAAAGATTTTCTGCCTGACGACCAGAAAGCCAGCCTGAGGTGGGATCTCCTCGGCCCGGTCGACCAATCGAGCATGACAGTCGGGCTAGCTCAAGTCCCTAGCAGCGTCTTCGATCAGCTTGACAACCAAATTGCGAAACCTCTCGCCGGACCTGTTCCCTATATTTCCAACATCCTCAGCCACCATACCGGGTGAAGAAACCGAAACCTCCCCACTGACGTGAACGTTGACGGTGAATACCCTTCCGGCGGTGTTTTTCACTTCCGGCTTTCGGTAGATTCGAAACCGAACTGAGGGCGTCAGCGCTTTGTCACGGCCCCGCGGAGCGGTGTCTATGTCGATCGTCATCTCGCCCGACACTTCTGCCTTGGCCGCTACCAACGACGCAACAACGACATCGTCCAGCCAGGCCCTGGCTTGGGTGCCGAAATCCGGCACCGTGGCATTCGCATCCTCCTCTTCATGGCGAGGAGCTTTCTTGCCGCGCTCAAGGGCTTCTTTGAACTTAGCCACCTAACGCCTCCGTTTTGTCAGCCTATGAAGCGGTGCTCACAAGGGTCACCGCTCTGCCATCAACAAAACGCGTGCCATCGCTGTGCGTTGCAATGACCGCTAACAAGCCTTCGCAGCGCGGTTGATGGGTCGACGGGGGCGACGCGCGAAACTTCGCTGGCAAGGCGCGTTCCTGGCTCGCCATCAGACGGCGCCGCCAGCAGGGCAAGACGCTGGATTGTCTTAGATCGCGCCGTCAGCGGCCATCGCAACGCGCATCGTCGAACGACCGCTGCTGGGTCGGCGACGATCGGGCGACCAGGGCTTTGTGCGCGCGTGAGCCGCTTGCGTCCCGCCCGGCAGCCAGGTGGTACCTCTTTATCAATGCTTCACCATAGGAACAGCGGTCCCGGAACCTTTCTCATTGCTGCGAACTTCTGGAGTTCCATGAATCCCAAAATGAAGGACTTCGGCATGAAAGTCACTGCAGCAGGCATCGACCGTATCAAGATCGGCAACGCCGACGCGAGTGGCCAGGGCGCGCATTTCGTCGTTTGGCTTTATCTTCAGGTCGACGAAGGCGGCACGCAAACCGGTCAGGAACTCGTGGTGTCGGTCCCGTACGACGCGCAGATGACGTTTGATGAAATCGCGACCCAGGCTTTCGAGAAGGCGCACGCCCTGCTTCTCGCCTGCTGCGAGATCGATAAGTCCATGTGGTGGAAACAGTTCAACCACAGCCTTGCGCCGCTGCCTGAGTGGACGCCCGGCGCGCAGTAGTGGGGGCGGCCGATGCCGGTGCTAAGCCTTGGCAATGAATGCCTCAGCCGGCCAATTCGGAAAGTTCGTCGGCCGCTTCCTCAAGACCTTGCGCCGCCGCTCGCTCGAGCCAAAGGCGGCCGACTGCCGGGTAGTGCTCTCCGGCTAGGCCCTTCGAGAAATATCGGCCGAGCATCAGTTGGGCCTGCCCGTGCCCACGCTCGGCCGCGGCCGCAAACCATTTCTGCGCCGCCACGTGATCGACCGGCAGTCCCTCGCCGGAGCTCTGCAGCGCGCCGAGAGCAAACATTGCGCCGGCATGGCCGTCGGCAGCAGCCCGTCGGAACAGCTGTATTGCGGCTTCGGGAGAGCGTTTGCCTCCGCTGCCATTGAGCAGCATCTCAGCAAGTGCCACTTGCGCATCGAGCATGCCGCCTTCGGCCGCTTGGGCAAACCAGGCACGAGCCTGTTGCGCGTCGGCAGCCACGCCGCGCCCGTCCCTGAGAATGCGCGCATACATGTACTGAGCCTCAGCCACGCCTTCAGCCGCGCGCCTCAGCCATTGCGCGGCGCGAGTTTCATCCTGGTGCACGCCGACGCCTTTAGCGAAACACAGCCCGAGATTGAAGGCGGCGATAAGATCGCCCGATAATGCGGCTGCCTCGAACCACCCCGCTACGCTCGCGATATCGTCCGGCTCGCCGGCTCCCTGAAGAACAAGATTGGCCAGATCGACTTGCGCTGCCCGGTTCCCGCTGCTTGCGGCGGTGCGCAGCCAATGCGCCCCCTCTTGCTCGTCCCTGGCGACACCGTTTCCCGTCAGGTAGAGAGAGGCCAGCGCGCGAGCGGCGGCCTGGTGACCCCCCTCGGCCGCACGACGATACCAAATTGCCGCCTCTGAAAAGTCCGGCGGCCGGCTCTTCACGTTACGATCGCCGAGAAGATTCGCCGCCTCGACGTTGCCCGCCAATGCCGCACGCCGTATCCAGGCCTCTCCGGTCACAGGATCCTGATCGCCGAGGCTCCCGTCGATAAGCGCCAGACCCAATCGGAATTGGGCCGCAGGAAGCCCTTTCTCCGCAGCTGACTGGTATAATCGCGCCGCACCCGCAATGTCGCCTGCGACGCCGCGGCCGTGTTCGGTCAGGATCGCGAGAAGATAGATTGCCGTCGGCAAGCCAGCGTCCGCCGCCCGCCGGACCTCATCGGCAATCCTGGACCGGTCTGCCGACAGACCCCGCCGTGCCAGCGCCAGGGCAAAACCAAGGCTTCCTTCGGCGCAGCCGGCCGCGGCCGACCGCTCGTACCACCTGTAGGCAGCATCCGCATCGCGCATTGGTTCGGGACCGCTGGTCAGGATGTAGCCGAGGAGTGCCTGGCCGGTGGCGGAGCCCGCCTCGGCCGCCTTCGTGGCAAGGTCGAGCGCTGACGCAAAGTCTGGCTCGCTCGTGGTGTCCTCGAAGAACAGGCGTTCCGACTCGGAGCCCTTGTCAGCCTCGGCTGTCGCCATCCCGGTCACGTAAAGTGCGGCGAGAAGCGCCTGCGCATCAGCGCTCCCGTGATCCGCTGCTCGCCGCAGCCAGCGCGTCCCCTCTGCCCGGCTGGGCGGCACGCCGGAACCTTCGAGATAGCAACGCGCGACCCGATACTCGGCCTGGCCGATGCCCGCGCGCGCAGCCGCGGCGAAGAGCGGAAAGGCTTCGGTGGGCTTGCCATTTTCAACAAGCTGGATCCCCCTGCGCAATGCTACGGATGGGCTAGCCAAACCAGTCAGGCGATCCAGAATTGTCATCGATGCCAGCCTCTGGCTGCTCCGGTTCCTCTTGAGCTGCGGACTACGGCTCGCGCATCGCTTCCTGGCCGATCGGGAGCATCACCCCAAGCATGTATTTGAGCACCGTGCGCCGGCCGACCTGAACGTCGGCGGTCACCGGCATGCCAGGGGTTAGGGCAAACCCAGCGGGTACGTCATGCAGCGCGACCTGATCGATGGAAATGCGCGTCCGATAGAACGGTTCTGTGTTCGAGGGCAGCATTGCCAGCGAACTGTCTGGATCGCGGGCTTTCTCCTGAGCGGAGAAGGAATCCGGACTGAGCGTGCGCACGGTGCCGTGAGCGAGGCCGTATTGCGAATAGGGGAACGTATCGAACTTGATGACGACGGGATCGCCGACATGGACGAAGCCACTGCTTCGGCCGACGACATTTGTCTCGATCTCGAGCGGCGCCTTGGCGGGCACCAGCGTGATCAGGCGCTCGCCCGACTGCAGGACCGAGCCGACCGACACTTTTGCAACGGACTGGACAATGGCATCTCCTTCGCTTTTCAGCTCGACCAGTTGCTTGCGCAGCTTTGCCTTGTTGAAGAGTTCGCGAGCGTCGGACATGCGAGAGCTCGCCTCCGACAAACCTTGCGAGACTTCCGCGCGCCAGCCTTGAATGTAGCCGGCGCGATCGGCGGCCACCGCAGCCTGCTGGCGCCTGGCAGCTTCCGCCGTCTGCACGGCGT
This sequence comes from Mesorhizobium sp. WSM3873, assembly GCF_001672445.1. NCBI lineage: Bacteria > Pseudomonadati > Pseudomonadota > Alphaproteobacteria > Hyphomicrobiales > Phyllobacteriaceae > Mesorhizobium > Mesorhizobium sp. WSM3873. The sequence continues at coordinate 7,327 of NZ_LYTM01000031.1, read as the reverse complement.
TGCCGAGCGCGCGCGACATTTCGGCCGAATTGTCCTCGGCCAGCAGGGTATTGAGGCGGCTCCCGACCTGCCTCTCTTCCAGCTGCTTGCGCATCTGTTCTATCGATGCCGCGACGGAGAGCCGCTGCCGGTAGCCAGCGGCATCAGATTGCGCGCGCGTGATCACCGAACTGAGTTCATCGCTTTGCCGATCGAAATTCTCCAGCTTGGCCTCGTAGACCGCCTTGCGGCGCTCGAAGATCGAGGCCTGCAGGGTCCAGCTGGGGTCGAGGCCGTCATAGTTGAACTCCTTGCCGTCGGCCTCCGCCTTCAACCGTGCCACTTCGGCCTCAAGCGTAGAGACCTGCATGGCCAAGGCCTGCAGGTCTGCCGAGGCGAAGGTCGAATCGAGGCGCGCAAGCAATTGGCCGGCCTGCACATGCTGTCCTTCGCGCACTTCGATCGAGCGGACAATCGCCGTCTCCAGCGGCTGCACTATGATGTTGGGCGATTGTGAAACCACGAGCCCCCTCGTCGTCACGACCTGGTCGACCGGTATCAGTCCGGCCACGGTGATCAAGACGATCACGAGGCTCGAAATCATCCATACGATGCCGCGCGCCGACCCAGGAATCGGCGCATTGGAGACGGCAGTCGACGGCCATTGGAACTCGAGTATGGCCGGCGTCGTAGGATCGTTCGTTTTCGCTCGGCGCCAGCGAGCCTGGCGGACGGTGAGCGAGGTGCTACTCATGGCTTACCGGACCTCGTATCCAAGTCATCTTTGGCGAGAACCACCATTTCAATCTCGATCCCGCTGCGGCACGGCATCATCAAACCAATCGCGGCGGCACGGCCGCCGGCCGACCGCCGCGATTGTCCAAATGTCGGTTCTGCTGCGACCACAGCTGGCGATAGAGCCCGCATCGTTCGAGCAGGACGGTGTGCGATGCGACGTCGAGAACCTTGCCCTGCTCCATGACCAGGATCTGGTCGCAGTCGGTGAGCGAGGACAGCCGATGCGAGACGATGATCATGGTGCGCCCGCTGGCGATACGCATGAGATTGGCACTGACGACCGCTTCGCTTTCCGGGTCGAGAGCACTGGTGGCCTCGTCGAGAATGAGGATGGTCGGATCGTGGATGAGGGCGCGCGCGATCGCCAGCCGTTGCTTTTGACCGCCCGACAGGTTGGGCGAACCTTCCTCGATGTAGGTATCGTATCCGTTCGGCATGCGTTCGATAAATTCTTCCGCGCCGGCCAGATGCGCGGCACGCATGGCATCGGACAGCGTCAAGCCTGCGCGGCCGGCGATGATGTTGTCGCGGATCGACCCGCGGAACAGGAAATTGTCCTGGAGGACCACGCCGAGCCCCTGGCGAAGATGACGCAGGTTGATTTCCTTGAGGTCGACGCCGTCCAGCTTCAGGAACCCGCTGTAATCCCGGTTGATCCCCTGCAGCAGCCGCGCGATGGTCGATTTTCCCGACCCGCTCCGCCCGACAATGCCGAACATGGTCCCAGCCGGAATGTGGAAGCTGACCCGGTCGAGGGCGGGCGTCTTGGTACCGATGTAGCTGAACGTCAGATCGCTGAATGTAACTTCGCCGAGGAGCCTTGGCCGCAGACCGAGGGAGTTCGAACTCGTCTCCAACGGCCGGTTAAGGACGGATGCCGCCTCGCCGATTGCCGCCCCCACCTCCTCGTAGTCTTCAATCAGCCGCACCAACCCGACCAGCGGCTGCGCGACGCGTTGGGAGATCATCATGAAGGCGAACAGACCGCCGACCATATAGCCGGAACTGTCGTTCATCGCGAGATAGGCGCCAATCAGCATGGTGCCGAGCACCATTACGCGTTCAATGGGCGTAACCAGGGTCTGCGGCCAGCTGGCGAACTGCCCGAAGGAGAGACGCGCGCTTCCCGCCTCCGCCACCTGCTCGTCCCAAAGCGCCTTGCGTTGCGGCTCGAGCCCAAGCGCCTTGACGGTCTTTATGCCGACAACGGTTTCGCCCAGCGCCGCCGACTTCCATGTCTCGGCCTCGATCACCCGCTGGTACCTTCGGCGCAGCGGCTTCAGGAAGGCAAGGATGATCAGCATGATCACCGCTGCGCAGGCAACGACGATCCAGGCAAGCGTCACGTTGATATAGAACATCACCGGCAGCAGCACGCAGAGGGTGATCAGATCCAGGAACGTGCCGAGCAGTTTGCCCGTCAGAAACTCGCGGATCCGATAGACCTGCGCGAGGTGGTACATTGTCTCGCCAGCGGGATGGCGCTCGAAATAGTCGAGCGGCAGGCGCAGCAGCCGGCTGAAAACGTGCAGCTGCAGCTTGGTGTCCAGGCGGGCTCCGACGACGTTGATGATCAGTCGCCGCGCGTGGCCCAGGAGCGTCTCGTATGCGAAGACGACAGCGACGATGGCCGACAAGAGTATCAGCGTCGAGACACTGTTGAATTGCAATACCTTGTTGACCACCGTCATGACGATGAGCGGCGGCAAAATGGTCAGAACGCTGAGTGTGAAGGAGGCGATGGCCACGTCGCGAAGCGGCCGGCTTTCGAGCCGCACCAGTTCGGCGATCCAGCGAAGGGTGAAAGGCGCATCCGCGGCAACATAGGATCGCGCGTTTCGCAGCAGCACCGCCTCGCCCGTCCACACCTGCGACAGGCGCAACTCGTCGACAGCGGTGGATGGACCATCGTCGGGCGCTTCCGGACTTTTGAGGAAGACCACGTTGCGCTCGGCGCTCGCCCCGGTGAGGAGACCGGCGCCGCCGTCGCTGAACAAGAGAACGACCGGTCCGGTATCTTGAAAGCGCAACAGGTGTGACCAGCGAACACGCACTGCCCGGGACCACATGCCGCCGTTCTGCGCCCATTCCGACAGGTCGGTAGCGCTTGGAAACGGGCCTGCGCTCGCTGCCCTGAATTCGTTCGGATCGAGCTCGATACCGTGATAGCGGGCGACCCGGAGCATCGCCTTGAGGCGCGGCCCGACCTGGTCGAACTCGGCGGGGCCACCGGGGCTCCGCCCCGTTTCGCTGGTGCCGCCGGGCATGCCGGTCGGGTCGGCCGCGGTCCCGGCACGCAGCTCCACAGGCTGGATTTCAGCACTCCCAGGAACGTTCACCATGGACTCGCCTTCGGGTAGGCAGGCGGTGGTTCGACATTGCCCGCGGCGGACCAGTCCCGCCGGAATCTCTGGTGGCGCTGATGATACTCCACGGCGGTCGGTCGCGCGAGCCCCTTAACCACTCGGAAAGGCCGAACGCGCAGGCCTTGCCTTTCGGCAAAGCCCGCGCGCCCGCTTCTCAGCTTTGGACCGGCTTCTATCGTCGTCTGTCCGGTCGCCATTCCTCTTCACTCATGCTCAGTCATGCGGCTTCAGAATGTCCTTCAGCGCCTTCTTCACCGTGTCGTCGCTGTTGGCGAAGCCGGCACCCTGCTTGTTCTGATCCGAGGTCAGGTCGGTGCTTGCACCCAACGGCTTGTTCTGGTTCTGACCAAATCCCCTGATCGTGGTGAGAACATTCAGGAGGTCGGTCGTCACCGAACCGGCGGCCTGGCTGACAAGCTGACGGAACGACGCATGGCTGACGGCATCACTGTCGGTCGAGCCGGATTGCAGGAACTGCGTCGTGTCCTTGAGCCCGAGCGAGTTGGCCGTGACCGCGGCGGTGCGATGGCCAGGCGAGCCATCGGCATCAGTGCCATCTTTGGGATGTCCCTTCCCAGGATTGCTGCTGTCGTTGTGGTCAGGATCATTGCCATGGCCGTTGTTGCCTTTGTCGCGATCACCGGTCTCGCCGCCGGGGCCGGTCGCTCCGGTCGGGCCCGTTGCGCCGCCCGGCCCAGTAGCACCCGTCGAGCCGGTTGCACCCGTTGCGCCGGTCGCTCCGGTCGCGCCAGTTGCTCCGGTAGCTCCAGTCGCACCGGTGGCTCCGGTCGCACCTGTCGAGCCGGTTGCTCCGGTTGCACCCGTAGCGCCGGTCGCTCCGGTCGAGCCGGTAGTTCCGGTCGCACCGGTCGAGCCCGTGGCACCCGTAGCGCCGGTCGCTCCAGTCGCGCCAGTTGCTCCGGTAGCTCCAGTCGCACCGGTGGCTCCGGTCGCACCGGTTGTTCCGGTCGAGCCCGTTGCTCCAGTCGCACCGGTGGCTCCGGTCGCACCTGTCGAGCCGGTTGCTCCGGTTGCACCCGTAGCGCCGGTCGCTCCGGTCGAGCCGGTTGCTCCGGTCGAGCCCGTTGCTCCGGTAGCTCCAGTCGCACCCGTTGCTCCAGTCGCGCCGGTTGCTCCGGTCGAGCCAGTGGCACCCGTAGCGCCGGTCGCTCCAGTCGCGCCAGTTGCTCCAGTCGCACCGGTGGCTCCGGTCGCACCCGTCGAGCCGGTAGCTCCGGTTGCTCCAGTCGCACCCGTGGCGCCGGTTGCACCTGTCGCTCCGGTCGCACCTGTAGCGCCGGTCGAGCCAGTCGCACCCGTTGCTCCGGTCGCGCCGGTAGCGCCGGTCGCCCCAGTCGAGCCGGTGGCACCCGTGGCGCCGGTCGAGCCGGTCGCACCCGTGGCGCCGGTCGCACCTGTCGCACCCGTAGCGCCGGTCGCACCTGTCGCACCCGTTGCTCCAGTCGCGCCGGTAGCACCCGTTGCTCCGGTCGAGCCGGTGGCTCCGGTCGCACCCGTCGAGCCCGTGGCACCTGTGGCTCCGGTCGCACCTGTAGCGCCGGTCGCTCCGGTCGCGCCAGTTGCTCCGGTAGCTCCAGTCGCACCCGTGGCTCCGGTCGCACCGGTTGCTCCGGTCGAGCCCGTTGCTCCAGTCGCACCGGTTGCTCCGGTTGCACCCGTAGCGCCGGTCGCTCCGGTCGAGCCGGTTGCTCCCGTTGCTCCAGTTGAGCCGGTAGCGCCCGTTGCTCCAGTTGCACCTGTCGCTCCGGTCGAGCCGGTGGCACCTGTGGCACCCGTTGCTCCAGTCGCGCCGGTCGCACCCGTGGCGCCGGTCGCACCTGTTGCGCCGGTGGCACCCGTTGCTCCAGTCGCGCCGGTCGCACCCGTGGCGCCGGTCGCACCTGTTGCGCCGGTGGCACCCGTTGCTCCAGTCGCGCCGGTGGCTCCGGTCGCACCTGTTGCGCCGGTGGCACCCGTTGCTCCAGTCGCGCCGGTCGCACCTGTGGCACCCGTTGCTCCGGTAGCTCCAGTCGCACCCGTTGCGCCGGTGGCACCTGTCGCACCCGTTGCTCCGGTCGCGCCGGTCGCACCTGTGGAGCCGGTAGCGCCTGTGGCACCCGTAGCGCCGGTCGCACCTGTCGACCCAGTCGAGCCGGTTGCACCCGTAGCCCCGGTCGCTCCGGTCGAGCCGGTCGCACCCGTTGCTCCAGTCGAGCCGGTATCGCCCGTGGCGCCGGTGGCACCTGTAGCTCCGGTATCGCCGGTGGCGCCAGTCGCACCTGTTGCTCCGGTATCGCCGGTGGCACCAGTCGCACCCGTTGCTCCGGTATCACCCGTAGCGCCGGTCGCACCGGTGGCGCCGGTTGCTCCGGTATCGCCGGTGGCACCAGTCGCACCCGTTGCTCCAGTATCACCCGTAGCGCCGGTTGCACCTGTTGCGCCGGTAGCGCCGGTATCGCCGGTGGCGCCAGTCGCACCCGTTGCTCCGGTATCACCCGTAGCGCCGGTTGCACCAGTTGCGCCGGTGGCACCGGTGGCGCCAGTCGCACCCGTTGCTCCGGTATCACCCGTAGCGCCGGTCGCGCCTGTTGCGCCGGTGGCGCCTGTAGCTCCGGTATCGCCCGTGGCACCAGTCGCACCCGTTGCTCCGGTCGCACCCGTCGCGCCGGTGGCGCCGGTTGCTCCGGTATCGCCGGTGGCGCCGGTCGCACCTGTGGCGCCGGTTGCTCCGGTCGCACCTGTCGAGCCGGTGGCACCCGTTGCTCCGGTATCGCCGGTGGCGCCGGTCGCACCTGTCGAGCCGGTGGCACCCGTTGCTCCGGTATCGCCGGTGGCGCCGGTCGCGCCCGTCGCACCTGTTGCACCCGTGGCGCCCGTTGCTCCGGTATCGCCGGTGGCGCCGGTCGCGCCTGTGGCGCCGGTCGCTCCGGTCGCACCCGTCGAGCCCGTTGCTCCGGTATCGCCGGTCGCACCTGTGGCGCCGGTTGCTCCGGTCGAGCCGGTATCGCCCGTAGCGCCAGTTGCACCTGTTGCACCGGTTGCGCCTGTGGCACCCGTAGCGCCGGTCGCACCTGTGGCGCCGGTTGCTCCAGTCGAGCCCGTTGCTCCGGTATCACCCGTAGCGCCGGTTGCTCCGGTCGAGCCGGTATCGCCCGTAGCGCCAGTTGCACCGGTTGCGCCTGTGGCACCCGTAGCGCCGGTCGAGCCGGTATCGCCCGTAGCACCAGTGGCGCCGGTTGCTCCAGTCGCCCCAGTGGCCCCGGTCGAACCCGTTGCTCCGGTATCACCCGTTGCTCCAGTCGAGCCGGTCGCGCCAGTGGCCCCGGTTGCTCCAGTATCGCCGGTGGCGCCGGTCGCACCTGTGGCGCCGGTTGCTCCGGTCGCGCCCGTCGCGCCGGTGGCGCCCGTTGCTCCGGTATCGCCGGTGGCGCCGGTCGCGCCGGTGGCGCCTGTGGCGCCGGTTGCTCCGGTCGCACCCGTCGAGCCCGTTGCTCCGGTGTCACCCGTGGCGCCGGTCGCACCTGTGGCGCCGGTTGCTCCGGTCGCACCCGTCGAGCCCGTTGCTCCGGTGTCACCCGTGGCGCCGGTCGCACCTGTGGCGCCGGTTGCACCGGTCGCACCCGTCGCGCCGGTGGCGCCGGTGGCGCCCGTTGCTCCGGTATCACCGGTGGCGCCGGTCGCACCTGTGGCGCCGGTTGCTCCAGTCGAGCCCGTTGCCCCGGTATCGCCGGTGGCTCCGGTCGCACCTGTGGCGCCGGTGGCGCCAGTCGCACCTGTGGCGCCGGTTGCTCCGGTCGCACCGGTCGCGCCCGTTGCTCCGGTATCACCCGTGGCGCCGGTCGCACCTGTGGCGCCGGTTGCGCCGGTCGCACCTGTCGAGCCGGTGGCGCCCGTTGCTCCGGTATCGCCGGTGGCGCCAGTCGCGCCTGTTGCTCCGGTCGCGCCTGTGGCGCCGGTTGCTCCGGTCGCACCGGTCGCACCGGTCGAGCCGGTTGCTCCGGTATCACCGGTGGCGCCAGTCGCGCCTGTTGCTCCAGTCGCACCCGTCGAGCCCGTTGCTCCGGTATCGCCGGTGGCGCCGGTCGCACCTGTGGCGCCGGTTGCTCCGGTCGCGCCCGTCGAGCCCGTCGCTCCGGTATCGCCGGTGGCGCCGGTCGCACCTGTGGCGCCGGTTGCTCCGGTCG
>NZ_LYTM01000030.1:0-41389 GCF_001672445.1 Mesorhizobium sp. WSM3873 | reverse complement strand
GGGGAGGAGGGCAAGGGCGGTGGCTAAGCAAGCCAAATCCGAAGGCTTACACCCTACGGCGAAGGAACTCGGCCGATCGAGGCTCGCTGTCTCGAGTGACAAAGCCGGATCAGCACTGGTCACTGATGGCGACCCCTCACACCTTGACCAGCTGCTCCACCCGCCCCTTCTCGCCGAAGATCCGCAAATAGCGCTTGATCTCCTTCTCATCGCCGGTCGACTTGGCGGGGTTGTCGGAGAGCTTGACCGCCGGCCGGCCATTGGCTTCGCTGACCTTGCAGACCAGCGAGATGGCGTCGAGGCTGCTGGTCTCGGTCGGCGCGCAGCCTTCGAAATCATTGGTGAGGTTGGTGCCCCAGCCGAAGGACATGCGCACCTTGCCGCGGAAATGCTTGTAGGTCTCCTCGATGGTCTCGACCTCGAGCCCGTCGGAGAAGATGAGCAGCTTCTGTTTCGGATCCTTGCCCTTCTCGCGCCACCAGGAGAGGATCTTCTCGCCGCCTTCGATCGGCGGCGCGCTGTCGGGGCGGAAGCCGGTCCAGTCGGCAATCCAGTCCGGCGCGTCGCGCAGGAAAGCGGCGGTGCCGAACGTATCGGGCAGCACGATCAGCAGATTGCCGCCATAATAGCGCTGCCAGTCCTGCAGCACCTTGTAGGGCGCCTGCCTCAGCTCCTCAACGGAATTGGCAAGTGCCGCAAACACCATAGGCAGCTCGTGCGCATTGGTGCCGAGCGCCTCGAGGTCGTTGTCCATGGCCAGAAGCACGTTCGACGTGCCGGTGAAAGCCTCGCCGATGCCTTCCTTCAGCGCCTCGACGCACCAGCGCTGCCACAGGAAGGAGTGGCGCCGGCGGGTGCCGAAATCGGAAATGCGGATGCCGGGCAGTGCCTTCAGCCGCTCGGTCTTGGCCCACATCTTGGCCTTGGCGCGGGCGTAGAGCACGTCGAGCGCAAACTGACCGAAGGAGCGCATGGCGGCGCGCGAGCGCAGCTCGTTGATGATGGCGAGCGCCGGTATCTCCCACAGCGTGGTGTACATCCAAGGACCGGGAAAGGACAGTTCGTACTGACCGTCGCGTTTGGAGAGTTCATAGTCGGGAAGGCGGAAATCCTCCAGCCAGGCGAGGAATTCCGGCTCGAAGATCTGCTTACGGCCATAGAAGGTGTTGCCGCCGAGCCAGATCATCTCCTTCTTGGTGAAGCGCAAGGTGCGAGCGTGGTCGAGCTGCTCGCGCAGTTCGCCTTCGTCGATCTCGTCGGCGAGCCGCACCGAGGTCGTGCGGTTGATCAGCGTGAAGGTGGCGTCGACCTTGGGGTACATGCCCCAGATCATCTGCAGCATCAGCAGCTTGTAGAAATCGGTGTCCAGCAGGCTGCGGACGATGGGGTCCAGCTTCCAGGTGTGGTTGTAGACGCGCCGCGCTATATCGGTCCGTGCCATATCTGCTCACCCAAAAAGCGCGTCTCGCCTGCGTGATTCCAAGCGCGGCGCCTCAAGTCCCTGTTATGAAGCACTCCGGACGGAAAACCGCCGCGCAGCTCCCAGAATTGTTAACCAGCTGCGGTCTTAGCATTGTATTTTTGAAAGCGCTTCCTGCTTTGCAAGCTGGCCCGACAAAAACCAGCTATGCAAGTCCAGCGATCATGACGCTGCGCCAGAGCATTCCAGCGTTTCACGGCAACCGCGAAATGCTCTTGGCTTTTTTGTTTTGAGGCGAATTTCCGGACGGAAAACCGCTCACACTTTTCCTGGAATTGCTCTAGCCCCGATCACCTTGAGTGCCGGGCGCTTCCTGCGGCTCGGCACACGGCCGGCGACCGGCGCATCGGCGCGGCCCTCGTCCTGCTCCTTTTCGGCAAAGAGCCAGTCGATGAAAAGCTGGACGATCGGCGCCGAGCGCATCTCGTTGCGGCAGACGACATAGAAGTCATCGACCGCCGGCACCGACAAAGCGAAGGGCGCGACGAGCATGCCCCTGGCGAGCAGGGCGCGCGCGGTCACGGAATCGCCGAGCGCCACGCCGTGGCCGTGGACGGCGGCCTCCACCGCTATGCGTGCGTCGCCGAGGTGATGGCGGCGGCCGCGCTCCAGATCGAGCGCGTCGGCGGCGGCCAGCCAGGTGCGCCACTCGCGGCCGTCGTCGCCATGCAGGAAAACGTGGTCGGCAAGGTCGCGCACGCTGCGGATCGGGCGGTTGTTGATCAGCGTCGGGCTGACGACCGGAAACAGCTCAAGGCCCGACCATTTGCGTATCCAGCAGTCGCTCCAGCTGCCATCGCCATAGTGCACGCAGACGTCGATGTGCGGCGCGCGGATGTCCCTGGCGTCGTTGGAGGGGATCAGCGTCAGCTGGATGTCGGGATATTGCGCGGTGAAGGAGCCGAGCCGCGGCGTCATCCACAACAAGAGCAGCGCCGGCACGCAGGACACCGACAGCACACCGGTGCTTGCGGGGCGTGTCATGCGCTGCGTGGCGGCGGCGATGCCGTCGAAGGCCGCCGAAACCGCCGGCAGGAACTCAGCGCCGTGCGGCGAAAGCTTCACGCGCTGACCCGCGCGCTGGAAAAGCTTTACGCCGAGCGATTGCTCGAGCGCCTTGATCTGATGGCTGACCGCGCCATGCGTGACGTTGAGCTCGCCTGCCGCCTTGGTCAGCGAGGCATGTCGCGCCGTCGCCTCGAAAGCGCGCAGCGGGTTCAACGGCGGCAAGCGCTTGGCCAAGGACAGCTCCCGACTTTGTGAGATTTTCTCACAGCAAAGACCCTAACAATATCAATTGATTTTTCAACAGAGCTGCCCGACACTTTTGCCCGGAACAGCTCAAGAGACATGGAACTCGCAGGCGCCGGCGGGCAACGATCCAGCCGGCATGTCGGCTGGCTTGGCAGCCGTCGGTGCAGCCGCCGCCATGCAAGCAGTCACGGAGGAGGACCGGACATGGGTTACGATCGCGGCAAGCTCGAAGCGTTGCGCCGCAAATATGGCGAGAGCCATGGCGGCGAGATGTTCGACCCGAAATTCCGCAAGGTCGCCGACAAGATCTTCAGCAAAAGCGGCACCCGGCTGGCGCCCTATTCCGGCATCCCGACCTTCCTTGCCGCGCCTTACCGGCAGGTGGCGGCCGACAATCCGGATTTCGGCGACTTGCAAGTGGCGATGATCGGCGTGCCGATGGACCTTGGCGTCACCAACCGGCCGGGCTCACGCTTCGGGCCGCGGGCGCTGCGCGCCATCGAGCGCATCGGCCCCTACAATCATGTGCTGGAATGCGCGCCGACGCATGAGCTGCGCGTCGCCGACATCGGCGACACGCCGTTCCGCAGCCGTTACCGGCTGGAGATCAGCCACGAGGACATCGAAAAGCGCACCAACCAGATCGTCGACGCCGGTGTGCTGCCGCTTTCGGTCGGCGGCGACCACTCGATCAGCCATCCGATCCTGAAGGCGGTCGGTAAGCAGGCTCCGGTCGGCATGATCCATATCGACGCCCATTGCGACACCAGCGGGCTGTTCGACATGACCAAGTTCCACCACGGCGGACCGTTCCGCAACGCGGTCCTGGACGGCGTGCTCGATCCCACCCGCACGATCCAGATCGGCATTCGCGGCTCGGCCGAGTATCTGTGGGAGTTCACCTATGAATCCGGCATGACGGTGGTCCACGCCGAGGAGGTGACCGGCCTCGGCATCCCCGCCATCGTCGAGAAGGCGCGGAAGATCGTCGGCGACGGCCCGACCTACATCTCCTTCGACGTTGACAGCATCGATCCGGCCTTCGCGCCGGGCACCGGCACGCCTGAGGTCGGCGGACTGACGACGCGGGAGGTGCTCGAGCTGCTGCGCGGCCTGAAGGGCCTCAACATCGTCGGCGGCGACGTCGTCGAGGTGGCGCCGCAATATGACGCGACCACCAATACCGCCCATGTCGGCGCGCAGGTCCTGTTCGAGATCCTGAGCCTCATGGTGTTCAGCCCGGCAATCAAGAAGGGCTGACGCGAGAGCGTTTCACCGCTTCATGGAAACGGCGAACCGCTTTGTTTTTACGCAATTCCGGACGGAAGCTATGGCGAAGTCGCCAAGCGTAGACCGCTTCCCGCTTTTCCTGGAATTGCTAACCAGTACGGCCGTCGCGCTGGAGCCGGCGGCCGGTTTCAACAACAAGCTTCCAGCAGGGGAACTAAAATGACTCTTCGCAACACACTGAAATCCGCACTTGCGGCACTCATCATGCTCGGCGCCGCCGGTCTTGCCTTGCAGGCCAAGGCCGACGCCATCGACGACATCACCAAGGCCGGGGCCATCAATGTCGGCATCTTCTCCGACTTCCCGCCTTTTTCCTCGGCCAGCGCCGACATGAGCATCAAGGGCTATGACATCGACGTCGCGCAGGCGATCGCCGATTCCTTGAAGGTGAAGCTGAACCTCGTCAGCGTCACCGGCCAGAATCGCATCCCGTATCTCACCGACAAGCGCGTCGATATCTTGATGAGCGTCGGCTATTCGAAGGAGCGCGAGCAGGTGATCGATTTCGCCGCCGCCTACGCGCCCTATTACATCGCCGTCATCGGCCCGGCCGAGCTTGCCGTCAAAGGCAAGGACGACCTTGCCGACAAGTCGATCGCCGTCAATCGCGGCACGCTGGAGGATACCTCGCTCACCCAGGCGGCGCCCGCCTCGGCCGACATCCGCCGTTTCGACAACTACAATTCCGTCATCCAGGCCTTCATCTCCGGACAGACGCAGCTGATGGTGGTCGGCAACGATGTCGGCGCGCAGGTGCTGGCCAAGCAGGTTGCATTGAAGCCCGAGCAGAAGTTCCAGCTGCTGACCTCGCCCTCGCATATCGGCCTCAACAAGAACGAGGACAGGCTGAAGAAGGCGGTGAACGATGCGGTCGCCAAGATGCTGGCGGACGGCAAGCTGGACGAGAGCTCGAAGGCCTGGCTGAAGACGCCGCTCAATCCCGACAACCTCAAGGATTGATCCCCGGAGCGGTTCAGCGCGCCTGAAGCGCTGAACCGCTCCCGTACTTGCTTCTTGCGCTACACGCTTTCCAACAGGGCCAATCGCGATGGGCTACAGCCTCGACTTCGGCTGGCTTGCGGGTGCAGCGGGCGCGATCGCGCGCGGCGCGGCGATGACGCTGCTTCTGATCGTCGTCACCACGCTGGCCGGCACTTTCCTCAGCATCTTGGGCGCCGCCGGCCGCCGGAACGGCCCGAGGCCGCTCAAGCTGGCGATCGGCTGGTATGTCGAGGTGATGCGCAACACGCCGTTCCTGGTGCAGTTGTTCTTCATCTTCTTCGGCCTGCCCAGCCTCGGCATCCGACTCGATCCGATCCTGGCCGCCATGCTGGCGATGACCCTCAACATGGCGGCCTACACGATCGAGATCGTCGGCGCAGGTCTGGACGCGGTGCCGCGCGGGCAGACGGAGGCGGCACTTGCGCTCGGCCTCAGGCCCAGACAGGTGTTCATCAAGATCGTGCTGCCGCAGGCGCTGAAAGTGATCTATCCGGCGCTGACTAGCCAGATCGTCATCATGATGCTGGAATCGGCCGTGGTGTCGCAGATCGCGGTGCGCGAACTGACCTACGAAGCCGACATGCTGCAGGCGCGCACCTTCCGGGCCTTCGAAACCTATCTGGTGGTGACCATGGTCTATCTCGGCCTGTCGATGGGGCTGCGCCGGCTGCTGGTCAGCGGCGGACGCCGCGCACTCGGAGCCGGCGTGTCATGATCGAATTCACCCTCTGGGACATATTGCGCAACCTTCTGCTCGCCGCGCGCTGGACGGTGCTGTTGTCGCTTGCGGCCTTCGTCGGCGGCGCGCTGGTCGGGCTGGTCGTGCTGTTCTTCCGCATAGCCAAGAACAAATGGATCAAGCGGATCGCTTCCGGCTATATCGCGCTGTTCCAGGGCACGCCGCTCCTCATGCAGCTTTTCCTGATGTTCTTCGGCCTGCCGATGTTGGGGCTGCGCATCGAGCCATGGACCGCCGCGGCGCTCGGCCTCACCTTCTTTGCCAGCGCCTATCTCGCCGAGATCTGGCGCAGCGGTGTCGATGCGCTGCCGCGCGGCCAGTGGGACGCCGGCGCCAGCCTCGGACTGCATTATCTGCAGGAACTCAGGCTGATCATCCTGCCGCAGGCCTTCGCCATCACGCGCGCCCCGACCGTCGGCTTCCTGGTGCAGCTGATCAAATCGACGGCCCTGACCTCGATCATCGGTTTCGAGGAGTTGGTCAGGACCTCCAACGCGATCAACAACGCGACCTTCGAGCCGTTCACCGTCTACGGCCTGGTGGCGCTGATCTTCTTCGTGATGTGCTTCCCGCTGACGCAATATGCGCGGCGGCTTGAGCGTGTCGCCGCACACTGAAGGTCGACGAGGGCCGCCGCCTGACCGGCGGCCGCTCTTCTCAATGGCTGAACGACAGCGCCGGCGCGATGCGATCGCGCCGCAGCCAACGGACGAGCAGGAGCACCGCCACCACCGCCAGGCCTGACGAAAGGCCGATCCAGATGCCGACGCCGTTGAAGCCGAAATGGAAGGCGAGCAGCACGCCGAGCGGAAGGCCGACCCCCCAATAGCCGATCGCGGCATAGATCATCGGCACCTTGGTATCGTGCAGGCCGCGCAGCATGCCGGCGGCCACCGCCTGCGCGCCGTCGAAGATCTGGAACAGCGCGGCAAACACCAGGAAGGACACAGCAAGCGTGATCACCCTGGCATTGGCCGGATCGGCGAGATCGATGAAGGCGCTGATCAAAAGATGCGGCCATAGGATCATCACCAGCCCCATCAGCGCCATGAAGGAGACGCCGATGACAAAGCTGGTCCAGCCGGCGCGCGAGACGCCCTCGGGATTGCCGGCGCCATGTGCCAGGCCGACGCGCACGGTGACCGCCTGGTTGAGGCCGAGCGGCACCATGAAGGAGATCGAGGCGATCTGGATGGCAATCGCGTGGGCTGCCAGCGAATCCGCGTCGATCAGACCCATCAGCAGGGCTGCCGCATTGAAGATCGTCACCTCGAAGGCGAGGATGCCGGCGATCGGCAGGCCGAGCCTCAGCAGGCCGCGGAAACGCGGCCAGTCGGAGCGCCAGAAGCGGCCGAAGAGGTGATAGCGACGGAATTTTTTCTCCAGCACCACCACGGCCGCCAAGCCGACGAACATCAGCATGCTGGAAAGCGAGGTGGCGAGGCCCGAGCCGGCGATGCCCATCGGGCGGACGCCAAGATTGCCGAACATGAACACCCAGTTGAAGAAGGCGTTGCAGGCGACGGCGACGAAAACGATGATCAGCGCCCAGCCGGGCCGCTCCAGCGCCGAGATGAAGGAGCGCAGCACGATATAGCCGTAAAAAGGCAGCACCGCCCATTGCAGCCAGTGCAGGTAGATGCCTGCCTGGTGCGCGAGGTCCGGCTTCTGCCCCATGGCCAAAAGCACTTCTTCGCCATGCCAGAGGAACAGCCAGATCGGGATCGAGACGAGGACCGCCAGCCAGAGTCCCTGGCGCACGGTGCGGCGCAGGTCGCGCACCGAATGGCGGCGGCGGCCGAGCTCGGTCGCCATCATCGGCGAGGTGGCGAGCATCAGGCCAAGCCCGAAGATCAGCGGCATGAAATAGAGGTTGGAGCCGAGCGCGCCGGCGGCCAGCGTGTCGGGTCCCAAACGGCCCATCATCATGACGTCGGTCGCGGTCATGGCGGTCTGGCCGAGATTGGTGAGCACCATCGGCCAGGCAAGCGACAATGTTGCCCTGATTTCCTGACGCCAAAAATTTTCCGGCGCGCGAGCGCCGGCTTCGATCGCAGACATTTTTCGCTCTTCAGACCACGGCGCGTCGGGACAACGCCCGGAAGCCGCACGCAAACGGCGCAAAATGGCGCCGTTTGCGCCGTCTTGTGAACGAAATGCGACATATTGGCAAGGAGGAGGAGCGGCGACCTATTGAGCCAGCGGGAAGCACAAGAGCCGGGCCTTCTATTGGATGGCGTCGAGCGCCTGCCGCTGGCGGTGCATTTCGAGGAAGATGCGATAGTCGCGGTCGAAGCGAGCGCCGGCGGCCGGATTCGGGGGCCGCGTCCTGCCGCCCTGCTGCATGGCCACGCAAGCGGCGTTCAGGTCGGCGTAAAGCCCAGCGGCGGTCGCCGCGACCATGGCGGTGCCGAGCAGCACTGCCTCGTCGGCCAGCGGCTCGATGACGGTGCAGCCGGTGGCATCGGCATAGAGTTCCATCAAGAGCGGGTTCTTGGTGTGGCCGCCGGTGACGTGCAGCGTGTCGATCAAATAGCCGTTCTCGTTCAGCGCCTCCAGCACATGGCGCACGCCGAGCGCGATGCCGACGGCGGTGCGCCAGTAGAGCTTGCACAGGCTGTCGAAGGAGGAATCGAGTGTCAGCCCGCTGACGACGCCAACCGCGTGCGGGTCGGCGAGCGGCGAGCGATTGCCGTGGAAATCCGGCAGCACATGCAGCCGCGCCGCCAGGGCATCGCCCTCGGCGGCGCGCAGTTCGGCGACGCGCTTGGCGATCCTGGCATGCATTGCCGCATCCGGCTCGCCGCCGGCGCCGTGCCAGCGGATGATGTGGTCGAGCAGAGCGCCGGTCGCCGACTGACCGCCTTCCGACAGCCAGAGCTTTGGCAACGCCGCGCCATAATACGGTCCCCAGACGCCGGCGAAAGGCTGCGGATCCTGCGACATCGCCATGACGCAGGACGAGGTGCCGGCAATCAGCGCCAGGTGCCGGCTGATGTCCTTCTCGTCGCCGGCGAAGCCGCCGAGCACACCGAGCGCGCCGGCATAGGCGTCGATCACCCCGGCGCCGACCCGGCATTTCTCCGTCAGGCCGAGATCTGCCGCCGCATCGGCCGTGAGTTGCCCGATATCGGTGCCGACGGGGCTCGCCTTGTCCGGAAGATTGCCATGCTCGAAGAGATCGCCGATGCCGACGAGCTTGAAGAAATCGCGCCGCCAGCCCCTCTCCTCATGCGCGAGATAGGTCCATTTGGCCGTCAGCGTGCATTGCGAGCGGGCGAGCGATCCGGTCGCTTTCCAGGTCAGGAAATCGGCGAGATCGAACAGATAGCCGGCCTCATTCCAGGTGGCGGGCAGGTTGCGCTTCAGCCACATCAGCTTCGGCGTTTCCATTTCCGGCGACATCACCCCGCCGATATAGTCGAGCACCGCATGGCCGCTTCTGGTGCATTCGTCGGCTTCGGCGATGGCGCGATGGTCGAGCCAGACAATGGTATCCCAGCGCTTCTCGCCGGTGACCGAGACGCTCAGCTGATCGCCCCGCCTGCCGCGCACCACCAGCGAGCAGGTGGCGTCAAAGGAGATGCCGACAATATCCGATGCGGCGACGTTCGTCTTCTCGCGCGCGGCCCGCACGGCGGCGCAGACTGCCGACCAGATATTTTCCGAATCGTGCTCCGCGTGATCGGGCTTAGGCTGGTGCATGGCGATCGGCCGCTCGGCGCGGCCGAGCAGATTGCCTTCAGAGTCGAGAATGCCCGCGCGAGCGCTCCCGGTGCCGACATCGACCGCGCAAACAAAACTCGTCAAGATGCTTTTACTCTCGCTCCCAGGTCTGCAATCAGGTCGGGCAATTGCAGCATGTCAGCGAATATAAAGTCCGGTTCGGTCGACGCAAGCCGCACCTTGAGCGCAGGGTTGTTTGCATGCGATCCGCCGGTGAAGGCAAAGACACGCATCCCCGCCGCCCGCGCCGCGGCGATGCCGGCCGGGCTGTCCTCGATGACAAGGCATTTGCCAGGATCAGCGCACATCGCGGCGGCGGCATGGAGGAACAGGTCCGGCGCCGGCTTGCCGCGCTTAACCATGGCGGCGCTGAAGAGGTGCGGCTCCAGCAGGCCGAGCAGGCCGGTGACCTCGAGCGCGTAGCGGATGCGCTCCAGCGTGCCGGAAGAGGCGACGCAATAGGGCAGGCCAAGCTTCGGCAGGATCTCCTTGATGCCGGGGATCGGCTTCAGCTCCTCGCGGAACTTGCGCATCAGCTCGACGCGCATGGCGGTGAGATGCTGGTCGCTGATCTCAAGGCCGAAATCGCTGCCGAGGATCTCGCGCACGCTCTTCATGCTCTTGCCGAGGAAATGCTCGTAGGCGGCGTCCTCCGAGACAGTGCCGCCGGCGAGCTCGATCATGCCCAGCAACGCGGAAACCGAAAGCGCCTCGCTGTCGACCAGCACGCCGTCACAGTCGAAGATGACGAGCTCGGGCGTCATTGCGGCTGCGTCCAAAGAGCTTCAGAGCTTGCCGGCGAGATAGCGCGTCAAGGTTTCGCGCGCGCCGTTCGCCCACAATTCGTTCAGCGCATGGGCGAAGGCTTCGGCAAAGACGGCGGAGCGGCCGACATCGCCATAGATGTCGTCCATCGCCAGCCAGGCCTCGGGCGAATTCTTCGCGGCTTTGGCGGTCGCCTGCATCCGGTCCCAGTTCGGATCGTTCGGCTCGATGACGGCGCCGCTGTCGGTGGTGCCGAAGCAGTAGCGGCACCAGAGCGCGGACTCCAGAGCCAGGCCGGCAACACCTTTCCCCGCCTTCAGCCGGTCCGCGGCGGTCGGAATTATGAATTTCGGCTGGCGGTTGGAACCGTCGAGGCAAAGCCTTCGGATGGTGTCGCCGATCTTGGGATTGGAGAAGCGGCGCTCGATGAGCTGGTAGTATTCCTCGAGCACCGTGTCCGGCACCGGCGGCACGGTTGGGATGATCTCGTCCCGCTCCAGCTTGGCGAGGAAGCCGCGCACCAGTGGCTCCTGCATCGCCTCATGCACGAAATGGATGTCCATCAGACCCGCCGGATAGGCGATGGCTGCGTGGCCGCCGTTCAAGATGCGGATCTTCATCAGCTCGTAAGGCGAGACATCCTTGACGAACTGGACGCCGGCCTGTTCCAGCGGCGGCCGGCCGGCGGTGAAACGATCTTCCAGCACCCATTGTTTGAACGGTTCGCAGAAGACCGGCCAGTTGTCCTCCAGCCCGAAATCATTGGCCAGAATGCTGCGCTCGCGATTGGTGGTGGCCGGCGTGATGCGGTCGACCATGCCGTTCGGGAAAGCGACGTTGTCCCTCACCCAGTTGGCCAGAGCCTCGTCGATCAGCCGGGCAAGGCCGATGACGCCGTCGGAGGTGACGTGGCCATTGTGGGGGATGTTGTCGCAGGACATGACCGTGAACGGCACGATGCCGTCGGCGCGCCGGCGCACCAGTCCGGCAAGAATGATGCCGAAGACCGTCTTCGGTGCCGCACCGGGCTGGGCATCGGCGACAATGTCGGGATGGGCCGGATTGAACTTTCCGGAGGCCGGATCGATGAAATAGCCGCCTTCGGTGATGGTCAGCGACACAATCTTGATCGCGGGGTCGGCGAGCTGCTCGACGATCGCCTCAGCATCGCCCGGCATCAGGAAATCGACCATGGCGCCGGTGACGCGGGCGCTCATATGGCCCTGGTCCTGCTCGACCACGGTGGTCAGCCAGTCCTGCTCCTGCAGCCTGGCGCGGCCGGCCTTCTCGCCCTCGAACACGCCGGCGCCGATCAGCGCCCAGTCATGGCCGAGGCCGGAATTGAACAGGTCGTCGAGATAGACAGCCTGGTGCGAGCGGTGGAAGTTGCCGACGCCGAAATGCACGATGCCGGCCTTCAGCGCGGCGCGATCGTATTTCGGACCGGAAACCTTCGACGGAAGCTTTGCGAGGTTCGAGAAAGAGAGTTTCACGGTCATCTTACTTACCCTTTGGCCGATATGCAGCCCGACAATCCAACCCCCAATTCACCCGCTTGGGGCGAGCGGTGAGGGGCAGCATCCGTTTGCCGGTATGCGCCCCTCACCTGCCCCGCGACGCGTCCTCCCCGGAGGAAGGGAGGCGCGCTTCCCCCTCAACTCATCCATTGACCGCCATCGACGTTGTAGGTCTGGGCGACAATGTATTCGGCTTCTTCACTGGCGAGGAAAACCGCCATGCCAGTCAGATCTTCGGCTCGACCCATGCGGCCATAGGGCACGCTTTCGCCGACGAGCCTCTTCTTCTCGCCCTTCGGCCGGTTCTCATATTTGGCGAACAGCGAATCGACGTGATCCCAATGCTCGCCGTCGACGACGCCCGGTGCGATGGCGTTGACGTTGATGCGGTGCTTGATCAGGTCGAGTCCGGCCGACTGGGTAAGCGAGATGACGGCGGCCTTGGTGGCGCAATAGACCGCGACCAGCGGCTCGCCGCGGCGTCCGGCTTGGCTCGCCATGTTGATGATCCTGCCGCCCCGGCCGGCAGCGATCATCGAGCGGGCCGCGGCCTGCAGCATGAACAGCGTGCCGGCGACATTGACGGAGCAGAGCTTGTCGTAGCTCGCGCGGCTGATCTCGACGATGGGCGCAAGGTCGAACAAGGCGGCATTGTTGATCAGGATGTCGAGGCCGCCCGCCTTCGCTTCGACGGCTTTCACGCTGGCCTCGATCGAGGACTGGTCGGTGACGTCGAGCCGGATCGCGTAAGCGGCAGAGCCGATATCCTTCGCCGTCGCTTCCGCCGCTTCGAGATTGATGTCGGCAATCGCCACCGTGGCGCCTTCGCGAACATAGGCTTCGGCGAAGGCCCTGCCGATGCCCCGCGCCGATCCGGTGATCAGCGCCGATTTGCCTTTGAGCCTCACTGCGCCAGCGCCTTGCCGTCGGCGCCGAAGCGATGGAGCTTGGCCTTGTCGGGCGTCAGGTAGACGGTGTCGCCGTGCTTGACGGCAACCTCGCCGTCGGCGCGCACATTGATCGTGCCGATGCCGTCGGTCTGGACATGCAGGAAGGTGTCGGAGCCGAGATGCTCGGCAACGCCGACCGTCGCCTTCCAGTCGCCCGCCGTGGTCGAGATGTTGATGTGCTCCGGCCGGATGCCGATGGTCTTGGCGCCATATTTGTCGGCCGGCGCGCCTTCGATCAAGTTCATCTTCGGCGAGCCGATGAAGCCGGCGACGAACAGGTTCTTCGGCGTCTTGTAGAGTTCCATCGGCGAGCCGACCTGCTCGATGTTGCCGGCATTTAGCACGACGATCTTGTCGGCCATGGTCATGGCCTCGACCTGGTCGTGGGTGACATAGATCATCGTCGTCTTCAGCTGATGATGCAGTTCGCTGATCTCCAGCCGCATGGTGCCGCGCAGCGCGGCGTCGAGGTTGGACAGCGGCTCGTCGAACAGGAAGGCCGATGGCTGGCGCACGATGGCGCGGCCGATGGCGACGCGCTGGCGCTGGCCGCCGGAGAGCTGGCCCGGGCGCCGCTCGAGATAGTTGGTGAGGTTCAAGACGCGCGCCGCGTCCTTGACCTTCTTGTCGATGGTCGCCTGGTCCTCCCCGGCCATCTTCAGCGGGAAGGCGATGTTCTTGGCGACCGTCATATGCGGATAGAGCGCGTAGGACTGGAAGACCATGGCAAGCTTGCGCTTGGCCGGCGCCTCGCGGGTGACGTCGCGGCCATCGATGCTGATGGTGCCGCCGCTGGTGTCCTCCAGCCCGGCGATCAGCCTGAGCAGCGTGGACTTGCCGCAACCCGAGGGGCCGACGAACACGACGAACTCGCCGTCCTCGATGGCGAGATCGATGTTCGGAATGATCGTCGTCGACCCGAAGGACTTGGAGACGTTCTTGAGCGTGATGTTTCCCATGGTTTCCTCCCGGATTTCGTCCGCCGCTTACGGCTTACTTCACGGCGCCAAAGGTCAGGCCGCGCACCAGCTGCTTCTGGCTGAACCAGCCCATGATCAGGATCGGCGCGATCGCCAATGTCGAGGCGGCCGAGAGCTTGGCCCAGAACAGGCCCTGCGGACTGGAGAAGGAGCTGATGAAGGCGGTGAGCGGTGCGGCCTCGGTGGTGGTCAGGCGGATCGTCCAGAACGCCTCGTTCCAAGCCAGGATGATGTTCAAGAGCATGGTCGAGGCAATGCCGGGAACGGCCATGGGCGTCAGCACATAGATGATCTCGTTCCACAGCGAGGCGCCGTCCATGCGCGCCGCTTCGAGGATCTCGCCCGGGATCTCGCGGAAATAGGTGTAGAGCATCCAGACCACGATCGGCAGGTTGATCAGCATCAGCATGACGGTGAGGCCGATGCGGCTGTCGAGCAGACCGGTGTCGCGGAAGATCAGATAGATCGGGAACAGCACGGCGACGGCCGGCATCATCTTGGTGGAGAGCATCCACATCAGGATGTCCTTGGTCCGCTTGGTCGGCGAAAAGGCCATCGACCAGGCCGCCGGCACGGCGACGATGAGCGCAAGGACGGTCGAGCCGACCGACAGGATCACCGAATTGAGGAAGAACTTGAAATAGCCGCTCTGCGCCTGCACTTCCGAATAGCTTTCGGTGGTGCCCGACGGGATCAGGGCGAAGCCCTGGATCGCCTCCTGCTCCGACTTGAAGGATGTGATGATCGTATAAAGGATCGGGAAGAAGATCAGCAGGGCGACGACCCAGGCCGCGACTGTTGCGATCGTCTTGTGCTGGGTGGTGACTGCGCGTGCCATTCTATCCTCCCTTACTTGTCTAGGTTCCTGCCGACTGCGCGCATGACGAAGAAGGCGACGATGTTGGCGAGAATGACCGCGATGACGCCGCCTGCCGACGCCTGGCCGATTTTGAATTCCAAGAGCGCCTTCTGGTAGACGAGGAACGGCAGGTTGGTGGAGGCGTAGCCGGGACCGCCATTGGTGGTGACCAGGATCTCGGCATAGACCGAGAGCAGGAAGATCGTCTGGATCAGGATGACGACGGTGATGGCGCGCGACATGTGCGGCAGCGTCAGATACCAGAAGCGGCTGAGAAAGCCGGCGCCATCCATCTCGGCCGCCTCCTTCTGCTCACCGTCAAGCGATTGGAGCGAGGTGAGCAAGATCAGCGTCGCGAAGGGCAGCCATTGCCAGGCGACGATCAGGATGACCGCGGTCAGCGGGTGCTGACCGAACCAGTCGATCGGGTTGGCGCCGAAGAAGCGGGCAATATCGGCAAAGACGCCGTATTGCGGGTGCATGATCATGTTCTTCCAGACAAGCGCCGCCACCGGCGGCATGACGAAGAACGGCGAGATGACCAGGATGCGCACGAAGCCCTGACCCCAGATCGGCTGGTCGAGCAGCAGCGCCAAAAGGATGCCGCCGATCACGGTGATGGCCAGGACACTGACGACGATGGTCAATGTGTTGAGGATCGACTGCAGGAAGGCGGGGTTGGAATAGAAGAGCTTGTAATTGGCGAACCAGACGAACCCATCGCGGATCGGATTGAGCGGGTTGTACTGGAGGAACGAGAACCACAGCGTAAAGACCAGTGGCACGATCATCCAGACGAACAGCAGGATCACCGACGGCGCCATCATGAAACGGGCAAGCGAACGGGTTTGCTGAGTAGCCATGACGGTCACCCTCCCAAGGTCAGCCGGATTTAGACTTGTGCCAGAATTCCTGATTGCAAGGTGGCCGCCCGAACTGGGTTTCGGGCGGCCTATGCCGGTCATGATCCGCTACCGGCGTTCGGCACCGGGAGGAGCCTTACTTGAGGTAGCCGCCTTCGGTCATCGCGGCGGTCGCCGCGTCCTGGGCCTGCTTCAGCGCATCATCGACGCTCGACTGGCCGGCAAGGGCGGCGGAGAAGAGCTGACCGACGGTGGTGCCGAGGCCCTGGAATTCCGGGATGGCCACGAACTGCACGCCGACATAGGGCACCGGCTTGACGGTCGGATGCGTCGGGTCGGCGGCATTGATGGAGTCCAGCGTCATCTTCGCGAACGGCGCTGCCTTCTGGTACTCCGGATTGTTGTAGAGCGAGGTCCGGGTTCCGGGCGGAACGTTGGCCCAGCCTTCCTTCGAAGCCACCAGTTCGAGGTAGTGTTTCGAGGTCGCCCAGGAGACGAACTTCTCGGCGGCGTCCGCCTTCTTGGTGCCGGCGGGGATGGCGAGAGACCATGCCCACAGCCAGTTGCCGCGCTTGCCGAGACCCTTGTCGGGCGCCAGCGCATAGCCGACCTTGTCGGCGACCTGCGAGGCCTTCGGGTCGGAGACGAAGGACGCGGCGACGGTGGCATCGATCCACATGCCGCACTTGCCCTGCTGGAAGAGCGCAAGATTCTCGTTGAAGCCGTTGGAGGACGCGCCCTCAGGACCGTCTGCCTTCATCAGGTCGACATAGAACTGCAGCGTGTTCTTCCATTCCGGCTGGTCGAATTGCGGCTTCCAGTTCTCATCGAACCAGCGGGCGCCGAAGGAGTTCGACATGGCGGTCAGGAAGGCCATGTTCTCGCCCCAGCCGGCCTTGCCGCGCAGGCAGATGCCGTTCACGCCATTGGCCCGATCGGTCATCTTGTCGGCGGCCTCCTTGATGAAGTCCCAGGTCGGCGCGTCGGGCATTTTGAGCCCCGCCTTCTCCATCAGGTCCTTGCGGTACATGACGAAGGAGCTCTCGCCGTAGAAGGGCGCGGCATAGAGCTTGCCGTCGACCGAAAGGCCGCCGGCAATGGCCGGGATGATGTCCTTGACGTCGTAGTCGTCGCCGAGCTTCTCGAGCGGCAAGAGCCAGCTCTGCTTGGCCCAGATCGGAACCTCGTAAGTGCCGATGGTCAAGACGTCGTACTGGCCACCCTTGGTGGCGATGTCGGTGGTGACGCGCTCGCGCAGCACGTTCTCTTCGAGCGTGACCCAGTTGAGCTGGATGTCGGGATTGGCCTTCGTGAAGTCGTCCGTCAGCTTCTGCATGCGGACCATGTCGCCATTGTTGACGGTGGCGATGGTGATGGATTCGGCATGCGCGGCGAATGCAAGGGCGCTGGCCGACAACAGGCCCAGGGTGAGCGTGCGAAGTTTCATCAATTCCTCCCTAAAACCAAGATGAGCATTTGCCTTGGCTGTGGGCAATTACTCACTAAGTGTGAATTATGTCAAGCCGGAATCGATGCTGCAGCGCAGCACAAATCGATGTCGCGCCCGTCTGGGCGATGCGTAGCGGAGACGGCAGGCTGTGATGTCGGGCTACTGGCAGGCGATCTCGGCGAGAATCCAATCGCGGAAGGCGCGGATCTTCGGTACGTTGCGCCGGGCCGTGGGATAGACGAGCCAGTAAGCGTGGCCGTCGTCTCCTACAAGGTCGAAGGGCTGGATCAGCCTGCCGTCGGCAAGCTCGTTCTTGAACAGGGCGCTGGTGACGATCGCAACACCTTGCCCGGCCATCGCGGCATTGGCCTCATAGGCCTGCGCGCCCATGCTGGTGCCGGGGCGGCTGGCGAGTTCCTCCGCGGGCAGGCCGGCGAGCGCGAACCATTCCTGCCACCAGATGTCGCCGGGATCGAGGATGGGGAGCTTGAGCAGGTCGGCCGGCTCCTTGACGCCGCCGATGCTCGCCGCAAGCCTGGGGCTGAGCACCGGAGTGAAGTCGGCCCTGAACAGCATATGCGTTTCCACGCCCGGCCACTTGCCGCCGCCGGAGCGGATGGCGATGTCGACGTCCTCGCGCGCGAAATCGACGACTCGGTTCGAGGTGTCGACGCGCACGGCAAGCGAGGGGTGCGCGACCTGAAAGGATCCCAGATGCTGCGCCAGCCAGTTCGAGGCGAAGGTGAGCAGGGTGGAAACGCAAAGCACGCCGTCGGCGCCGGCTCGGGCGGCCGCATAGGCGCCGCTCAGCAGCGCGAATGCCTCGCTGACAGCCGGCGCAAGACGCTGGCCGGGTTCGGTCAGCTCGATCTGCCGTGGACGGCGCAGGAACAGCGGCGCGCCGATGCGCTCTTCCAGAAGCTTGATCTGATAGCTCGCGGCGGCCTGGGTCATGCCGAGCTCCTCGGCGGCCTTGGTGAAGGAGAGGTGTCTGGCCACGGCCTCGAACACCCGAATCGCCTGCAGGGGCGGGAGCTGGACATTCTGCCGGGAGCTCAGATCGGGCATAAGGCCTCTTTATGGGTCATGATCGACGTTTGATTGGAAGCACGTGCCGATCAGCCCGATATTTGGGTCGACGATCACTCCAGTTCAAGCATAGCGAAGGCTGACGATCATGACCCCGATACAGGAAAAACTCGATTCGACCCCAATACATGGATGGATTTCGCTGCTGGCGCGGGAATTCTCGTGGTTCGCCAGCCGCAGGCGCGGCTATGTCGATGTCCGAGAACTGTCGGAGCACCTGCAGCGGGACATGGGCTTCCTCGACGGCAACGATCCGCATGGACGCTACAAATAGCCGGGTTTCTTTTTATCGCCAACGGCTCGTCGCGTCAGATTCGGCCCGAACCCAGCATCACGATCACGCGCCGCCGAGCAGGGCGGTGGCTGTCCGTTCATCGGTGATGAGGCCATTGACCAAACGCCGGTTCACGGCGGCGAGGATGCCCGGCAGCTTGCGCTCACCCATGGCAAGCGCGATGACCAAGGACTTCTCGCGTGACGGCAAGGCGGCGGACGAAACGCGGTCGTTGGTGATGCCTTCGATCATGCGGCCTTCGCGGTCGAAAACCCAGCCGACGATCTCGGCGACGCCGCCGGCTTTCTGCAGCGCCTTCAGTTCCCCCTCCGAGATGAAGCCGTCCTCATAGAGGGGCGCCTTCGGGCCGAGATCGCCGATGCCGACGAAGGTGACGTCGGCCTCCGCGGCCAGCGCCAGCGTCGGCTGGATCATCGGCTGGCTGAGCAGCATGTCGCGCTCTTCCGGCGAGGAGGCGATGACCGGCAGCGGCATAGGGAAGGAGCGCGCCTTGACCCGGTCGGCCATGGTGAAGATGACGTTGTAGAAGGCGGCCGAGCCGTCGGGCGAGATGTTGCCGGTCAAGGACACCACCTTGTGCTGCGGGCACTCCATCGGCGGCAACAGCTCGATCGCCGCCTTCAGGGTGCGCCCGGTGCCGATCGCCATGACGATGGGGGCGGCGGAGCGCAGCCGCCGCTCGATCTCGGCAGCCGCCGCCTCGGCGACGCCGATCGTCGTCGAGGACGAGGTCGGATCGCTCGGCACCACCTCGACGAGATCGAGCGCGAAACGCGACTTCAGCCGCGCGGCAAGGTCGAGGCAATTGGCGATCGGATGATCGACGCGGACCTTGATCAGCCCTTCCGACATGGCCAGCGACACGAGCCGCTGCGCCGTCTGCCTGGAAATACCGAGCTTGGCGGCGATCTGATCCTGGGTATTGCCGGCAACATAGTAGAGCCAGCCGGCGCGCGCGGCGTCGTCCAACCTGGTGCTGCCGGTTTCCTGTCGCGCGTTCACATCCTGCCTCCCCAAGCCAGAAATAGCGGGCCCTCTAGATTACAGCGAAAGCGGCCCTGCGCAATTGTCAATTGAAAGAGCAATTGCTTGCGCCCCTGCCGACCAAGGATGGCACCATTCGCGCTCGCCTCAACCATTTGCCGGGAGAGCGGTTTATCTCTGACCGGAAACCCTTTAAGGGATCGGCAAAAGGAGCCTTGCATGACGCCGAAAGCGGTTTTCTGGGACATGGACGGCACGCTGGTCGACAGCGAGCCGCTGCACGAGGCAGCACTTGTGGCGGCTTTGCGCAGCGTCGGCATCACGCCGCCGACCGACCTGCACGAACGGGTGCTGGGCGTCGCGGCATGGCCGGTCTACGAAATGCTGCGCGACCAGTTCGGCCTCGACCTGCACTTCGATGACTGGATCGTGCGCAAATACGACCACTATCTGCCGATGGCCGAGACGCTCAAGCCGCGGCCCGGCGCGATCGAGGTGTTCAACCAATTGCGCGCGCTAGGCGTCGAGCAGGCGGTGGTGTCCAATTCCGACCGGCTGATCGTTGACGCCAATCTCGGCGCGGTCGGTCTCGTCTATCCCGGCATGCACACGGTGAGCCGAAACGACGTACGCCAAGGCAAGCCGCATGCGGAACCCTTCCTGCGCGCGGCCTATCTCGCCGGTGTGGATCCGGCCGACGCGGTCGCGGTCGACGACAGCCGCACCGGCGCGATGGCCGGCCTGGCTGCCGGCATGAAGACGATTTTCTGGCCGGAAGCGCCGATGGAAGGACCGCCCGGCGCAATCGTCATTAACAGCGCCGAGGAACTGCGGGCGCAGTTGGGTCTCTGAATAGACTTTCAGGCGTCGACGCTGCCCCTCGTCCGCCTGCCGGCACCTTCTCCCCGTGACTACTGGGAGAAGGGACACGCTCCGACGCTGGCGATCCCCCTTTCATCGTCCTTCACGGGGAGAGGTAAGGGTGAGCGGCAGCGCCCGGCTTCGAAAATAGGCGAAAGCCAAGCCTCCAGCGTCAACCCACAACCGCGGGGCTCAGTTCCTGTAGACCGGCTCTTCCTCGTCGAGGATTGCCTTCAGCTCGGCAAGGTGGCGCTCGGCTTGGCCGGGATAGTCGTCCATCTCGCTCGCCGTCTTTTCCGCGATCTCGTCGGAGAGCGTGCGCAGCGGCCGGCCGGTCCACAGCGCCTTGATGTAGGTCTCGGCGGCACGCTCGAAATAGAACATGCGATTGAAGGTGTCGGCGACAGAATCCCCGATGACCATCACGCCGTGATTGCCCATGACCATCACCTTGACCCTGGGATCGACGAGCAGTTTCGAGCAGCGCTCGCCCTCCTCTTCGAAGGCCAACCCGCCATAATGAGGGTCCACGACATGGCGGTTGAAGAACATGGCCGAGTTCTGGTCGATCGGCGGCAAGGTGGAGTCGGCCAGCGAGGCAAGCACCGTGGCGTGGATCGAATGCACATGCATGGCGCAGCGCGCATGCGGCACGTTGCGGTGGATGGCGCCGTGCAGGCCCCAAGCCGTCGGGTCGGGCGCGTTGGGGCCGGAGAGCGTTTCGGGATCGTTGGCGTCGATCAAAAGCAGATCGCTCGCCTTGATACGCGAGAAATGCACCTGGTTCGGGTTCATCAGGAACTTCGTGCCGTCCTCGTTGACCGACAGCGAGAAATGATTGGCGACCGCCTCATGCATGTTGAGCCGCGCCGTCCAGCGGAAGGCGGCGGCGAGATCGACCCGCTCCTGGTAATAAGGCAGGTTGGTCAGCATTTCCTTCTGCAGACGGGCAAGGCTCATCGAAAATCCTCCGGTTTGGCCGAGCATGCCGTGCATGGCGGCTGCCAGCAACCGCAAACTGATGGGTCAGGCGGCAGGCCGTGCCGATTGCAGCCCGCCCAGCTCGACGATGAACTCGATCACCTCCTGTAGACCCTTGCCGCGCGACAGATCGGTGAAGCCGAATGGCCGCTTGCCGCGCATGCGGGCGGCGTCCGCCTGCATGACGTCGAGGTTGACGTTCACATAGGGCGCCAGATCGCTCTTGTTGATGACGAGGAAGTCTGAGCGGGTGATGGCCGGGCCGCCCTTGCGCGGTATCTCCTCGCCCTGGCAAACGGAAATGACATAGAGGGTCAGATCGGCAAGGTCCGGCGAGAAGGTGGCGGCGAGATTGTCGCCGCCCGATTCGATGAAGACGATGTCGAGGTCGGGGAATTTGCGGTGCAGCTCGGCGATCGCCCGCAGGTTGATCGAGGCGTCCTCGCGGATGGCCGTATGCGGACAGCCGCCGGTCTCCACGCCGACGATGCGCTCCTCCGGCAGCGCCTGCAGGCGCGCCAGCATCATGGCGTCTTCCTTGGTGTAGATGTCGTTGGTGACGACGGCGATCGAGAACCTGTCGCGCAGCGCCTTGCAGAGCTTTTCGGTGAGCGTCGTCTTGCCGGAACCGACGGGACCGCCGATGCCGATGCGCAGGGGACCATTGGCTTGGCTCATGCCGGAAACTCCGTGATGGCGAGGATTGCGAAGCCCAGCCCGATCAACAGGCAGAGCGGCGAGTAGAGGCGCTGGTCGAGCCGTGCGAAAGGCTGCTCCGGCGTCAGCCCGCGCCACCAGGGCGTGAAGCCGGCGATACCTCGCCCCAAGAAGACGATGCCGAAGAGCAGCGCGGTAGCGGCAAGGCCCTGCCTGGGAAAGGGCGAGGCGAAGACGCCTTCAAGGGCCAGCGGCCATAGCGTCGCGAGCGCCAGGCACGCGGCGACGGCAAAGCTCGCGACGGGCGAGGGCATGTCATCCACGCCGCGAAAGCCGACGACGGCGCGGGCGCAGGATTTCGCGTCCTTTCCCGGCCAGATGCCGCCTATGCCCCAATAGACGTGCAGCGTGGTGATCAGCAGCAGGATGAGGGAGAGGACAAAGGCAAGAATGATCATGAGCGGAACAGACGCGAATATTGGGTTTCGTGCTTCATCGCGGCAATGTCGGATTTCAAGGCCGAGCCGCCGAGATCATCGAGCGTGGAGTTCGCGGCGCGAGCAGCTGTCGCGAGCGCCAACGGTTCGAAGCCGGCTACCAAAGATGTGGCGTCGACCTGTCCTACAACGCCGAGCCGGATAGCGGCCTGCACGAGGTTGGAGAAAAAGGCCTGCAGGAAGGCCGACAGCGCGTCCGCCAAGCCGATGCCATCGCTGCCAGCGATCGCGCCGACAGCGACGCAATAGGGGCAATCCGCAGGCAGCCGCTCCAGCGGATGACAGGGCCAGGCAGAGGCGGCTTTTTGGAAGGCGGCGCCCTGGAGCATGGTTTCCACGTGGCGCTCCTGCGATCCGGCAAGCGCCTCGGCAAGCGCGGCAACTTCGGCGATATCGCCGCCGTCACGCGCGCGCCGCCAGCTTTCGGCAAAGAGCACCGCATCGTTCCAGCCCGAGCCCATCTCGACCAGCGTCTCCAGCCACTCGGCGAGATCCCCGCGATCGGCGACAAGTCCGTCATGCACGGCCCTTTCGAGGCCATGACTGTAGGAGAAGCCGCCGACCGGAAAGGACGGCGACAGCCAGGCCATCAGCCGCAGCAGTGCGGCACCGGACGGTTGGTCAGTCATGGTGATGGTGGTGATCGTGGTCGTGGTCATGATGGCCATGCGCGTGATGATGATCGTGATGGTCGTGGCCGTGATGATCATGCGCATGGCCATGGTCGTGGCCATGTCCGGAATAGGCGCCGCGCACGGGACTGAACGGTTCCAGCACCTCGCTGACCACGGCGCCGAGCCCTTCCAGCATCGCCTTGATGACATGGTCGCGCAGGATGAGGATACGGTCCGCCTCGATTGCCGCCGCGAGGTGGCGGTTGCCGATATGCCAGGCAAGCTCGGTGAGATGCACGGTGTCGCGGGCGCGGATGTCGTAGACCTCTTCGGGCGCGGCGACGATCTTGAGCTGGCGGCCGTCCTCCAGCACCAGCCGGTCGCCATTGCCGAGCGCCACCGGCTCGGGCAGATCGACCAACACTCTGTCGCCGCCGGCGGTTTCGATGGCGCGGCGGCGTAGATGCCGCTCGTCATGCGTCAAGATAGCCTTGTCGAAAGGTGTCGCCGCTCCGCCCTCGCCGGCCGGGAGCACCGAGACGGCGCGCGGAAATTTGGTGAAATCGGTGTTGATGTTGAGCTTCATTTCATGGCTCCGCCATTGGCTTGCGCCCGCGCCCGGGCGGGTCGCGACAGCACGCGATCGAAATAGGCGTTGACGCGATCTGAGTCGACCGGGAACCGGCCGGCGCGCGCCCAACCACCCATATCGCCGAGCAGAACGTCGACGGCGGAAAAGCGGTCGCCGAGCGCGAAGGGCTTGTCGCCGAGCCGGCGGTGCAGCGCCTTCACTTCCGAAGCGAAATCATGGGCGGCGGCAGGGCCGACATCGACGCGCAGCTCCTTGGGCAGGATGAAGCGGTGGCGCAGTTTGTTCCACAGCGGCGCTTCGAACTCGCTCTGAGCAAAATGCATCCAGGAATCCATCTCGGCGCGGCCGGCGAGCCCGGGATTGGCGCCCATTCCCTTATCGGCATGCTTGTGCGCCAGATAGACGCAGATCGCCGCCGAATCGGTGATCGTCAGCTCGCCGTCGATCAGGATCGGCACCTTGCCGGAAGGGTTCAGCGCATAGGCCTCGGGCGAGCGCAGCTTCACCTCTACGAACTCATAGGTTTGCCCGAGCTCCTCGAGCATCCAGAGCACGCGGCTCACCCGCGAACCTCGTGATCCGACGGCTTTGTACATGGTTGGAATCCTGCCTTTTCCTGGAGCCTAGACCATCCAAGCCATCAGCCCAATGGCGATCAGGCGATGAGGTCGAAGAGCCGCAGGACGAATCAAATGCGGTAGCGCTAAAACAGAAAATACCGTTGCGCCATCGGCAGCACGGTCGCCGGCTCGCAGGTCAAGAGCTCGCCGTCGGCGCGCACCTCATAGGTTTCCGGGTCGACCTCGACGTGCGGCGTGGCGTCGTTGAGCACCATCGAATGCTTGCCGATGCCGCCGCGCGTGTTCTCGACCGCGACCATCGCCTTCTCTACGCCAAGCCTGCCCTGCAAGCCGGCATCAAAAGCCGCCTTGGAGACGAAGGTGACCGCGGAGTTGGTCAGCGCCTTGCCGTAGGCGCCGAACATCGGCCGGTAGTGCATCGGCTGCGGCGTCGGGATCGATGCGTTGGGATCGCCCATCGGGGCGGCGGCGATTGTGCCGCCTACCAGCACCATCTCCGGCTTGACGCCGAAGAAGGCCGGGTTCCACAGCACGAGATCAGCGCGTTTCCCGGCCGTCACGGAGCCGATCTCCTTCGACAGGCCATGCGCGATGGCCGGATTGATGGTGTATTTGGCGATATAGCGGCGGACCCGGAAATTGTCGTTGTCGCCCGTCTCCTCAGCCAGCGCACCGCGCTGGCGCTTCATCTTGTCGGCGGTCTGCCAGCAGCGGATGGCCACCTCGCCGACGCGGCCCATGGCCTGGCTGTCGGACGAGATGATCGAGAAGGCGCCGATGTCGTGCAGGATGTCCTCGGCCGCGATCGTCTCCTTGCGGATGCGGCTTTCGGCAAAGGCGATGTCCTCGGGAATCGACGGCGACAAATGATGGCAAACCATCAGCATGTCGAGATGCTCGGCCAGGGTGTTGACCGTGTAAGGCCGCGTCGGGTTGGTCGATGACGGGATCACGTTGGGCAGGCCGCAGACCTTGATGATGTCGGGCGCATGCCCGCCGCCGGCGCCTTCGGTGTGGAAGGCATGGATGGTGCGGCCCTTGATCGCGGCAACCGTGTTCTCGACAAACCCTGACTCGTTCAGCGTGTCGGTGTGGATCATCACCTGCACGTCATAGTCGTCCGCGACCGAAAGGCAGCAGTCGATCGCGGCCGGCGTCGTGCCCCAATCCTCATGCAGCTTCAGCGAGCAGGCGCCGGCGAGCACCATTTCCTCCAGCGCCGCCGGCCGTGACGCATTGCCCTTGCCGGACAGCCCGATATTCATCGGGAAAGCGTCGAAAGCCTGGATCATGCGCGCCATGTGCCAGGGGCCGGGCGTGCAGGTGGTGGCCAAGGTGCCATGCGCCGGACCGGTGCCGCCGCCGAGCATCGTGGTGATGCCGCTCATCAGCGCTTCCTCGATCTGCTGCGGGCAGATGAAGTGGATATGCGCGTCGAAGCCGCCGGCCGTCAGGATTTTGCCCTCGCCGGCGATGATCTCGGTGCCCGGACCGATGATGATGGTGACGCCATCCTGGGTGTCCGGATTGCCTGCCTTGCCGATCGCGGCGATGCGACCGTCCTTCAGGCCGATATCGGCCTTGACGATCCCGGCGAGCGCGTCGACGACCAGGGCGTTGGTGATGACGGTGTCGATGGCACCGCCCGCCCTGGAAACCTGGCTCTGGCCCATGCCGTCGCGGATGACCTTGCCGCCGCCGAATTTCACTTCCTCGCCATGGACGGTGAAATCCTTCTCGACCTCGATAACGAGCTCGGTGTCGGCAAGCCGCACCTTGTCGCCGACCGTGGGGCCGTACATCTGCGCATAGGCGGCACGGGAAATTCTTGCCATCAGCGATTGCTCCCAAAAGCGAGTTTGTGTGGGCGCGGAGCGCACATTGTCGCCATCCAATGGTCATGCAATGACCCGCTCGACGACACCTTCCGATCCCATTTGGCGGTTGAGGTGACCGAGTCAGCCCAAAACGACCGTTTTCCAAACCGAGGGAAGGAATATCCATGCGAAAGACGATACTTTTCGCGGCCGCCGCCAGCTTGATGATGGCGGGTGCGGCCGGCGCGCAGCAGCAGCCCGCGCCGCAGCCGAGCCCGGGGCCTGCGGCACCTGCTGCCGCCGCGCCCAAGGCGCCGACGATCGAGAGCGTCAGCATCGTCGATATTACGGAACTGCCAAAGGACACGCAGACGCAGGTCAATCAGATCGTGGCGCAACGCGGCGACGCCGGCCTGCAGACCTTGCGCAAATCGATCGACGCGACACCCAAGGTGAAGTCCGCGCTCGAAGCCAAGGGGATGAGCTCGGCGCAGGTGATCGCCGCCAGCCTGCAACCCAATGGCGCGCTGACGCTGATCACCAAGAAGGCGAGCTGACGACCAATGCTGGCGGGCCGGTTGCAGGCCCGTCAGCATCATCGCAAACGGAACCTCCCGCCGACAGGACTCGTTTCGCCTTTTTCGCCCCGCCACAAGTTCAACCAGGAGCGAGCGATGGCGAGCGCCCCGTGCCCCGGAACAGGATTTCCAGCCCTTGTCTTTCCAGCCCTTGTGGTGGCCATGCTTCTCGTGGTCGCCGCCCCAGCGTTTCCCGCGCAGCCTGCGGACGGCAAGCCGCCACTGGACAGCACCAAGCCGGGTGCGACGATCGTCGATTCCGACGTGCGGCAGGAGGAGGCGCTGTCGAAGACAGAGGCCGGCAAGGTCATCACCGCCATCGACCGCACGCGCGACAATATCGGCACCGTGCGCAAGACAACCAAGCTGGATACCGTCGATATCGTTTTCCTGACGGATGCCGCGCGCAGCGAAGGCGGGCCGCCGCCTGCGATCGAGAACAAGGTGAAGCAGCATCAGGAAGACGTCGCGGAGCTGCGGCAGGAGATCGAAGCGAACGCCCTGCTCTTCAATGCGATCGATTCGCGACGCGTGCAGGCCGAGGACGTGCTTGCCGTCGAGTTCGACAATCCCGGGAAGGTCGTCATCTACGCGGCCGCCAAGCCGCCGAAGTGATTTGAGCGCGCCGCCACGCCTCACAGCTTGCCCATCACCTTCTGTTGAAATCCATAGACCTCGCGCTTGCCGCCGAGCGGCACCAGCGTGACGTCACGTTCCTGGCCCGGCTCGAAGCGCATGGCCGTGCCGGCGGCGATG
The DNA here is from genome assembly GCF_001672445.1 of Mesorhizobium sp. WSM3873. NCBI lineage: Bacteria > Pseudomonadati > Pseudomonadota > Alphaproteobacteria > Hyphomicrobiales > Phyllobacteriaceae > Mesorhizobium > Mesorhizobium sp. WSM3873. The sequence continues at coordinate 14,212 of NZ_LYTM01000030.1, read as the reverse complement.
TCGAGCCGCATGCCGCGGGCGCGTTCGCGGTCGAATTTCAGGCCCTCATTGGTCTCGAAGAAATGATAGTGGCTGCCGACCTGGATCGGACGGTCGCCGCTGTTGGCGACCTTGAGCGTCACCGTGGGCAGGCCCTTGTTCAACTCGATGTCGCCCTTTGACGTGATGATTTCGCCCGGGATCATCGCGGCCTCACAGAACGCCGAAGGCCAGGCCAGCGCCGACCGTCGCGCAGGCGGCGCCGGCAAGACGCGCCAGGGCGCGGAAGCGGAGCCCAAGACCGAGCGCGGCCGCGATGCCGATGCCATGAAGAAGCGCCGTCGCCACGGCGAAACCCGCCATATATTCGAGGCCGCCGGCATTCTCCGGCACTTCAGTGCCATGCGCATGGCCGTGGAACAGGGCGAACAGGCCGATGATGGCCACACCCGCCGAGACCGGCAGGTCGACCGCCAGCGCTACCAGCAACCCAAGGGCAACGACCGAAGCGAGGATACCCGGCTCGACGAAAGGCACCGGCACCTGCAGCATGCCGAGTGCTGCGCCCGCCATCATCACGCCGACAAAGGCCAGCGGCCATGCCCACACCGCCTTGCTGCCTTTCATCGCCGCCCACAGGCCGACCGCGATCATGACGGTCATATGGTCGAGGCCCGACAGCGGGTGCATGAAGCCCGCCGTGAAGGACGAGGTCGTGCCGACGCCGACATGGGCGTAAGCCGGCATCGCCGCCGCCAGGAAGAGGATCGCGGCAAGCGCGGTGCGTTTCGTCGAAGCGGAAATCATGGGCGGGTCCTTTTCGAATTGCCGACTCAGGCGGCCTTGCGGGGGCCGCAGCCCCCGGCCTTGAGCACGCGTTTGGTCGAGGCCGGGTATTTCTTCAACTTTGCCGCCGGCCGGATCGGCCGCGGCGCGAAATTGCCGCCGCAGTTCGGGCAGACACCGCCCAGAACATCTTGCGCACAATCGGCGCAGAAGGTGCATTCGAAGGTGCAGATCAGCGCATCCGCCGCCTCCGGCGGTAGATCCTTGTCGCAGCATTCGCAATTGGGTCTGAGTTCCAGCATCGGATCCTCCTCACCGGATCGGTTCGTGCACGGTCACCAGCTTGGTGCCGTCGGGAAATGTCGCCTCGACCTGGACGTCGTGGATCATCTCGGCAATGCCGTCCATGACCTGGGCCCGTGTGACGACGTGGGCGCCGGCCTCCATCAGCTCGGCCACCGAGCGGCCGTCGCGGGCGCCCTCGACGACGAAATCGGTGATCAGCGCGATCGCCTCGGGATGGTTGAGCTTGACGCCGCGTTCCATTCGCTTGCGCGCCACGATCGCCGCCATGGCGATCAGCAGCTTGTCCTTTTCACGCGGCGTCAGGTTCATGCGTCTTCTCGGTACTCAAGATCAAAGTAGTCGAAGGTCAAAGTGACCATAATTTGGGCAGGCCAGCCCGTCCGTTGAGCAGCTCGACGAGCGGAACTAGCCGCTTGCGGAGCTGGTAGCCGTCGCCGGCGGTGAGCCTCGCAAGAAGCTTGCCAGATTGCCCGACGCTCCAGAAACTGGCGCCACCCTGATCACCGATAATCGCGCGGGCAGGCTCCAGCATGGTTTCCGCATGCGGGGAGACGAGAAGCATCGTTGCAATTGCAAGCGCGCCACCGGCCACGGCCTGGCGCTGGAGCCCGGCCGCGATATCCGGGCCGATGCGAAAGTCCTCGGCGTGGATGAGCCTGCCACCCTGGCGAACCCGCCAGCGGTCATGAAAATTGCCCAGGACCGTCCGTTCGCCCATCGCAAGCCGGCCGAACAGCGTTGCCTCCAGGAGCAGCGCCTCGGCCCCGACCGCCAGCTCGATATCCAGCGCGCGGGCGAAGGCCGCGTGGTTGAAAACGATGGTTTCCTGCGGCAGCCAGGCAATGCGGCCGCCGGCGCCAACCGTGAGGCTGACCTTCGTCTCGGCCCGGTCGGATGCGGCGCGATAGATCTTCTCGCAGGCCTGGGTGGTGATCGATGCCGAGGCGCCCTCGCCGACCTCGATCTCCCAGCCCAGCCGGTCGCCGCCCGTCAGCCCACCGGCCGTGTTGATCAGCACGGCCTCGAGCGGGTCGCCTTGCACCGCCGGCATGCGAATCTTCGCCGATCCGTCCTGATAGAGACGTTGAAGGCGGGTCCTGCCGCGGCTCTTGCCGCAGAAAAGCCTGCCTCGCCCGGCAACACGTTGCGCGGCAGGCAGCGAAATCAGGATATCCTCGATCATGTCCACGGCGCCAACGTTAAGCACTCCACCGGCTTTGTCGATATATAGCTTGTTGCTTGACATCGTTTCGGTTTCTATAGAGGGAGCCACCTTGGAGCGGTCACACGGATTCCTGGCGAGGTAAGGGGCGACGACGTTTATGAATCCGGGGACACAGGGGCGCTGATCAGTTGGCGTCGGAAAACGACAGGGGAAGGAACCGAATGGCTGACCAGCTGACGACCGAAATCATCGAAAAGATCAAGGCGCATGCCGAACCTGGCGGCGAAGAAATCACGCCGAGCACGGATCTCAACACGCTGGGGATCCATTCGCTGGAATTGACCGAGATCATCTTCGATCTCGAGGAGAAGTACGGCATCGAGATCGAGATGAACACGGTCGACGCCTGGAGCAACCTCAAGAACGTCGGCGACATGGTCGAGGCGGTTCGCGAACTGATCGCGAAAAAAGCCTGACTGCATGCTCAAGCGCGTCGTCATCACCGGCATTGGCGGAATATGCGGGCTCGGCACCGATGTGCCGGCGATCTGGGACGCCATGCGCGCCGGCCGCTCGGCAATCGGCCCGATCGACAATCCTTCGCTGCATGACCTGAAGGTCAAAGTCGGCTCCGAAATCAAGGCGTTGCCCGATCACGGCATCGACCGCAAGCAGGTGGTGTCGATGGACCGCTTCAGCCTGCTGGCGGTGATCGCGGCGCGCGAAGCGATGCGGCAGTCCGGACTGGTCGCGCATACCGACAACACCTATCGGATGGGTGCCGTTGTCGGCGTCGGCGTCGCCGGCTTCGAGACGATCGAGGAAAATTACCGCGCGATCCTGATCGAGGGGCGCAACCGCGCTGCTATCTTCACCGTGCCGAAGGTTATGCCTGGCGCGGCCGCCGGCCAGGTCAGCATGAGTCTCGGCCTGCGCGGACCTGTGTTCGGCGTCACTTCGGCCTGCGCGTCGGCCAATCATGCCATCGCCTCGGCCGTCGACCAGATCCGGCTCGGGCGCGCCGACGTCATGGTCGCCGGCGGCACCGAGGCGCCGCTGGTCTGGGGCGTGCTCAAGGGCTGGGAGGCGCTGCGCGTGCTCTCGCCCGACACCTGCCGGCCGTTCTCGGCCGATCGCCAGGGCCTGTCGCTCGGCGAAGGCGCCGGCATGGCGGTGCTGGAAAGCTACGACCACGCGATGGCGCGCGGCGCCACCATCCTTGCCGAGATCGCCGGCGCGGGCCTCTCGGCCGACGCTTCCGACATCGTCGCGCCGACCGTCGAGGGACCGGAAGCGGCGATGCGCTTCTGCCTGGTGGATGCAGGGCTCAATCCCGAGGACGTCGACTATCTCAATGCGCATGGCACCGGCACCAAGGCCAACGACCAGATCGAGACCGCGGCGATCAAGCGCGTCTTCGGCGAGCATGTGAGCGCGCTCTCGGTCTCCTCGACCAAGTCGATGCATGCGCATTGCCTTGGCGCCTCGGGCGGGCTGGAGATGATCGCCTGCGTCATGGCGATCCGCGACGGCATCGTGCCGCCGACTGCCAATTTCCGCGAGCCCGACCCCGAATGCGATCTCGACGTGACGCCGAATGTGGCGCGCGAGCGCAAGGTGCGCGCGGCACTGAGCAACAGTTTTGCCTTCGGCGGCACCAATGCCGTGCTGGCCTTCAAGGCGATCTGAGACGGGCGATCTGAGATGGGCGACCCGACACGGGCGCTCGCCGGCGCCGGACGCGTTCCCATCCTTGCGGGTGCTTTGGCTGACTGACCGTCCATGGGGGGTCGATTGCCGGCCATATTGATCCCGAGGGGTCGGGATCCTAATTCTTGCCCACCCGCCACGCGGGCCGCCACGCGCCCATCCGCATCCGGAGCCCCGATGACCGACCTGTCCGCCTTTCCGATCGCCAAGCGCTGGCCGGCCAAGCATCCCGATCGCCTGCAGCTCTATTCGTGGCCGACGCCCAACGGCGTGAAGATTTCGATCGCACTGGAGGAGATCGGCCTGCCTTATGAGCCGCATCCGGTCGACATCGGCAAGAACGAGAGCTGGACGCCGGAGTTCCTGTCGCTCAACCCGAACGGCAAGATACCGGCAATCATCGATCCGAACGGGCCCGGCGGTAAGCCGATCGGGCTGTTCGAATCCGGCGCCATCCTGCTCTATCTCAGCGACAAGACCGGCAAGCTGATCCCGGCCGATCCCATCCGGCGCTACGAGACGATCCAGTGGGTGTTCTTCCAGATGGCCGCGATCGGCCCAATCTTCGGACAGGTCGGCTTCTTCAACAAATTCGCCGGGCGCGAGATCGCCGACAAGCGCCCGCTGGAGCGGTATCGCGACGAGTCGAGGCGCCTCATCGGCGTCCTGGAAACGCGGCTCAAGGGCAGGCAATGGATCATGGAAGACGAGTTCACCATCGCCGACGTCGCGACGCTCGGCTGGGTGCGCAACCTGATCGGCTTCTACGAGGCGCGCGATTTGGTCGGCTTCGACGATTTCCCCGGTGTCGCGGCATGGCTGGAGCGCGGCCTCGCACGGCCCGCCGTGCAGAGGGGCCTGACTATCCCGGCCAGGAGCTAAGTCGCTCTATTTGGGCTTGGCCTTGGCGCCGCCTCGGCCGAGCACGGATGCGGCAAGCCGCGCGGTGGCCACCACCGCGCCGGTCGCCACGCTTGCCACAGTGCGGATCGGCCCCGAGCTTGCCGCCGGCTTATGCGGCTTCGCGGCCTTCGCGGGGGCCTTGTGCGCGGTGCCGGGCACGACTTTCTTGGGCGCGGCCTTGCCGAAGCTCGGCTTGGCGTCCTTGGAGCGCTCGGCCGTTGCGGTAGCTGCACCAGCTCTGGATTGATTGGCTCTGCTTCTTGCAGGCGCGGGTTTTCTGGTCTTGGTTGCCATAAGACGGTTCCTGTTATCGCGCAATTCCGGAAGCCGTTACACGCTTTCTTTCCTGGAATCGCGTCAGTGCCGGACAATTCGGGTCATGGAGATAACGACCTGTAAATCTTAAGGTTCCCGCCCGAAAATGGTGAAAATTGAGCAGGTTAACCAATCACCAGGTCGGCCTCCCGGCGACGCGCCAGCACCCGCTCGATATTGGGCATGTCGTTGGAGGCGATCCAGGCGCGGGCGTCCTCGTCGGACTTGCCATGGCCGCGCCAGCGCTCCATCAGCCGGCGCTCGAGCTCGTCGCGCGGGACATCGACGAAAATGGTGAAATCGAACAGCTCTGCCAGCCGCGACCACGGCTCCTCGTCGAGCAGCAGATAGTTGCCCTCGACCAGGATGAACTTGGTGTCGGCGGAAATGATCTCGGCGGCGGCGCGCGAGAGTTCGATGCTGCGGTCGAAGACCGGAATGGCAATGTCCGGCTCGCCGGAGCGGATCCGCCTCAAAAGCGTCTCGAAGCCGGCAAAATCGAAGGTTTCCGGCGCCCCTTTTCGCGCGCGCAGGCCGCGCCGGTTGAGCACGATGTCGTCATAGTGGAAGCCGTCCATCGGCACGACTTCGGACGTGCCCTCCGGCAGCAATTCATGCAGCCTGCCCGATATGGTCGACTTGCCGGCTCCCGGCGGGCCGGCAATGGCAACGACGAAACGCTTGGCCTTGCCGGCGCGCTTGAAGATGGCGGCGGTGATATGGGCTAAGTCGGACATCAGCGCCTCTTCGCTAGCGACTCCGGCCGCATCTTGGCGGTACCGGGGAGAAATTTCAAACGGTTATAAGGCTCTGCCGCACGCCTTTGAGATCGGTCGGCATCCTATGGCGGAGCAAGGGCCTCAGGCGGGCACGGAACGGCCGATGCGCAGGAATTCGCCGTCGAACGGTATCTCCTTCGCTGAGCCATTCGGGGCAAGGACGCGCAGTCGATCGGTCGCTTGTTCCAGGCCGCTTGGCGGTTCGACGTCGGCTGCCGGAACCGCGCCGATGACATGGCGGAAGGAGACGCTGCGCCCTTCGGCAAGCGCGAAGGCCGTCGCCACGCCCTCATGCTTCAGCCAGTTGTCGCCGAGCGAGGCGGCGTGGCCGACCGCGGCGCGGCCGTCCTCGATGCCGAGCACGCCGACATGGCGGCCGCTCCAGGGCGCATAGTCGCGCCCGGCATTGCTGAACCACAGCATGGTGACCGGCAGCTCGGCCGGGTTCTTCAGCACCAGCACCAGATCCTGCTCGGCGCGGCGGGCGAGCGCCGTCCAGCCCGGCCCGCCATGATCGGCCTCGACCAGGGTGATGAAATCCTCGCGCCGGTCTTCCATGCGGTAGTCGGCGAGATCGGCGGTGCCGCCGGCCGCGAGCGGGAAACGGGTCAGGTCGGTGGCGCGGGCGGGATAGGCCAGGCGAAACCGGCCGCGCGCCGGATCGGGCTCCAGCGGGGTCGCCGGCGTGACCGCCAGACGTTTCGGCGAGAAGGCGAGCCGGCCGCCGTCCTGCATCGCCGTCATCGGATGGTGGGCGACGGAAATGGCGCCGGAACCGCCGGAGAAGATGTGTTCCTGGTAGAGGAAGGGATGGTTGTCGCGCAGCGTGAAGAGCTTGTCGATGGAAGCTCCCATCACCTTGCGCCGCAAGCGGAAAACGGCGCGCCAGCCGCCGGCGATGGCACTGCTTTCGACGACATCCCACTCGCTGTTGGCCGTCCAGCCGTGGAGGGGTGCTTCCTCGACATCGCTGGTGGAGAACGGCGCGCAGAGGAAGTCGCCGGACAGGCGCACCGTGCCTTCGGGGAGGTTTTGCGGCAAGGTCGCGCGCGGCGAGCCGACCCAGGGCGCGCGGTGCAGCGGTTTTAGGCGGCGGCCATCGGCCTCGATTTCCAGGGCGGCGATGTGGCCGACGGCGAGATCGAGGGAGACCGAGATGCCTTTTGCGTTGATGCTGAGGGTGTCCATTGCCAAAGCTCGAATCTTCGGTGACAACAAAGCCTGACCGGCGGCAGCGGCGCAAGCAGGGCGATAGGCATTTTGCATCAGGCGAATGCCACCAATTGTCGAACTCGGCGCTGCCCCTCACCTGCCTGCCGGCATCCTCTCCCCGTATAGTGACGGGGAGAGGGACGCTGTCGCCGTCGATTTCGCCAATCGCCAGTGTTGCAGGAAAAAGCGCCGAGGTTGCGGCTGGCCCCCTTCTCCCCGTTACTATACGGGGAGAAGGTGCCGGCAGGCGGATGAGGGGCGGCGCCAACTTCCAAGGCAATGCAACCTAGTGCGACCCGCCAAAAGCTGGGCAAATGCCTCATTCCCGCCGTTAACCAGTTGGACGGGGCGGATGCGGTACGCTAGCTTCGCCGCATCTCCGCAACCGTTTTTGAAACAATCTTGTCCACTCCGCTTTCGCTCCTCCAGAAATTGATGACCGCGCTGGTCCTGCTGCTCCTCATTGCCGGCTGCACCACCGCCGCGCCGCCGGAAACCGTGCTGGCCGTGCCGGCGCAGCCGCAGAAATATGCGGCGATCGTGGTCGACGCTTCGACCGGCAAGACGCTGTTCGAGGTCAATTCGACGGCGCAGCGCTATCCCGCGTCGCTGACCAAGATGATGACGCTCTACATGCTGTTTGAGGCGCTGGAGAGCGGCCGGGTGAGCAAGGAGACGCAGATCCCGGTATCCAACCACGCCGCCGCGCAGCCGCCGACGAAGCTGCGCTTCAGGCGCGGCGAGACGATCGACGTCGATTCCGCCATCCGCGCCATGGTGGTGAAGTCGGCTAACGACGTGGCGGTGGCGGTGGGCGAATATCTCGGCGGCGGCAGCGAGGAGCAGTTCGCCGCCATGATGACCGCCAAGGCGCGCCAGCTCGGCATGACCAGCACCCACTTCCGCAACGCCTGCGGCCTGCCCGACGACGGCCAGGTGACGACGGCGCGCGACATGGCGGTGCTGGGCATCGCGCTCCAGCGCCGCTTCCCGCAGCATTTCCACTATTTCTCCGAAAGCGACTTCATGTTCCGCGGCCGGCTGGTGCGCGGCCATAACGACATGCTGGGACGGGTGCGCGGCGTCGACGGCATCAAGACCGGCTATATCCGCGCCTCCGGCTACAACATCGTCACCTCCTACAATGCCGACGGCAGGCATTTAATCGTGGTGGTGATGGGCGCCCAAAGCGCGCGCCAGCGCAACGACCATGTCGAGGCGCTGATCCAGCGCAGCTTGGCGCCGATGAGCGCCGATGCGCAGACGCGGCTGATGTATGCCGGGCAGCAGCCGGCCGGTTCTGCGCTTCCGGGTGTGCCGGCGCCGAGTTCGTCGCTGCCCGGTCTGCCGGCGCAGTAGCGAAGTGCGGGTGGCGGCGGCAGCCTGCTCAAGCGACCGGCTTGACCTTTTGATGTAATTTACTGGCCAGGACCCCCACAGGGCCAGGACAGGCCAGGCGGTGGCGACCATGGCGCCAGCGAGGCAGGACCAATGCTTTCGACCGGTGGCGCTGCTCCTCACCTGCCTGCCGGCATCCTCTCCCCGTAAGTGACGGGGAGAGGGGCGCTCTCATCGCCGGTTTCGCCACTCGGCAGCGGTGCAGCGGAAGGCGCCGAGCCTGCGCCCAGCCTCCTTCTCCCCGTCTATACGGGGAGAAGGTGCCGGCAGGCGGATGAGGGGCGGCGCTGCCCCCAGAGATTTGCTGTTGCTCAGCAAGCCCTTTCAGCCAAATCTCCCAGAATTGGATCTATGTCTTTGCGCGCCGAAAGCACATCCATCCATCACAACAACTTGTTCGGTCACACCAGCTTCACAGTCGCGGTGGATATGCCGCGCCGGCTCGGCGTATCGTAACGAAGCCCGAGAAGAGGAGCACTGAGCATGGCCGGCGACCCGAAGGCATCCGCGCAGACAATGGCCGACACCGAAAACGACTCGGGCGGCGAATATCTTGAGGCGGCCACCGTGCCGGAAGATCAGCATGAGGCGGCGGACGAGATCCTCGAAGCGCCGGAGGTGCCGGATTCGGAGCCGCACCTGCCTGGCGCGGCGCGCGCAAAGCCCAAGAAAAAACCGTCGGCGATCAGCGGCCGGAAGTTCCGCAAGCGCGACCTGGTGCGCGTCGACGACCTCAGGCCGAGCCTCGCCGACCGCATCCGCTCCGACCATCCCGACCTGCCGCGCGGCGCCCGCATCAGCCGCGAGGAGCTTGCCCGCTACCGCATGCGCTACATGGAGGAATTGCTGCAGCAGGAGCATGGCGAGTTCTCCGAGCTCGACCGCCAAGTGGTGGAATCGATCGCCAGACAGGACACGATCTCGGAAAACTCGGAAGAAGAGTTCGAGGAGCGCCGCTCCTTCGCCGACCGCGTCTCCGACGACATGGCGGCCTTCGGCGGCAGCTGGTGGTTCCTGATCTCGTTCGCGGCGGTGCTTCTGATCTGGATCGGCCTCAACCTCGTCGAGGGCGCGGCCGCCGCCTTCGATCCCTACCCGTTCATCCTGCTCAACCTCTTGCTCTCCTGCATCGCCGCCATCCAGGCGCCGATCATCATGATGAGCCAGAAGCGGCAGGAGGCGAAGGACCGGCTGCGCTCCTTCAACGACTACCGGGTGAACCTCAAGGCCGAGCTCGAAGTGCGGCACCTGCACGAAAAGCTCGACTACCTGATCTCGCGCCAATGGCAGCGCCTGGCCGAGATGCAGCAGATGCAGCTCGACGCCATGCACGAGCTGACCGCCAAGAAGCAGAAGCGGGCGACGCGCGGGGTGCAGCGGAGGGTGGCGGAGAGCGACGCGGAGGGGTGAAAGGGCTGGCGAGAGCTTGCGCCTGAACAACGCTCGGAAATCTCGATGCATTGCCGAAGCGGGCCACCGGCCTCCGATCCCCACATCAGTTGGGACCGCTCGCTCTCGACTCCGGCACCTCCACCGGACGAATACCAGCCTGCCCGCTATTGCGAATATTCCGCCAGGCCAATTGCCCGTTGAAGCCGGCACGCGCTTCCGCTAAGAAGCCGTGGCTGGCCGGCTCACCGGCCGGTTCGTTTTCCGGTTCCGGGAAGCACCCGTAGCTCAGCTGGATAGAGCGCTGCCCTCCGAAGGCAGAGGTCACAAGTTCGAATCTTGTCGGGTGCGCCAAGAAAATCAACGGGTTAAAAGCCAACAGCCGGACATTTGCCGACCGTCCCACATTGTGTTCCCACACAACGCCTTGCCAAGTATCTCTTTACCAGGGTCATGGGAGCCGAGCCGTAGCTTCGATGAGGTACGCAATGCCGTCTGCTTCATTGGCCATGACGGCATGTTTCAAATCCGTTTCTTCATCGAGGCAGAGGCGCTGGCCAAATCCGGTGTTGCCCTGGGCGGAAACGGAAGCGCCGAGACGGCTTGTCTTTCGGCATTTGACAACTTACGAACCTCTATCCAGGACGTGGCCGGCAAGGTTTATGCCCGCAACCGCCGCGAGTCGTATACTTTGACAGCCGCCGATTTCCGGTAGCGCGTCCGGGTGCGATTCAAGCGGGTAACAATACGCCCCCTGCCACGCTCGTCTTTGCATGCAATCGGGCGTAGGATGCACGATGGCAGCCAAAATTCCGGTTCCCGTGGCTGTCTATATCGCCGGTCCGATCGGCTTCACTGTCATTGAGTCTGTCGCACAGGCATCCGATTTCCTGTTCAACCATTGGCCTGGAAACGACAGCCTAGCTTGGACGGACGCGATGAAGTGCTGCGCCGGAGATGCTGCTGCCGAGGACGCGATTGTCATTTCTCACCGCGCTTGAGGCTGCGGGCCATTTTTGCCTAGGGAGACTACCATACCTGCATACGGAGAGTTCGAATGGCGCTGAAGCCCAACTATCGATACGAGCGGAGTCAACGAGACAAGGCCAAGGCGGCCAAGAAAGAAGCTAAGCTTGCGGGGAAAGCTGCGAAGGAGAAACCTTCATCCATAGAGCAGAAAGAAGCGCGAGAGCCGGCTGCTGAGGAAAGCTGAGGCATGGCGATGACAGAGCGCGAGACGGACACCTTCGAAATCGACGTGGAATGTCCCCGTTGCCATCATCAGGCAAAGACCCTCGTCGGCTGGATTCGTACTCACACCCAGATGGAATGCTCCAACTGCGGCGACATCATTGACATTGAGAGCAAAAACTTCAGGTCGCACGAACAGCGCTAGGGGAAGCTCTATGATACCGTCCGAGCTGCGGTCGCCGCGCCTAGCCGTTCTGATCGATGCCGACAATGCCTCGGCCAAGATCGCCGACGGGCTGTTCGAGGAGATCGCCAAGATTGGCGAGGCCAGCGTGCGTCGCATCTACGGCGATTTTTCAAGCTCGCGCTCGAAAGCGTGGGCCGACGTTCTTTCGAAGCACGCAATCATACCCCAGCAGCAATTCGCCTACACGACAGGCAAGAACGCCTCCGACATCACGCTCGTCATCGACGCGATGGACCTCCTCCATAGCGGTCGGTTCGACGGTTTCTGCCTGGTTTCCTCCGACAGTGATTTTACCCGGCTGGCCGCCCGCATCCGCGAGCAGGGCATCGACGTGTTCGGCTTCGGCGAACAGAAGACGCCCGAGAGTTTCCGACAGGCATGCCGGCGATTTGTCTACACCGAGAATCTGCTTCCGTCTGCGCCGGGCAACGAACCTGAGGCGGTATCGAGCGTGAAGCCATTGCAACCGCCCTCAGCGGCCGTGCCGATCATTCGGAAGATCATCGCGCAGATGGAAAGCGAGGATGGCTGGGTTCCGCTCGGTGCGGTCGGCACGCAGCTTGCCAATCTGGCCTCCGACTTCGATCCCCGCACCTTTGGTTTTCGCAAGCTAAGCGATCTCGTCCGCAAGACGAACGCGTTCGAAATCGACCGCCCGGAGGGCGGAACGTTGCGCATCAGAATCAAACCGCAGGCAGCGCGAAGGGGAGGGCGGAAGACGTGACCGGTACGGCGCAGCTATCCGAGTCCTTGCAGGTTGGCTATTTATCGACCGCCTGGCTTTTCCATGCTCGCCCGGTCCTGTTCTGTGCGCAGCTGGTCGAGCAGATCGATCAAGGCTTCGCCTTCGGGCGAGCCAGGCCCGCGGGCCATGAACGTCTCGATGTCAACCTCGGAGGGTTGACCGCCCGAAGCCCGGTTTGGCTCATGCCTCACGAAAATCTCATCGCGCTCGCCGACCTTAACGACCAGCCAGCGGTCGCCGTTGGAACTTGTGTAGAATGCCCGTGACGGGTTTGACATGGCGGACCTCCTTTGACCTGTCTGCAAACGGCATCACGCTGGTCATCTATTCATGTCGGTTGGCCAGGTAACTACCCTCGGCGTGCGGATAGATATATCCCGCGTGTCCCTCGGCAAGCCCGCTCCGTTATTGCCCCACCAGGATACCAGCCTCGCGCGCAGCCAAAGCGAACGCCCGCCGAACGCTCGATATGGGCTTTTTGTCCGCGCTGGCATCGTGGCAAGCCTGGAGCGCGGCGCGATGTGACGGTCCACGCTTGCCCGGCCACTTCCGAAGCAGAAATGACGAGCATTCGTAAACGTTAGTGATGATCGTCTCGGCGCCTTGAGCACCGGCGCGAACAGTCACCGGCTGAGTGAATTTGGGATTTTGCATCGCTGTCCTTAGGGCATCGACGCCTGGATAGCGAGGCAATTCCACGTTCCGCCCCAATTCGCGCGGGGACCTCCCAGTTCGCGGTCAAGCCGTTTTGTTGACGCGAGGTGTTTCTCCTGGTCGAGGATCTGCTGAGCAGCTTATGCGTTGATCGTGCTCGAGCTCCTGCGCCCATTCCCCAAAGAGGCGGCCGGGCAATGTGATGGGTGCTCAACCGCGTGGCAGGCCGCCAGCAAACCGGCCTTGAGAGGATCGGGCCGCCGACTTCCAAGCGAGGCCCTTCGATAACGTCGTATTTCTCGCCGGAAGTCTTCTTGCCGGTCGACTTGAACACCTGTTCGATTTTCGTGAGCTGACCCTTCGTTTCCTTAAAGTGGTCCTCCGCGGGGGAATTGGCATGGAGAAAGAGCGGACGCAACGAATGGTTCTGTGTCACCACCCGGCCTGGCGATTTTCCGCCACTCGCGGTGATCGTCCCGCCATCCAGGTCGGATGGTGGATTACGCAATCAGCTGCCGAGTGCCATTCTAGAACCGACTCGCCAGTTGGAAGGCCGTCGGTCTTGAAAGGCGAGAATTAGTGCCGGCCGCGCCTTGTTTAGAACACTGAACTGGTCTATGTTGCAAATATCGATCTTGTCTGTCGAACTTTGTTTCTGACGCGAAACGCGTCTTCGGCGATCTTCTCCTCTCAAAATCGATCTGAACCGTTTGCCGTGTGTCTTGCACGGCAAGCAATTTTCTATGGATGATTGAAAGGAAATCGCCATGAATACGGGAACCGTAAAGTTCTTCAATTCGACCAAAGGCTTCGGCTTCATCGAGCAGGGTGGCGGCCAGCCGGACGTGTTCGTCCACATCTCCGCTGTCGAGCGGGCCGGTCTGCGCTCACTGGTCGAGGGCCAGAAACTCAGCTTCGAACTCGTGAAGGACAACCGTAACGGCAAATTCGCGGCCGAGAACCTGCAAGCCGCATAAATTATTGCGCTGGCCGTTGACCACGGATGTACTGGCACAGGCCACAGAGCGCAGATCAGAGAGGTCGGGCAAGCCCGGCCTTTTTTGTTTTCCGATTTCGAGAGCGCATCATGCGACACCCGATATACCGCCCGACCGCGATCGAAACAAAGCAGGACGCCACAGCCAGGGCCGCCCGCCAAAATTATCGACGCTGAAGACGCCGCGCGAGAACAGAAGACCGAGCGGTTAAGGCTGGCGAGGCTTGCCAGGGAGGCAACAAATACGTACACGCCGACGGCGAAGAAGCCAACGAACGGGCGTAGGCACGGCTAGCTGTATCAGCGATACGATCACAACAACGGGCAGGAAGCTGCGACGGGTTTGTCAGCCATGCCTCAAGTTCTGATGTCAGTTGCCGGAAGGTGGCGCACAATACCAGCTTGCCCCCTGCCCAAACCCGGCAAGCTGGTATTG
>NZ_LYTM01000029.1:0-44465 GCF_001672445.1 Mesorhizobium sp. WSM3873 | reverse complement strand
CAGGGACCATGATGACGTCGGGCGTTACCCGATCCTAGGGACGGTCGCCTGCCGCCGGGACTGCTGGCTGTGATGGGCCGCAGTCCCGGCCGCCAAACTACCCGATCCTTCTCAAACAATCCTAGGGCGGAGCAAGGAGCGAAGCGGCGCGCGCAGACCCTAGGATCCATGCCGCGACGCTAGAGCGTTGTGCGGTTAAGAGTTCTGCTCCGTTGCGTCCTTCGGTGACAGTCACGGCATGGATCCTCGGGTCAAGCCCGAGGATGACGACGAGAGAGAGGTTACTCCCTCCGCAAATACCCCATCAACGCCACCGCATTGTTATGCGCCTCGTCATGCGCGCCGAAGAGCAGCGTCACCTTGCCGTGGCGCAGCAGTTCTCGCAGCTGCGCCACAGCCTCCTCGTTGCCGTCCAGCTCGGCGCAGTACCGCTTCTGGAACTCCGGCCATCGTTCGAGATCATGCCCGAACCATTTGCGCAGTTCGGTGCTCGGCGCGATCTCCTTCAGCCAAAGGTCCAGCGCGGCGTCCTTCTTGGAGACGCCGCGCGGCCAGACGCGGTCGACAAGCACCCGCTGGCCGTCGCTCCTCTCCGACGCGTCGTAGACGCGCTTTACCGCTACGTCCAAGGCTGTCTCCGCGTCGGGTCTCTCAGGCCCACTCGCCCTTGCGCATCACCGGCACGCGGCTGCCGTCCTTGCCGACGCCGTCGATGTCGATCTTGTCCGAGCCGATCATCCAGTCGATGTGGATGAAACTCTTGTTGCCGCCGCGCTCGGCAATCTCGTCCTGGCTGAGCGAGGCGCCGTTGACGAAGCACTTCGAATAGCACTGTCCCAGCGCGATGTGGCAGGCGGCGTTCTCGTCGAACAGCGTGTTGAAGAACAGCAGCCCGCTCTTCGAGATCGGCGAGGAATGCGGCACCAGCGCCACTTCGCCGAGCCGGCGCGCGCCCTCGTCGGTGTCCAGCACCTTTTTCAGAACGTCCTCGCCCTTCGAGGCCTTGGCCTCGACGATCCGACCGACCTCGAAGCGCACCGAGATCTCGTCGATCAGCGTGCCCTGGTAGGAGAGCGGCTTGGTCGAGGAAACATGGCCTTCGACGCGCCTCGCATGCGGCGTGGTGAAGACTTCCTCGGTCGGGATGTTCGGATTGCAGGTGATGCCGTTCTTCGCCGTCGAAGCGCCGCCCATCCACTCATGACCTTCCGCCAGGCCGACGGTGAGGTCGGTGCCCGGTCCGGTGAAATGCAGTGCGTCGAAATTGTGCTCGTTCAGCCATTTCGTGCGCTCGGCCAAGGCCGCGTTGTGCGCCTTCCAGTTGCCGATCGGATCCTCGACATCGACGCGCGAGGCCGAGAAGATCGCGTCGGCGAGCCTCACCACCGCAACATCGTCGGGCTCGCCCGGGAACACTTGGCGAGCCCAGGCAACATCCGGATATGCGACGATGTTCCAGTTGATGTCGAAACCGGTGATTTTTTCGAGCGCCGGCTGGTACGCCATCGAATTCGCCTTGTTGGCGCGCGCCACCCTGGCCGGGTCCTGCGCCGACAGCAGAGACGGATCCTCGCCGCGCACCGCAAGCCGTGCCGCATTGTTGGCAAAGGCTTTCGCCATGCCTTCGTAAAGCCAGCCGGCGGCGCGGTCGAAGCCGGCGTCGGCGCCATAGCGGAAACGCGCCAGCGTGATCTCGTCGTCGTTGAAGATCGGCGTCACCAGCCCGGCGCCGGCCTTATAGGCATGCTCGACGATGCGCCGGGTCAGCGGCAGCGCCGCGATCGAGGACGTCAGCACCAGGTCCTGTCCCGGCTGCAGCTGCAGCCCGACCTTGACGGCGACTTCGGCCAGCCTGTCGAGCTTCACCGGGTCGATGGTTGCCGAGACGCCGCGCGAATGTGTGGTCATGATCCTGCCTGCCATGTTTTTGGGGTCTGGTCCTTACATAGACCGCTGCGCCTGGCCTTTCCACCGCGATCAACTGGGCCTCCAGGCATGATCGCGAAAAGTGCATGGCGGTGTTCGGACAAGATCATGCTCAAACGAGCTCAGGCGGCGCTGTCGAGCGCCCGGATCTGCGCCATGGTCGCTTCGATCTCCTCGCGGACCCAAGCCTTGAAGTCGCGCACCTTTCGGCTTTCGCTTTTGGTGGCCGAGGTCACCATCCAGTAGCCGAGCCCGCTTTCAGCTCGCACCCCGAAGGGGGCGACCAGCCGGCCATCGGCCAGCGCATCGGCGGTCAGCAATTGCCAGGCGAGCATCACGCCATGGCCGGCGATTGCAGATTCCAGGCAGAGCATCGGATCGGTGAAGCGCGCGCCTTTTTGGAAAGTGACCGGGTCGACGCCGGCCGCCTTGAACCAGCTATCCCAGCTGATCATTGCCCGCTCGTCGGTGATGGCGCAGGTCCGCGCCAGGTCCTCGATCGAGTTCAGCTTGGCCGCGATCGCTGGTGCGCAGACCGGAAACACTTCCTGCGCCAAAAGCAGTTCCGCGTTTACTCCCGGCCAAGCGCCGTCGCCCATCCGAATCGCAATGTCGATATCGGAATGGTCGAGATCGGCGAGCCTGCCTGAAGCGTCTATGCGCAAGAGCACGTTGGGATGGCGGGCAAAATGCCGCGACAGCCTGGGCAACAGCCATTTCGAGGCGAAGGCGGGCGCCACCGACACAACCAGGGTGCATTCCGTTGCCTCGCCGGCCAACGCCACCGCTTGCGCAAGCTCGCGGAAGCCGGCGCTCAGCCGGGCCGTGAAAACGACCCCGAATTCCGTCGGCACGAGTCCGCCGGACGTCCGCTCGAACAGCGCCTGCCCCAGCTGGTTTTCCGTGCGCTTGATCTGCTGGCTGACGGCGCTGACCGAGACATTGAGTTCGGCAGCCGCCGCGGCAAGCGATCCAACGCGGACAACGGTTTCGACGGCACGCAAGCCATTGAGGTGGACACGGTTCAGGATCGTCATCCAGTTTTTCTAAACTGGCTGGTTCCAAATCTCAATTGAAACGTGCCAAAAAAGCGGATTCTAGCGAGGCAAACCGGGCTTTGGAACAGGTCGATGAAGATTTTCTCTTTGCTGAAGGGGCTTTCCGGCGCTGAGCCAAGACAGGCTTGGCAGGAGGACGGCGAGATCGCCCGCTGGACGGTCGATCCTCTGTCGCATCCGGTGCTGGACGCCATGTCGGAGCGCGAGCTCGGCGATATGCCGTTCCGGCTCACGGCCGGCCGCACGGTGTACGAGACGGCTTGCCGCTGAAGGCGGGCCAAGCCGGCCTGGCCCAACGCAATCGCATTGTTTCGCACGTGCACACATTTATGCTGCGCTGCAATGAAAGCCGCTTCGCCATCTCCCTTGCGCCTTGCCCTCGCCGGCATGACGGCTCTCGCCGTCGCCATGGGCATCGGCCGCTTCGTCTACACCCCGATCCTGCCCGGCATGATGGAAGAGTTGCACCTGACGCCGGCAGACGCCGGCTGGATCGCTTCCGCCAACTATCTAGGCTATCTCATTGGCGCGCTTGCCGCAGCCGGCGGCTGGGCGCATGGCCGCGAGCGTCTGCTGATGTTCGCAAGCCTTGCCGCGAGCGCCGTGCTCGCAGCTCTGATGGGACTGAACGAGACGATGGCCGCTTTCCTCGCCATTCGTTTTCTCGCCGGCCTGGCCAGCGCCTTCGTCATGGTTTTCATGTCGTCGATCGTCTTCAGCCATCTTGCAAAGGCAGGCCGCGGCGATCTGCAAGCGCTGCATTTCGGCGGTGTCGGCCTGGGCATTGCGGCGTCCTCGGCGCTGCTGGCCATCCTCGTCACGGCCCATGCCGGCTGGCCCGCGGGCTGGCTATGGTCGGGAGCAATTTCCGCTGTCGGCCTGCTCCTCGTCGCGATCCTCGCGGGCTCCGCCACGCCCGCCAATGGCGTCGATGGGCCTGAACCGGCGTTGCCGAAGGATAGATCGCTGACGAAGATAATCCTTGCCTATGGGCTGTTCGGCTTGGGCTATGTGGTGACGGCCACTTTTCTGGTCGCCATCGTTCGCCAGGACGGCGGCGGACGTGTCTTCGAGGCCTCGGTCTGGATGATCGCCGGTCTTGCCGGCTTCCCCTCGACCTGGTTCTGGCAAAAGCTCGCCGGCAGGATCGGGCTTTATACGGCCTATGCCGTGAGCTGCATGGTCGAAGTGGTCGGCGTCATCGCCAGCGTCGTCATCAAAGGTTTCAGTGGGCCGCTTTTGGCTGCTATATTGCTCGGCGGCACGTTCATCGCCATCACCGCGTTCGGCCTGCAGGCGGCAAGGCAGCTTGCGCCGCAGGCGCCGCGCCGCACCTTCGCGGTGATGACCGCCGCCTTCGGCCTCGGCCAGATCATCGGTCCGATTGCCGCCGGCTTGCTCGCCCAGGCCTCGGGCAATTATGTGCTCGCCTCGACGATGGCGGCTGCCGCTCTGCTGGTCTCCGGCGTCGTTGCCTGGTCGGCTGCACCAAAATCGCCATGATTTGTGGTCTTGTTCGGTGCCGGGCGCCGGGCCGGGCATTTTCTTTCCCAGTAATGTGTGACCTTATGCCCGCCGAACAGCAACGCCGCTGATTTGCGGTCAGACCGAGGAAACCCGCCACAGTGTTCGTATCCTTCTTCCCGCAGCCGAAGCTTTTCTTCACCTCGGCCGCCCTCTGGAGCCTTGCGGCGATCCTGTTCTGGTTCTTCGGCGGCGAACAGCTGGGCGCCATCCTCGGCATGCCGCCGGCGGCTGCGGGTGCGCCGCCCATCATCGGCATCGCGGTTCTATGGTCGAAGCCGTTCTTGTGGTTCTACATGTACTTCGTGGCCTGTGTGGCGATCTTCTACGCGTTCTGGAGCTGGTATGCTCCGCATCCGTGGCAGAACTGGTCGATCCTGATGACCGCCGTCATTCTCTTCTTCATCTATTTCAACGTGCAGGTCAGCGTCGCCGTCAACAACTGGTACGGACCTTTCTTCGATTATGTCCAGGGGCTGATGTCGGGAACGACGCCATCAACTGACATCGAGTTCTACAGGGGGTTGGCCGACTTCTCCTGGCTGGCGCTGGTCGGCATGAACGTGCAGGTGGTCAACGCCTTTATCGTCAGCCACTGGATCTTCCGCTGGCGCACGGCGATGAACGACTACTTCATGGCGAACTGGGGCCGGCTGCGCCACATCGAGGGCGCTTCGCAGCGCATCCAGGAAGATACGATGCGCTTCTCGCAGATCATGGAGGACCTGGGCTCGAGCTTCGTCCAGTCGATCATGACCCTCATCGCCTTCCTGCCGGTGATGATCCAGCTGCAAGCGCACATCACCGAGTTGCCGATCCTGGGCGCGGTGCCGCAGCCCCTGGTCGTTGCCGCGCTGGGGTGGTGCATATTCGGCACGGCCTCGGTGATGCTCGCCGGCATCAAGCTGCCGGGCCTCCAGTTCCGCAACCAGCGCGTCGAGGCCGCCTATCGCAAGGAACTCGTCTACGGCGAAGATCATCCCGACCGGGCGCAGCCGGCGACGACGACGGAACTGTTCGACAATGTGCGCCGCAACTACTTCAGGCTCTATTTCCACTACATCTATTTCAACGTCGTCCGGTACACCTACCTGCAGGCCGACAACATCTTCTCGCTGCTGATCCTCGGGCCCTCGCTGGTTGCGCACAAGATCACCTTCGGTGCGCTGAACCAGATTTCGAACGCCTTCGGCAAGGTGACGAATTCGCTGCAGTTCCTGTTGAATTCCTGGTCGACCATCGTCGAGCTGCAGTCAGTGCACAAGCGCCTGCGCGCCTTCGAGGCGACGCTGGAAGGTGAGCCGCTGCCAGACATCGACCAGCGTTATCTCGCGCGGCAGAGCGCGGAGGATCCGGCCTGAACTCGGAACAATTGCGGAGCGCCTTTCCGTCCGGAATTGCGCCCAGGCAAGAGATTGGAAGTGGGCGGCTCAGCCGCCCACGGCAACCCGTGCATCGCCGCCGCGCTGCCGCTCGATATAGTCGCGGAAGCTGATGCATTCGACCTGCTCCATGACGCAGACTTCACCGGCAAAGCGCTCCAGCGCGTTCCAGTAGGCGCCGGCATTCATCTGCGTGAAGTGGAAGCCGAGCTCCAGCGGAAGTCGTTTGCCGTTGTATTGCGCATCGAAGGCTGCGCGGAACGCCCGATAGGCGCGGTCGGCGAACTCGCCCGCCATCGACGGCTTCTCGAAGCCGCCCGAATGGCGGACATAGAGGTTGTAGTCCATCGCTACCACCGGCTTCGACTTCGGCCCTTCCGGAATCTGCGGCAATGCAAAGCGGGTGGTGCCGTTCTTTGCGCGCGGCAGGGCAGGGCCGTTCGAGACACCGCTTGCGTCATATTGGAAGCCCGCCTCGGGCAGCGCTTCGTAAAGCGCCTTGCCGGTCGAGAGGTACGGCGCGCGAAAACCGATCACGGCATGGCGGGCGAATTCACGCCAGCCAGAGGGCTCGGGCGAAATGCCGTTGATCGCATAGGCGTTTTCGAGGACGCGGCGGAACGCCGAGAACTCGGCCAGCCAGTCGGCCTTGCTCCAGCCCTTGCCGTCGAAATGTCCGCAGGCATGACTGCCGATGTCGTGACCTTCGGCGGCCGCGAGCCGGATCTGTTGCAGCCGGTCCGCGACATCCTGCTCCGAGGCGGCGAAGCCGATATTCGATTTGCCGGCACCCTTGCCGGGCGCGACGTACTCGGCGCGCGTTTTCGGCGAGAGCAGGAAGACGCAGGACAGAAAATACGTGAAATGCGCGCCGGTGCGCTTTGCCAGCGCGCGGCTGCGCTCCCATTGCGAGATCTCGCGTGCGCTGTCGAAGGAGATAAGCACGATCTGCTTTGGTTTCGCCGCCATCGGTTTCGGCGGATCGGCAAGCGCCGTGCCAACGGAGCCAAGCCAGGCGAGGCTGAACGCAAGGACGCGGAACGAACGTGGCACTGGCAACCTTTTGGGCAACCTTGGGGCTGTAGGAAAGCCGTCTATCGCCCAAATGTAGCATCGATGCGTTCCGGCAAGGCCTGTGGGGCACTGGGAGCCTCCGCCGATTTTCCGGCGATCCCCCTTCCATGCCGACGAAATTTCGCTAAAACGCGGGGCTCAAGAAGCGCTCCGTTCCGGGGCCGCAATGGTTTTTGATTGATGTCGGACGACAGTTTTATCCGCGAAGTCAACGAAGAGATTCGTCGCGAGCAGGCGCAGGCGCTGTGGGACCGCTTTGGTCCGGCCCTGCTCGGTGCCGCGATCCTGATCGTGGTGGCGACTGCCGCCTTCGTCGGCTACCGCTACTGGGACGAGACCCGCGCCAACCGGTCGGGCGATGCCTTCTCGCAGGCGCTCAAGCTCGCCAATGACGGCAAGAACGACGAGGCGATCGCCGCTCTCGATCAGCTGGAAAAGGATGGCTATGGCGCCTATCCGCTGCTCGCCCGCATGCGGGCGGCGACCGTCAAGGCCGACAAGGGAGACGTCGACGCCGCCGTCAAGGATTTCGATGCGGTCGCGGCCGACAGCGCCATTCCCGCAGGCATCCGCGACATGGCGAGGCTGAGAGCGGCGCTGCTGCTGGTCGACCACGGCTCGTTTGCCGATGTCTCCAGCCGTGTCGAGGCGCTCACCGCCGACACCAATCCGCTGCGCAGCTCGGCGCGCGAGGCGCTCGGCCTTGCCGCCTGGAAGGAAGGCAAGTCGGCGGATGCGCTGAAACTGTTCGACCAGATCGCTTCGGATGACGGCGCCCCGCGCAATGCGCGCCAGCGGGCGCAGTTGATGTCCGAGCTGATCCGCGGGTCGGGCAACGCTTCGTGACCCCGGATGACGTTCAAAGTCGCCATCATCGGCCGGCCTAACGTCGGCAAATCGACTCTTTTCAATCGGCTGGTGGGAAAGAAGCTGGCGCTTGTCGATGACACGCCGGGCGTGACGCGCGATCGTCGCGTCCATGCCGCCAAGCTTTACGATCTTCACTTCGACGTCATCGACACCGCCGGCTTCGAGGATGCGGCGGCCTCGACGCTGCCCGGCCGCATGCGCCAGCAGACCGAGATCGCCATCCGCGAGGCCGACCTGATCTTCTTCACTGTCGATGCCAAGTCGGGCCTGATGCCCGACGACCGCACCTTCGCCGACGTGGTCCGCAAATCCGGCAAGCCGGTGGTGCTGGTGGCCAACAAGGCGGAAGCGCGAGGCGCGCAAGGCGGCATGCTGGAAGCCTGGGAGCTCGGCCTCGGCGAGCCGATCCCCGTCTCGGCCGAGCATGGCCAAGGCATGCCCGATCTGCGCGATGCGGTGATCGCGGCACTCGGCGAGGAACGCGCCTTCGGCGACGCGCAACAGCCGGGCGATGAGATCGCCGTGAGCGAGGTGCTTATCGGCGAGGATATCGCCGACCCCGACGCCGAGCCGGCCTATGACGAGACCAAGCCGCTGCGCATAGCCGTGGTCGGCCGCCCCAATGCCGGCAAGTCGACGCTGATCAATGCGCTGATCGGCGAGGAGCGGCTGCTGACCGGACCCGAGGCCGGCATCACCCGCGATTCCATCTCGGTCGACTGGGACTGGCGCGGCCGCCGGATAAAGCTGTTCGACACCGCCGGCATGCGGCGCAAGTCCAAAGTCCAGGAAAAGCTCGAGAGGCTTTCGGTGCAGGATGGCCTGCGCGCCATCCGCTTCGCCGAGATCGTCATCATCGTGCTCGACGCCACCATCCCCTTCGAGAAGCAGGACCTGCAAATCGCCGACCTGATCATTCGCGAGGGCCGCGCGCCGGTGATCGCCTTCAACAAATGGGACCTGATCGACAACCCGCAGGAGCTTCTGGCCGAGCTGCGCGAAAAGACCGAGCGGTTGCTTCCCCAAGTGCGCGGCATTCAGGCGGTGACGGTCTCTGCCGAGACCGGGCGCGGCCTCGATCGGCTGATGGACGCCGTCATCAAGACGCACAAGGTCTGGAACAGCCGCGTCTCGACCGGCAAGCTCAACCGCTGGCTGGAAGGCATTCTGGCGCATCATCCGCCGCCCGCCGTCGCCGGCCGCCGGCTGAAGATCAAATATGTCACGCAGGCAAAAACCCGGCCGCCGGGTTTCGTCGTCTCCTGCTCGCGCCCGGACGCGATGCCGCAATCCTATGTCCGCTACCTGTCGAACAGCCTGCGCGAGGCTTTCGACATGCCCGGCGTGCCGATCCGCATGGCGCTGCGCACGTCGGAGAATCCTTTCGCGGGTCGGGCGAAGAAGCGCTGAGCCCTTTGTGGGAAAGGGTCGGCAGCGCCCCCTCCCGTCGTCATCCACGGGTCTGTGCCGTGTCGCTTCGCTCCTTGCTCCGCTCGAGGATGAAGAATGGCTTGGAACCTACGCGACCGCTCGCAACCCCTTACCGATTCGCGCTCCCTCCGGCAGCGTATCCAGCGCCGCCTCCAGCAATATCTCTGCCAGCCGTGCCGCCACCGGATCGAGCTCGGCATCCTTCTGGTGCAGATGCAGCGCCATCATCGGCAGGGGCGGCAGGCCGAGCACGCCCGGCGCGATCGCCCTGACAGTGGCCGGCAGGCCGATATCGGTGCGGATCGTCAGCCCGAGACCCGCCGCGACCGCCGCCCAGATGCCGCCGAGGCTGGGACTCGAGAACGCCATGCGCCAGGCGAGGCCGGCGCGGTCGAGCGTCTCGGTCGCCACGGTGCGCAGCAGGCACGGCGCCTCGAACAACACCAGCGGCAGCGCTTCACCATCTTGGCCGGCTTGCATCGGTTTCGCCGGGCCGATCCAGCGCGCCTGCACCTCGGCGACATGCCGGCTGTAGGGCAGGATCGTGCCGTCGTGCCAGGCCAGCGCGATGTCGAGGCTGCCTGAGACGACGCGCTCGGCGAGCTCATGGCTGCGTCCGATCCGCGCTTCGATCCGGACCTTGGGATGCGCACGGGCAAACCGGCCGAGCACCTCCGGCAGCACGGCCTCGCCGAAGTCCTCCTGCAGGCCGAGCCGCACCCAGCCTTCCAGCTCGACGTCGCGGATAGCTGAGGCCGCCTCGTCATTGAGCTCGATGAGACGCCGCGCATAGCCGAGCATCGTTTCACCAGCTTCGGTAAGCGCCAGGCCGCGCCCCGCCTTGCGGAAGACCGGGGTCGCCGCCTGTTCTTCCAGCTTCTTCAGCTGCGCGCTGACGGCAGAGGTCGAGCGGCCGAGCCGCTCGGCCGCCTTGGCGAAACTGCCAAGCTCCATGCCGGTGACGAAGGTTCTGAGCACGTCGAGGTCGAATGTGACACGTCGCATGAGATCGTCCTTATTTTCAGGATAATCGATCAAAAACTTGCTGATTTTCTGGATGAAGCTATGGCGCTACATCCGACCGGTCAAGACCGATCGACCGGCGCAGAGGGAATACGAGATCATGTCCGCCATCGTAACTCGCAACGATTGCCGGCGGCCCGCGGCAGGCGCCGCCGCTTCGGCTGGCCGCGCCTTCGGGCCCACCCATCGATGGAAAGTGCTCGGCATCGGCGTCGCCGCCAATGCCGGCTTCTCCGCTACCTTCTCCGGCATCCCGGCGATGGCTGTGGTGATGCGCCAGGGTTACCATCTCGACAATGCCTCGCTCGGCGCTGCGCTCGGTCTGCTCGGCCTCGGCGTGGCGCTCAGCGAACTGCCCTGGGGCGTGCTTACCGACCGCTGGGGCGACCGCCGCGTGCTGCTGACCGGGCTCGGCGCGACCGCCATGTGGCTTTTTGCCATGGCAATCCTCGTCGTGCCGACGAAAACAGCCGCTCCCGGTGTCGTGCTGCTTTCGGCCAGCCTGCTCGTTGCAGGCCTGCTCGGCGGCAGCGTCAACGGCTCCAGCGGCCGCGCCATCATGGGCTGGTTCGGCGAAGACGAGCGCGGCTTCGCCATGAGCATCAGGCAGACGGCGGTGCCGCTTGGCGGCGGGCTCGGCGCGCTCGTCCTGCCGTGGCTAGCCTTGGGCTTCGGCTTCGCCGCCGTCTTCGGCCTGCTGGCGGCTCTCTCCGCGCTCTCGGCTTTCTTTGCCTGGCGCTGGCTGCACGAGCCGCCGACGCAAGGCGACGCGCATGCCGCCGCCGTCACGAGCGGCCCGGCGCCGCTGCGCAACATCGAGGTCTGGCGCATCTCGGCAGCTATCGGCCTGCTCTGCTTCCCGCAGGTGGCGGTGCTCACCTTTGCCTCCGTCTTCCTGCACGACTTTGCCGGCATGGGCACATGGGTAACCAGCGCCACCCTCGCCGCCGTGCAGACTGGCGCCATGGCGACGCGCGTCTGGAGCGGCCGCTTCACCGACCGCCACCGCAACCGAAGGCCGTTCCTGAGGTTCTGCAGCGCGCTGAGCGCGCTGGCCTTCCTGGTGCTATGGATTCTGGCCATCGCTGCGGCCAGGCAGCCGTCGCTGCTGTTGCTCCTGCCCCTTATGGTGATCGTAGCCGGCATCTGCGTCTCGGCCTGGCATGGAGTTGCCTATACCGAGCTTGCGACACTTGCCGGAGCCGGCCATGTCGGCACCGCGCTCAGCCTCGCCAACACTCTGGTCTTTGTCGGCTTCTGCCTGGTGCCGATCGCCATTCCCTGGCTTCTGCTTCTCTTCGCATGGCCGGGCGTGTGGCTGGCGGCGGCGATCTGCGCGGCGATCGCATGGCCGATTTTTCTGCGCGCGGCCTGACGTTTTCGCCGGCTTTCCACAGCTGGCGGAGGCCGGCTTATCTGCAACATGAAAAAAACACGATCGGTGCCGTTAACCCCCCATCAAGGTTAATGCTTCATTTTGGCTCTCCGGGGTCAGTAGCGTTTCTGGAGAGTTCCGTGCATCGACGCGTTCTCACGCGGCTCGTCGCCGCCGCCGTTGCGAATAAACGTTCCTTCCTTCCTCCTTTGGTTCTGGGGCTCGGCTTCTGGGTCGGCTTTCCGTCCGTCGTCGCTTACCAGGATATGGCAAGCCTCGTGTCCGGGCTGGAGTCGCCCAGCCATCGCTGGAATGCCTATGTCGAAAAATCCGTCGCCGGCTCGGTGCACGCCGCCGAGATGCCGTTCGTCGATTCGGCCGCCACGGGCTCGATCTCCGGCTCCGGCGTGGACCTGCCTGGCGTTGGCACGGTGGCGCTCCGCGGCAAGGGCAATGTCGCCGGCGCTACGCCCGATGAGGACCGCGTCGTGCGCGCCGACAAGAAGGGCCGCCTCGTCCAGGTGTCGCCGGTTGCGCCGCCGAAGAATTTCAGCGCCGGCTCCATCTTCGAGCGTACCTCCTCGCTGCTCCGTCCGGCGATGGACAGCGGCCTGAAGCTGACTTTCGCCAAGCCCGGCATCAAGGGCAAGGAAATCCAGATCGCCCAGGCCTTCCACATCCGCGAGGACAAGAAGCCCGATCCGGATCTGCCGGCGGCTCTCATCGCTCTCGTCAACAACGACAAGCCGGACATCCTCGCCACCGCCTATGCCCAGTCGGCGCCGGACTATGCCAAGGCCTCGCCCTTTGAGGCTCTGCTGCAGGACGATCCGAATGACGGCCGCTTCATTCCGCCAATGGGCAAGGGGG
Organism: Mesorhizobium sp. WSM3873; assembly: GCF_001672445.1. Taxonomy (NCBI): domain Bacteria; kingdom Pseudomonadati; phylum Pseudomonadota; class Alphaproteobacteria; order Hyphomicrobiales; family Phyllobacteriaceae; genus Mesorhizobium; species Mesorhizobium sp. WSM3873. The sequence continues at coordinate 31,932 of NZ_LYTM01000029.1, read as the reverse complement.
ATCACGCCTGGATGCAGAATCCGCTGCCGGCGGCCGTCTTCTCCAAGCCGGAACAGGAATGCCTCGCCAAGGGCATCTATTTTGAGGCGCGCAGCGAACCGGTGCGCGGCCAGGCCGCGGTGGCGCAGGTGATCCTAAACCGCGTCCGCAACCCTGCCTATCCGAAGACGATCTGCGGTGTCGTCTACCAGAACGACAACTGGTTCAACCGCTGCCAGTTCTCCTTCGCCTGCGACGGCAGGAAGAAGCGCATCAACGACGCGGTCGCGTACAAGACCGCCCAGGATGTCGCCATGGCGGTGACCGCCGGCAAGATCTTCATCCCCGAGGTCGGATCCTCGACGCATTACTACGCCAACTACGTTCATCCGGGCTGGGCGCGCGCCATGCAGCGCATGACCAGGATCGGCCTGCATATCTTCTATCGCACCTATGGCGGCGGCTGGAGCTGAGCCGTTTAGGCGGCTCGAACTGAGCCGCTTGATCGGCACCCCGCGGCAACGCTCTTTCTCGTTTGCTGCGCGCACCGATCGGAGCGGCTTGCCGCCCGGATTCGCGCCGAGTCCTCGCACAGGCGTGACGGGCACGATGTCGCACCCGAATAAGCCGTTGATTTGAAACGGAAAAATACATCGCCTTGAAGTTCGGCCCGTGGCTTGACGGGCGCGGACCCGCTAACTATGTTGCCGGCGACTTTAGAAGCGGACGGGCGGTGATCGTCTGCCCGGGCAGGGGGGTTGCGATGGCCGACAAAAACGGGCCAGACGGAACCGGAGAAACCGGCCGCGGCAGGCAGCCAGAAGCCACCATCCGCGACGACGAACTTGAGCGCCGCCGGCGCGAGCTTGAAGCATCGCTTGCATCAAGACGCACGGACCGGCTCGAGGGGAAAGACGAAGCGAAAGCTGCGACCGGTTACGGTCAGGCCCTGAAACTGTCCAGCGAGTTCATCGCCGGAGTGGTGGTTGGTGTCGGCCTGGGCTGGATCATCGACCGCTTGGCGGGAATCGCGCCCTGGGGTCTGATCGTCGGCCTGCTGCTGGGTTTTGGCGCCGGTATACTCAATGTCCTGCGTTCGTCGGGACTTGCATCGGAATTCGGCCAGGGCGGCAAGCCGCCCGAACCGAAGGACTGAAGTAAGGCGCCGCAAGGCGCGAAAGAAACTTAAGAAGCCGGTTGTGGCTTTGACGGGGATTTAAAGTGGCTGCTGCTGACCAGGTCGATCCGATCCACCAGTTCCAGATCCATCCGATCATCCCGCTTCATATCGGCGGCTACGACATTTCTTTCACCAACTCCGCTCTGTTCATGGTCGTGACGATCGCCGTCGCTTCCGCTTTCCTCTATATGAGCACCGCCAGCCGCGCCCTCATTCCGGGACGCCTGCAGTCGGTCTCGGAAATGGCCTATGAGTTCGTCGGCAACATGCTGCGCGATGCGGCGGGCAAGCAGGGCATGCAGTTCTTCCCGCTGGTGTTCTCGCTGTTCATGTTCGTGCTGGTCGCCAACCTGATCGGCCTGTTCCCTTATTTCTTCACCGTCACCAGCCACATCATCGTCACCTTCACGCTGGCGATCCTGGTCATTGGCACCGTCATCGTCTACGGCTTCGCCAAGCACGGCCTCGGCTTCCTCAAGCTGTTCGTGCCGCATGGCGTGCCTGGCTATCTGATGCCGCTGGTGGTGGCGATCGAAGTCATTTCCTTTGTCTCGCGTCCGGTCAGCCTCTCGGTTCGTCTTTTCGCCAACATGCTGGCCGGCCACATCACGCTGAAAGTGTTTTCGGGCTTCGTCGTCAGCCTCAGCGCACTGGGTGCGGTCGGCATCGCCGGCTCGGTCCTGCCGCTCGCCATGGCGGTTGCCCTGACGGCGCTGGAACTGCTGGTCGCCTTTCTGCAGGCCTACGTCTTCGCGGTGCTGACCTGCATGTATTTGAACGACGCTCTGCACCCGAGCCACTGATCGATTTTCACCGGCGCCCCGGCGCCAGCATACCCAACGTACCAACCGCAACGATTACGAAAACCACAGGAGTTTTGAAATGGACGCAACTGCAGCAGCTGCTATCGGCGCTGGTATCGCCTGCATCGGCATGGGCGGCGCCGGCATCGGCCTCGGCAACATCTTCGGCAGCTATCTCTCGGGTGCGCTCCGCAACCCGTCGGCCGCTGACGGCCAGTTCGGCCGCCTGATCTTCGGCTTCGCCGTGACCGAAGCGCTGGGCATCTTCTCGCTCCTCATCGCGCTGCTGCTGGTCTTCAGGTAAGAACCACGCGCTGACGAAAGGGGCCGCATGGTGCGGCCCCGCCGTATGGACAGGGGAATGAGATGTTCGTGACATCTGCCTTTGCGCAAGAATCCGCGCCGGCCACGGCCGAGGGCGATACGCATGCGGGCACCGCCGTGCCTGCCGAGGAGCATGGCACGTTCCCGCCGTTCAATGCCGAGACCTTCCCGTCGCAGATCCTGTGGCTCGTCATCACCTTCGGGCTCTTCTATCTGTTCCTGAAGCGGGTTGTGATGCCGCGCATCGGCGGTATCATCGATGTCCGCAACGATCGCATCACCCAGGATCTCGACCACGCCGCCAGGCTGAAGGGCGAGGCGGACGCTGCCGTTGCCGCCTATGAGCAGGAATTGGCGGAAGCCAAGGCCAACGCCAACAAGATCGGCCAGCAGGCGAGCGACGCCGCCAAGAGCGAAGCCGAAAGCACGCGCAAGAAGCTCGAGGCGGAACTCGAGAAGAAGCTCGGCGAGGCCGAGGCGAGCATCGCCTCGATCAAGGCCAAGGCGATGAAGGAAGTCGGCACGATCGCCGAGGACACCACGTCGGCCATCGTCGAGGCGCTGGTCGGCGGCAAGACCGACAAGGCCGAGATTTCGGCCGCGGTCAAATCCGCGACCCGGTGAGGAGGCCATCATGGACGCCACATCACTTGCCACGCTCTGGGCCACCATTGCCCTGATCATCTTCCTCGGCGCCGTCATCTATCTGAAGGTGCCGGGCATGCTCGCAAAGTCGCTCGATTCCCGCGCGGCCAAGATCAGCAGCGAGCTCGAGGAAGCGCGCCGCCTGCGCGAAGAGGCCCAGCAGCTGCTCGGCCAATACCAGCAGAAGCGCAAGGAAGCCGAGAAGGAGGCCGCCGACATCGTCGCCGCCGCCAAGCGCGAGGCCGAGCTCCTTGCTTCCGAGGCGCATAAGAAGACCGAGGACTACGTCGCCCGGCGCACGGCGCTTGCCGAGCAGAAGATCAGCCAGGCCGAGCGCGAAGCGATCGGCGAGGTGCGTGCCAGCGCCGTCGACATCGCCGTCGAGGCCGCCCGTGCGCTGCTTGCCGCCAAGGTCGACGCCAAGGCCGGCGCCGATTTGTTCAAGTCGGCGCTGCAGGACGTGAAGGCCAAGCTGAACTGAGCGGCTCTGCCGTTGCTGACATGAAGCCGCCTGGGCAACCCGGCGGCTTTTTTGTTTTGGGCGCGAATAATCTCCCCTCTTGAGGGGGAGATGTCGCCGAAGGCGACAGAGGGGGTCGTTGCGCGTAGAGCTCAACCCCTTGTACGACCAAAGAGGGCGTCGGTGCTTCACGCGCGACGACCCTCTCCGCCAGCCGGCCATTTCCCCCCGACGGGGAAGATTAATCTATTCCCTCGAAGCTCTCTTCCGCTTCCGCCACCTCGACGCCGCCAAACCGGAACGGTGCGAACGACGCCCTGTGCAGTCGCGCCACCGGGCCATGCGCCTCGATCGCGGTCCGGTGGCGGACCGTCGCGTAGCCCATATGCATTTCGAAGCCGTAATGCTCATGATGGCCGCCGCAGCCGCACATCATGCGGTCGCGCATCACCTTGGCGACGATCGAGGCGGCGGCGATAGATTGCGAGCGCTGGTCGCCCTTGATCAGCGCGCGTCCCTCGCAGGTGAGCCCTGGCGGCACGTCGCGGCCGTCCGCCAGCGCCAGTTTGGGCGGCAGCGACAGTCCGGCGGCGGCGCGGCGCATGGCTTCCAGGCTGGCTTTCAGAATGTTGCTGTTGTCGATGCCTTCGGCGCTGATCGAGGCCATCGAGACGCTGAGCGCCGAGCCCAGGATTTTGAGGAACAGCGCCTCGCGCTGCAGATGGGTGAGGCGCTTGGAATCGTCGAGCCCTTCGGGAATGTTGGCCGGGTTGAGCACCACGGCCGCAGCCACCACCGGACCGGCAAGCGGCCCGCGGCCCGCCTCGTCCATCCCCGCTACCGGCCACAGCCCCTCGGCCATCGCTTTCGTTTCAATCGAAAAGTCGGGCTTCTCGACCATTTCGAAGAGAAGCGGAGAATCGGAACGCGCGCGAGCCATGGTGCGGCGAGGTTCGCATCGGCTCCGATTCTCCGCAAGTCCCTCCGGGTCGGATGGGGCGTCGGACCGGGAGGGCACCGTCTCACGGCCGGGGGACTGGGCCGGACGGGATTCTTGAGCAATTCCAGCAAAAGTGCGTAGCGGGCTTTCCGTACGAAGTTACATCAAAACAGAGGGTTAGCGGATCGCAATCCGCGCGCAAAACTCTGCCTCCCGAGTTGCCTTGGCGCCGGCCTTCGCGGCCGGCATTGTCTTCACAGCAGCATCAACTGCTCGACGACGCCGGAGCCTGCGACGAATTGGTCGGTCCGAAGCTGCCGCCGCTCGGCATTGAGTCCGAGCCGCTTGGCGGCGATCTCGAAGCGCCGGCCGATCTGCCAGGCATAGGGTCCGGCGCCCTTCATGCGCTTGCCCCATTCCGAATCGTAGTCCTTGCCGTCGCGCATCGAGCGGATCAGCGACATCACATGCCGGTAGCGATCCGGATAATGGCGCAAGAGCCAGTCCTTGAAGATCGGCGCCACCTCGAGCGGCAGACGCAGCACGACATAGCCTGCCTCCCTGGCGCCGGCGGCGCGCGCCGAATCGAGGATGCGCTCCATCTCCGGATCGGTGAGGCCGGGAATGATCGGCGCCACCATCACCGAGGCGGGGACGCCGGCATCCGAAAGCTGCCTTATCGCTTCCAGCCGCTTTGTCGGCGTCGAGCCGCGCGGCTCCATGGTTCTCGCCAGCATGCGGTCGAGCGTCGTCACCGACAGCGCCACCTTGGCGAGGCCGCGTTCGGCCATGCGCGACAGGATGTCGATATCGCGCGTCACCAGTGCCGACTTGGTGACGATGCCGACCGGATGGCCGCGCGCCTCCAGCACCTCCAGGATCTCGCGCATGATGCGGTATTGCTTTTCGATCGGCTGATAGGGATCGGTGTTGGTGCCGATGGCGATGGTGCGCGGCTGGTAGCCGGGCTTCGACAATTCCCTGTCCAGCATTCGCGCCGCATCCGGCTTGGCAAAGAGCTTGGATTCGAAATCGAGCCCCGGCGACAGGCCCATGAAGGAATGCGTCGGCCTGGCAAAGCAGTAGACGCAGCCATGCTCGCAGCCGCGATAGGGATTGATCGAACGATCGAAGGAAATGTCCGGCGACTCGTTGCGCGTGATGATGGTGCGCGGCTTCTCGACCTGCACCTCCGTCTTGAACGGCGGCAGTTCCTCCAGCGAGTTCCAGCCATCGTCGAACACATGCCGGCTGACCGGCTCGAAGCGGCCGGACGGATTGATGCCCGCGGAGCGTCCGCGATTGCGGTCCGGCCGCACGCGCATGCCGCTCTGTTCTATCATTGCATTTGCCATCTCGGCTCTGCCTGCTCCGAAAGCGGCAATGTCGGCGCGCACGATCTGTTCCATTTTCGCCCTCTCCCAGGGACTGTCGGCAGGCTGTCGAATCGCTCTGTTCATGAAACTATTCCTATTTTACCAATGAGAACAAAGCAAGAACTTTCTCGTTCAGAACGCGCAACTGGCGCAGCGCCGCGCTTTCCGCTATTCGGCTAAAATGCTCAGCGTCCTCATCGAAACCAGGAACGACGAAGAAGGCCTTGCCCGCACGCTGGCCTCGCTGATCGGCGGCGCGGTCGAGGGCGTGGTGCGCGACGTCATCGTCTGCGACACCGGCTCGACCGACCAGACGCATCGCGTCGCCGAGCATGCCGGCTGCCACCTTGTCGCCGGCGGCATCGCAACGGGCATCGGCCAGGCCAAGGGCGATTGGCTGCTGCTTCTGGAACCCGGCGCCCGGCTCGCCGAAGGCTGGATCGACGACGTCGTCGCTCACGCGGCGAGGCAGACGATGCCGGCGCGTTTTTCACGCGCCCGCGGCAATCGCACGCCGTTTCTGGTCCGGGTTTTTTCGGGCAACCGGGCTCTGGAGGAGGGGCTTGTCATCAGCAAGCTCCAGGCCACGGCGCTGGCGAAAAGCGCCCGCAGCGCCGAAGCCCTGGCGCGCGGCCTCGCCACCAGAAGGCTGAATGCCGAAATCTGGGTGGCGCCGCCGAAGTGAGCGCACGCCCTCCTCCTCTCCAGAAGGCGAGAAGATAGAAGAGGTCGCCAAACTTTTGCCGGCCCATTCTATTGTGCATTGCACAAAAAACTGCGGTGAATTAGCATCTGCTTGAAGCGGGACAATCGGGATTGGGTGACGATGAAGCGGCAGACGGCTGGCGCTTCGATGGACGCCATGCATACGAGGAACCCGATGAACCTTGGTACTCCAGACAATTCAGGCGCGGCCAACCTCGAGGCGATCGCCCGCAATGGCAGCCTGTTCAGGCGCATCGCCGTGCGCATCCCAACCTATCTGAAAGATCTACGCGAAAATCCGGCTTGGCTGCCGATGTTCGTGCTGGCGCGCACCATGCCGGGGCGCCGCATGCACTGGCTAGTCGCCAGACGCGTCCGCCCGCTCGACAATGCGGGAGAGACGATGTTTGCCGGCGTCGATCGCGAGGCGGTGGTCGCGGCGCTTCGCTCCGATGGACTGTTTTCGGGGTTCACGCTGCCGTCGGCGATCCATGAGGAGATCGCCGTTTTTGCGCAGCGCACGCCCTGTTTCGGCAATTTCGACCGCCGTCTCGAATTCATGCCGGGCGACCATGCCGAGGCGGAGAAGCGTTTCGGCCGCTCGCTGCTCAGCGGGCATTATTTCGAACGCATTCTCGATTGCCCGGCGGCGCTTGCCATCCAGCGGGATCCGCTGCTCCTCGAGGTCGCGCAGCACTATCTCGGCGGCCAGGCGAAACTGATCACGACGCGCGTGTGGTGGAGCTTTCCGACCGGCAAGGCCTCGGATGCCGACAAGAATCTCGCCTCGCTCGGCAAATACCATTTCGATCTCGACGATTGGCGGATGCTGAAATTCTTCTTCTATCTGGTGCCGGTCGACGCCGGCACCGGCCCGCATGTCTATGTCCGCGGCAGCCACAGGCGCCGCGCGCTCAAGCACCAGCTCACGCTTCTGGTCGGCCACCCCGCGGAAGACGTGCTGGACGTCTACGGTCCGGAAAGCCCTGTGACGCTGACGGGCGAGGCGGGCCTCGGCTTCGTCGAGGATCCGTTCGGCTTCCATATGGGAACGGTGCCGGCGCATACGCCGCGGCTGATGATGGAAATCGGCTTCGGCGTCTCGCGGCCGTCGCGCCGCCGCTTCCACGGCGAGCCGGTCATCCGCTGAGCCGGACGGGGCCGCTACTCCGGCTTGCCGCGGCGCCTGAGGTGCTCGTCCAGCCGCGGCATGATCTCGACGAAGTTGCAGGGCATGTGCCGGTAGTCAAGCTGCGCCTTGATGATGCCGTCCCAAGCATCCTTGCACGCGCCGGGCGAGCCCGGCAGCACGAAGATAAAGGTGGCGTTGACGACGCCGCCGGTCGCCCGGCTCTGGATCGTCGATGTGCCGATCTTGTCATAGGAAATCCGGTGGAAGACTTCCGAAAAGCCGTCCATGCGCTTTTCGAAAATCGGCTCCAGCGCTTCCGGCGTTACGTCGCGGCCGGTGAAGCCGGTGCCACCCGTGGTGATAACGACGTCCACCGTTTCATCCCTCGACCAGGCGAGCACTTTTTCGCGGATCTTCTCGCGGTCGTCGGTGACGATGTCGCGAGCCACCAGTATATGGCCAGCCTCTGCGATGCGGTCGGCCAATATCTGCCCGGATTTGTCCTCGGCCAGGCTGCGCGTGTCGGAAACGGTCAGCACCGCGATGCGCACCGGGATGAAGGGGCGGCTTTCGTTGGCCATCAGTCGGTCTCCATGCTGCGCGTCGCGGCCACGAACCAACCGGGATGGCGGCGGCGGATGTCGATCGCCGCGCGCTTGGCGACATTGCCAGTCTCGAACAGGCCGAAGCAGGTAGCGCCGGAGCCCGACATGCGGGCAAAGGCGGCTCCCACTTTTTTCAGCGCCTTGAGCGCATCGCCAATCGCCGGTTGGATGGCGCGAGCGGCAGGTTCGAGATCGTTCCGCGTCGTGTCCAGCCAATTGCGTATGCCGTGAAAATCGAGCCGGCCGGGCAGCGGCGGCAATGCCGCATTGTCAGGTCCGGAAAGTGCCTTGAATACTTCGGGTGTCGAAACGGCGACGCCCGGGTTGACGAGGACCAGCGCCAGCGCCGGAAACTCCGTCAGCGGCGACACTTCATCGCCAATGCCGCGCGCAATGAGCGGCCTTGCCTTGAGGCACATCGGCAGATCGGCGCCGAGCGTCAGCCCGATCCGCGCCAGCCCCGCCTCCCCGATGTCGAGCTTCCAGAGGCGCGAAAGGCCGTTGAGCGCCGCCGCCGCGTCGCTCGAGCCGCCGCCGACGCCGGAAGCGACCGGCAGGTTCTTCTCCAGCCGGATGGCGACTGGTGGCGTCTGTTGCGCGCCGGCTTCCCGCCGCAACGCGTCGCGAGCTTTGAGTACCAGATTGTCGCCATCGATTGGCACGCCGGCGGCGAAGGGGCCAGACACCGAAAACGCATCGTCTTGGGCCAGCTCGATCTCGAGCCGGTCGCCAAAGCGCGTGAACACGGCAAGGCTATCGAGCAGGTGGTAACCGTCCGCGCGCCGTCCGGTGACATGCAGCGCGAGGTTGATCTTGGCGGGCGCAAGCCATGTCCGGGACTTGGCCTCGGCCTCCAGAATGTCGGCTGCTGGCGAGATGGTGTTCAGTCCTTGGCCAGACGGTACTCGCCGGTCTTCGGATCCTTGACCAGCGTTCCCATCGTGCCGTTGGCCGCCTGCTTCTCGGTGCGCCGGATCTTGGCCGTCACGCGCTCGGCCTCGCGTACGAAAGCGCGATAACCGAAATAGGCGGCGGCGCCGACGACAACGAAGAAAATGATCTGCGGCATCTCACAACTCCTCCCGCGTTCTCGCGGCAAGGCCGGCCGGATGGGTCGGTCAAGCGGCCATGCTAGACGCAATCATGGCTTTTTCAAAGCCCGAAGCGCGCCCACAGCGCGCGCTCTTCCGCCGCATCGATGACGCCGCTGGCCGCGGCCGCGGCGATGTCCGGCGCCGAAAAACGCGATCCGAACAAGCCGAAACGGCCGAAAAGCCCGCGCGGCGCGGTGATCAGCCTGAGCTGCGTCTTTTCGCCGAAACGGGTCTTGAGCACGCTGCGCATGTCGCCCAGCGCATCGACGAGGCCGAGCTCGAGACCCTTTTTGGCGGTCCAGAACAGTCCGGTGAACAGATCCGGGTCGTCCTTGAGCTTGGTGCCGCGCCGTTCCTTGACGAGATCGATGAAGGTCTCGTGCACTTCGAGCTGCAAGGCTTTCAGCCGCTCGACGTCTTCCCTCTTTTCCGGCTTGAAGGGGTCGAGCACGGCCTTGTTCTGGCCCGCGGTGTGGACGCGCCGCTCGATGCCGATCTTCTTCATCAACTCCGGGAAGCCGAAGGAGGCGGAGACGACGCCGATCGAGCCAACGATCGAGGAAGGATCGGCGAATATCTCGTCACCGGCGATTGCGATCATGTAGCCGCCGGAGGCCGCCACATCCTCGACGAAGACGAGCACTCGTCTGTCCTTCTCTGCCGCCAGGTCGCGGATGCGCTTGAAGATCAGCCGCGACTGCACCGGCGAGCCGCCCGGCGAGTTGATCGAAATCGCAACCGCCGGCGCGTCGAAGCCGAACGCCTTCTCGATGAGCCCGGCCGTCGAGGCGAGCGACAGGCTTGGCCGGAACTGGCCGCCGCCGGGCATGATCGTGCCATGCAGCCGGATGACCGGAATGGTGACGACTGTCGAGCGCCAGGATTTCGGCAGCAGGCGGTTGAAGAAGCGTTTCACGAAAGCTTGTCTCCACAAGAGATGCTAGAGCAAGGTCAGACCTCATCCTTGCTCCCGGGCATGTAGGAATTCGCCGCGCAACGGCAATGCCGCATCGCCGGCCTCTGATCAATCGCCGAACAGCGACGCCAGCCCGTTGTTGATCATTTCGGTCCGCTCCGTCGGCTCGTTGCCGGATGCGCCGTGCAAGGTGAGCGGAGGCCGGATCGACAGTTTTCCGCGCGCGCCGAGCACCGCCCTGACGACGATGCGGATCGCCGCCGCGTCTGGGCGTGGGTGCACGCAGAGCATCTCGGCATCGCCGAAGCGGCCTTCCATCGCATCCAGGATGGCGACAAGCTGCTCCGGCCGCGCAATCGCCGCCAGTCCGCCGCGCGGCTTGACGACGGCGGCCGCACTTCTGATCCAGCGCTCGAACAGGCCGTCCTCCGCGACATGCGCTTCTCTGCGCAGCGCGTCCGGCGTTGCGCGGTCTTGTGCCGCGTTGAAGGGCGGGTTCATGACGACGAAGTCGAACGAATTGTCGGCAAGTCCGGCTCCGTGCCGTGCCCGTCCGGCAAGCGTGACGTCGGCCTTAAGCACCGAGGCGCGGTCGCCGAGATGCGCGTTCCCGGGGTGGGCAAGCGTGGCCGCGGCAAAGGCCGCCATCTCCGCGGAACGCTCGACCAGAACCGCGTGTGCCAAAGGGCAGCGCGACAGCACGGCGAGCGTCGCCGCACCGGCGCCCGCGCCGAAATCGGCGAGCCGGCCGGAAAAGCCGGATGGGACGGCAGCCGCCAGCATCATGGCGTCCATGCCGGCACGGTGGCCTTGTCGCGGCTGCACCAGCCAGAAGCGCCCGCGATGGAAGGCGTCGACCGTGTGGGCCGGCGTGTCCGGGGCGAGGGCGGTTGATGCTGCCATTATTGCCGGCGGATCTCGTTCTCGATGCCGGCATCCTTCAGGATGCGCCGTGCGGCATCGGCTTTCTCGGCATCGACCATGACGCGCCTGGGCAGGATGCCGATCGATCCGTCGAGGACGCTCATGTTCTGGTCGGCGACGAAGCAGGCGATGCCGGCGTCGCGCATGAGCGATTCGACGAAGGAGATGAGGACGGCGTCGTTGGTGCGGACAAGCTCGATCATGGAATGAAAATCGCAGGTTGCGGCGCTCATGTAAACGCCGGGGCCGCCCAGCGCCAGCCAAACCGCGCCAATTCGCCTCTTGCCGTGCGCGGTTGTGCCGACCTAGAGTCTCACCGGGACCAGGGTGTTGTCGGGCGCGTCAATGAGACGGGAGTGATCGTGGTGGGTGTCGTTCTGAATATCGAAGGCAAGCGGGAACCTGCTTCCATCCAGGATCTCATCGACCTGACGGCAGCCGACATGGGACGGGTCAACGAGCTGATCCTGTCGAAGGCCGGCTCCGACGTCGAGATGATCCCGGAGGTCGCCAACCACCTGATCTCGTCCGGCGGCAAGCGGCTGCGGCCGATGCTGACGCTCGCCGCCGCCCAGATGTTCGGCTATGCGGGCGAGGGGCACGTCAAGCTCGCCACCGCAGTCGAATTCATGCACACCGCGACGCTGCTCCACGATGACGTCGTCGACGAGAGCGCGCTTCGCCGCGGCAAGAAGACGGCGCGCATGATCTGGGGCAACCAGGCGAGCGTGCTGGTCGGCGACTTCCTGCTCGGCCAGGCTTTTCGCATGATGGTCGAAGTCGGCTCGCTGGAGGCTCTCGACATCCTGTCGAGCGCCGCCTCCATCATCGCCGAGGGCGAGGTGATGCAGCTTGCGGCTGCCAAGAATCTGGAGACCACCGAGGACGAGCACTTCGCCGTCATCAAGGCCAAGACCGCCGCCCTGTTCTCGGCCGCCGCCGAGGTCGGTCCGGTGATCGCGCTCGCTTCCCGCACCGACCGGGCGGCTCTGCGCTCCTATGGCATGAATCTCGGCCTTGCCTTCCAGCTCATAGACGACGCGCTGGACTATGGCGGCTCCAGCAAGGACCTCGGCAAGAATGTCGGCGACGATTTCCGCGAGGGCAAGGTGACGCTGCCGGTGATCCTCGCCTATCGGCGGGGCACCAAGGCCGAGCGCACCTTCTGGAAGCGCGCCATCGAGGAAAATGCCGCCGACGATGCCGGGCTCGAAAAGGCGATCGGTCTGATGACCCGCCATGGCGCCATCGCCGATACGATCGGTCGCGCCCGTCACTTCGGCGAGATCGCCCGCGACGCGCTCGCGCCGCTGGAGGCGACGCCGCAGAAATCGGCGCTGATCGACGTCATCGATTTCTGCATCAGCCGCGTCAACTGAGCGCCTGTCGGTTCTCCTTGGCATCGCCTGGCGTCCGCCGGGCGGGCGCCTGTGATTCCGCTCTGGCCGTCTCGACAAACGGCAGCTCAGCAAATTATCTATAAAACATGGCCACCACAGAGGACACGATCGCCGTCCGCATCAGCAAGGAACTGGCGGACCGCATCATTTCGGGCGTTATCGAGCCCGGATCGCGGCTGCGCCAGGACCATGTCGCCGAGGAATTCGGCACCAGCCACGTGCCGGTGCGCGAGGCCTTCCGCCGCCTCGAGGCGCAAGGTCTGGCGATCAGCGAGCCGCGCCGCGGCGTGCGTGTGGCCGCTTTCGACCTCGGCGAGGTCAGGGAAGTGGCCGAGATGCGCGCGGCGCTCGAAGTGCTGGCGCTGCGCCACGCCGCGCCGCATCTGACGCCGGCGATCCTCGACCGCGCCGAGGAGGCGACCAAGGCGGGCGACAAATCCCGCGATGTCCGCTCCTGGGAGGAGGCCAATCGCACCTTCCACCGCTTGATCTTGACGCCCTGCAACATGCCGCGCCTGCTTTCCACCATCGACGACCTGCATGCCGCAAGCGCGCGTTTCCTGTTCGCCGCCTGGCGCTCCGAATGGGAGACCCGCACCGATCAGGATCACCGGGCGATCCTGAGCGCGCTGAGGCAAGGCAACACGGAATCGGCCGCCGCCACGCTCGGCCGGCATGTGCAATGGATCGGCCAAAAACCGGTCAAGACCGCTTCCGGCAGGACTCGCGACGCCTTCGCCATCGTCGGCTAACGCGAGAACACAGACACAGCTGCCTTTCTGCGCTCCGTAGCAGTCAAATGTCGGTTTGGGTGCCCCAATGCCCGGTGAATGGCTGAGCCTCATTGCTCCTGCGATCTGCCTCCGCAAGGCAGCGCTTGCCATCTCCGCAAAAATGTGGATTCGATAATAGATCGATTGCAGGAATTATCTATAATTTCAACTCAACCAGGGACCACCTCACCGTGACAAATATCGCCGTTTCGACCCGCCAGTCTTCCTTCAGCCCGCTCCAACTGCACAGCCGCTCCGTTGCCTGGCAGTTCGGCGCCGTCGTCCTCGGCTCGCTGTTCCTGGCGCTGTCGTCCTACATCGAGGTGCCGATGGTGCCGGTTCCGGTGACCATGCAGACCTTCGCGGTGACGCTGGTCGGTGCGCTCTATGGCTGGCGCTTCGGCGCGCTGACCATCACGGTCTGGCTTGTCGAGGGTGCCGCCGGCTTCCCGGTTCTGGCCGGCGGTGCGGCCGGCGTGCAGCATTTTATGGGCCCGACCGGCGGCTATCTCTTCTCCTTCCCGATCGTCGGTGCGATCGTCGGCTGGCTGGCCGAGCGCGGCTGGAACGGCAATCGGGTGATGCTTGCCTTCGCCGCCATGCTCATCGGCAATCTTCTGTGCCTGGTTCTCGGCACGGCCTGGCTTGCCGCCATGATCGGCGCCGAGAAGGCCATCACCTTCGGCTTCCTGCCCTTCATTGTCGGCGGCCTCCTGAAGTCGGCGCTGGGCGCCGCAACGCTGAAGCTCTTTTCCACCTATCGGGCCGAACCGCGCGACCGCTCGTCAAAGACGCAATGACTGTCAGGCTGCGCGCCCACCATCTGCTCTGCCTGCTGACCTATGTCGGCAAAGGCTACTCGCCCGCCTTCACCGCCAACTACGACAAGGTGGTGAAGCGGCTGGGCGACGGCGAGGCGGTCCTGATCGTGTCGGGGCCGGACGACATCTGCACCCCGATGCTGGTCGAGCCCGAGCCGCACTGCCTGGGCGAAGGCGCCGCCGAGCGCGACGGGCTCGCGGCGCGCGACGTCGGCGCTCTCCTCGGCCGGTCCGTCCAGGCCGGCGACCGGCTCGTGTTGGATGCCTCTAGCCTGGCGCCGATGCGCAAGGCGTTTTCCTCCGGCCTGACGCGTCAGGCGTGCTCGGGCTGCGAATGGTCCAACCTGTGCAGCGCGGTTGCCCTCAGCGGATTCCAAGATACGCGTCTTTAGGCGGCGCTGTCTGCGGCTTCCCGCGCCGGACTTTTTTGGACGCACGCCGTATTTTTTAAGCCGATGATTGCATTGTGATTCGCTGCGGATTGAAGCCTGACCCCAAAAAGGCCATGCTTTGTCGGGAAAACATCGACTCTGTGGGCGGTCCGCCAAGGGGGGATCGCGTCTGGCTGAAAGGGATACAATGCGGCAAGGACGTGCGCGCTGGCTGACGAGGCTGGCATTTTTAACGGGTGTGGCGCTGTCGGTGCTGCCTGCCCATGCCAAGGAAAACTCCCAACCGGTCCAGATCACGTCCTTTTCGGGCGCCTATCTTGCCGCCCATATTGCCGAAAGCGACAACGATCTCGACAATGCCATCGCCTATTACAAGCAGGCGCTGGCCTTTGCCCCCAATGACACCGAGCTGCAGCAGAGCCTCATGCTGGCGCTGGTCGCCCAGGGCCGCTTCGAGGAATCGCTGGTCTATGCCGACAAGCTCAAGGAAGTTCCCGATGTCGAGCGCTTCTCGCGTCTGGCGCTTGCCGTCGATTCCTTCCACAAGAAGGACTACGTCAAGGCTCAGTACTGGCTGAAGCTGTCGCTCGAATCCGATCTCGACCGGCTGCTCTCCGGCGTCATGGACGGTTGGGCCAAGGAAGGCGCGGGCGATGCCTCCGAGGCGATGGCTTCGATCGATAAGCTGAAGGGGCCGGACTGGTTCGGCCTGTTCAAGTCCTTCCATCGCGCCCTCATCGCCGACGCCGCCGGCCTTTCCCCCAAGGCCGATGAGATCTACGCCGCCACCCTGGCCGATACCGCCGCCGGCGGCTCCGCGCCCGAGACGTGGATGCGCAATGCCCAGGCCTATGCCTCGTTCCTCGCCCGCAAGGGCGACAAGACAAAGGCGATGGCGGTGCTGAACCAGGCCGAAGCCTTCGCGCCTGGCAAGCTCGAAATCACCACGCTGCGCGACAGGATCAGCAAGGGCGACAAGATCGAGCCCCTGGTCGCTACCCCGGCCGACGGGGCCTCGGAAATCCTGCTCGACCTCGCCACCGCGCTCAACCGTGGCGGCGGCGAGCCTTTCGTGAGGCTCTATCTGCAATATGCGCTGGCGCTGAAGCCGGACAGCGACGCCGCCCTCGTGCAGCTCGCCGCCGTCGCCGAGCAGCTGAAGGACGGCGAAGGCGCGATCGCGCTCTATCGGCGCATTCCGGCCTCCTCGCCATTGAAGGAGCTTTCTGAGCTGCAGCTTGGCCTGAACCTTGCCGACATCGACCGTCACGACGAAGCCATCGCGCATCTCAAGGGTTATGTCGATGCGCACCCGACCGACATGCGCGGCTACCTGGCGCTTGGCGGCGTCTACTCCTCGAAGGAGGACTACCGTTCGGCTGCCAATCTCTACGACAAGGCGGTCGAACAGCTGAAGACGCCGACCGCCGCCAACTGGAACATCTTCTACCAGCGCGGCATCGCCTATGAGCGGCTGAAGGAATGGCCGAAGGCCGAGCCCAATTTCCGCAAGGCTCTGGAGCTGCAGCCCGACCAGCCGCAGGTTCTGAACTATCTCGGCTATTCCTGGGTCGACATGAACATGAACCTCAAGGAAGGCCTGGCGATGATCCAGAAGGCCGTGGATCTCAGGCCAAGCGACGGCTACATCGTCGACTCGCTTGGCTGGGCCTATTACCGCCTCGGCCGCTTCGACGACGCCGTGCGCGAAATGGAGCGCGCCGTATCGCTGAAGCCCGAGGATCCGGTTCTCAATGACCATCTGGGCGACGCCTATTGGCGCGTCGGCCGCAAGCTGGAAGCGACCTTCCAGTGGACCCAGGCACGCGACCTGAAGCCGGACCCGGATGTGCTCGCCACCTTGCAGCAGAAGCTGCTGAAGGGCCTGCCGCCGATCGAGTCCAACACGGCGCAGGAAACGCCGAAGGTGAAACCGGTCCCGCCCGCGGCGCCGAAGGGCTGAGGCGCACAATTCTGCAGTTTGGCGGGGCCCTTTTGGGCCCCGCAACGTTTTCAAAACATCTTGCGGTAGACGACGAACCCCGAGCGCTCGCCGATCCTGTCATAGAGCTGCATGGCGGTGTGGTTGGTCTCATGCGTCAGCCAGTAGACGCGACCCGAGCCCGCGGCTTTGGCGCGCTCGTAAACGCCTTCGATCAGCGCCCGGCCGACGCCTTGGCCGCGCGCGGCTTGTGAGGTGAAGAGATCCTGCAGATAGCAGTTCGGCGCGATCGCCGTGGTCGAGCGGTGGTAGAGATAATGGACGAGGCCGAGAAGCTTGCCGTCGCGCTCGGCCACCAGAGCATGCACCGGCTCGTAAGCGTCGAAGAAGCGCGACCAGGTCATCTGGGTGATCTCGCCGGCAAGCGCGGTCTCGCCCGAGCGGCCGTAGAATTCGTTGTAGCCGTCCCAGAGCGGCAGCCACTGCTCGTAGTCCTGCTGGGTGACGGGGCGGACAGTGAGTTGACCAGGCATGGCGGGAACCTTTGTCGTTGCGGCTCACCGAAGCAAACGGCCCGCGTGGGCGGCCTTCAATGGGCCAGCCGCCGGCAAAGCGTTCAACCTCTCCTCGATGCGGCGCCGTGCCTTGACGCTTGCCGGCCCGGCAACTAGGGAAAGCCCACTCCCAGCGCTTTCCGAGGCCGCCGTGACCGTCGAGATCCCTGCCCACATGCATCCCAGCCGCTCCTTCCAGGGGCTGATCCTGACCTTGCACAACTACTGGGCAGCTTACGGCTGCGTCATCCTGCAGCCCTACGACATGGAAGTCGGCGCCGGCACCTTCCACCCCGCCACCACCTTGCGCGCGCTCGGCCCGTTGCGCTGGAACGCGGCCTACGTGCAGCCGTCGCGCCGGCCGAAGGACGGCCGCTACGGCGAGAACCCGAACCGGCTGCAGCATTACTATCAATATCAGGTGATCCTGAAGCCGAACCCGCCGAACCTGCAGGAACTCTATCTCGGCTCGCTGGAAGCCATCGGCGTGGATCCGCTGCTGCATGACATCCGCTTCGTCGAGGACGATTGGGAAAGCCCGACGCTGGGTGCCTGGGGCCTCGGCTGGGAGTGCTGGTGCGACGGCATGGAAGTGTCGCAGTTCACCTATTTCCAGCAGGTCTGCGGCATCGAATGCGCGCCGGTGGCCGGCGAGCTCACCTTTGGGCTCGAGCGTCTCGCCATGTATGTGCAGGGCGTCGACAATGTCTATGACTTGAACTTCAACGGCCGCGAAGGGCCTGAGAAGGTCACCTATGGCGACGTCTTCCTGCAGGCCGAGCAGGAATATTCGCGCCACAATTTCGAATTCGCCAACACCGCGATGCTGCTTCGGCATTTCGAGGACGCCGAAGCCGAGTGCAAAGCGCTGCTCGCCGCCGGCGCGCCGGCGTCGAACGACAATTCGTCGATGCACAGTCTGGTTTTCCCCGCCTATGACCAGTGCATCAAGGCCAGCCACGTCTTCAACCTGCTCGACGCGCGCGGCGTGATTTCCGTCACCGAGCGCCAAAGCTACATCCTGCGCGTGCGCAACCTTGCCAAGGCTTGCGGGGAGGCGTTCCTGCAGACGCGGGCGGGCGGCCTGGCGACTTAGCCCCAAGTCGCGCTGGCGATCTCGGCGGCGGCTGCCGTCGGCAACGTGATCTGGACTGTCGCGGCATCGATCGTCCGCAGTGCCTGTCGCACGCCCGGCATCGAGAATGTGCCATGCATCTGGGCGGCGAAGCAGGCGCTCAGCGCCAGGACCTGCAGGATTCTCGATGCCGTCTTCATGGTCGTTCAGCCAATAGTTCTCCGTCTGAGCGTTGGTCGCTTCAGCACTGCGTTTGGTTCATGGGGTGTCTGTTCTTATGACGGCTGGGCTCGCGTCGTCCCGACAAAGAACTGAAAATTTCCTGAAACAGCTCGAACTGCCGACCGGCAGGCAGGGTGACAGGCGCGAGCCGAGTTGCTATGCCGCGCCGGACCCTTCGCCAGCATGAGCTGACCCTATGCCTGACCTAGTCCTAGAACTCCGCTCGGAAGAAATCCCCGCGCGCATGCAGCGCAAGGCGGCTGGCGATCTTCGCAAGATGCTGACCGACGGCTTGGTCGAGGCGGGCCTGACCTATGAGGCGGCGCGCGAATACTGGACGCCGCGACGCCTGGCGCTGGACGTGCGCGGGCTGACGGCGCGCTCTAAGGACATTCTCGAGGAGATCAAGGGCCCCTCGACCACGGCGCCCGAGCAGGCGGTGCAGGGTTTTCTGCGCAAGGCCGGCCTTTCATCGATCGCCGAGGCGCATGTCCATTCGGATCCCAAGAAGGGCGACTTCTACGTCGCCCACATCTCCAAGCCGGGCAGGGCGGCGGAAGAGATCATCGCCGAGCTGGTGCCGGGCATCATCAAGAACTTTCCCTGGCCGAAATCGATGCGCTGGGGCGCGGCCTCGGCCAAGCCCGGCTCACTGCGCTGGGTGCGGCCGCTGCAATCGATCGTCTGCACCTTCGGCCCGGAGACCGAGGAGCCGGTGGTGGTCGACTTCGAGATCGACGGCATCCGCTCCGGCAACGTCACCTACGGCCACCGCTTCCACGCACCGGGCCCGATCACCGTGCGCCGCTTCGACGACTATGCGGCGAAGCTCGAAGCGGCCAAGGTCGTGCTTGATGCCGACCGGCGCAAGGAGATCATCCTGGCCGATGCCCGCAATGTCGCCTTCGCCAACGGCCTCGACCTCGTCGAGGACGAGGGCCTGCTGGAAGAGGTCTCCGGCCTAGTCGAATGGCCGGTCGTGCTGATGGGCGAGTTCGAGCAGGATTTTCTCACCATCCCGGCCGAGGTCATTCGCCTAACCATTCGCGCCAATCAGAAATGCTTCGTCACCCGGCCGCAGGGCGCGGGCGAAGATCTGTCGAACCGCTTCATCCTGGTTGCCAATATCGAGGCGAAGGACGGCGGCAAAGAGATCGCCTACGGCAATGGCAAGGTGGTGCGGGCGCGTCTCTCAGACGCCCTCTATTTCTGGAAGACCGACCAGGGCGATCTGCCCGACCTCGGCACGCTGCAAGAGTCGGCGGCGAAGTTCGAGCTGGATCTAAAGAAGCCGCTCGACCAGCGCATGGCGCGCCTTGACCATCTCAATGTGACCTTCCATGCCAAGCTTGGCACGCAGGGCGCCCGGGTCGAGCGCATCAAGCGCTTGGCCGAAGAATTGGCGCCGACGGTGGCGAAGTCGATCTCCCCCCTTGAGGGGGAGATGGCCGGCAGGCCAGAGGGGGTTGCTTCGGCTGGTGCGACGCATTCTGGCCTTTCGAAGAGGGAAGAGGTTGGCACTCCACGCGAGACGACCCCCTCTGTCGCCTCTGGCGACATCTCCCCCTCGAGGGGGGAGATTACCGCGCTCGTCGCCCGCGCCGCGGTGCTCGCCAAGGCCGACCTGCAGACCGAGGTGGTAGGCGAGTTCCCGGAATTGCAGGGCGCCATGGGCCGCAAATATGCGCTGCTCCAGGGTGAGCATCCGTCGGTGGCCGCGGCCGCCGAGGAGCACTACAAGCCGCAAGGCCCGTCCGACCGGGTGCCGACCGACCCGGTGTCGGTTGCTGTCGCGCTGGCCGACAAGCTCGATACGCTGACCGGCTTCTGGGCGATTGATGAAAAGCCGACAGGCAGCAAGGATCCGTTCGCGCTCAGAAGAGCTGCACTCGGCGTGGTCCGGATCCTGATCGAGAACCGCATTCGCCTCGGACTGACATCGGTCTTCGCCAAGGCCTTTGCGAGCTTCGCCGGCGACGTCGCACAAATTTCGGATCTCCTCGGCTTCTTCCATGACCGCCTCAAGGTATATCTCCGCGAAAGCGGTGCACGATACGATCTGATCGACGCCGTCATCACGCCGCAGTCCGACGACCTTCTGCAGATCGTTCGCCGCGTCGAGGCGCTGGGCAAGTTCCTCGACACGGAGGATGGCAAGAACCTCCTCGCCGGTACCAAGCGCGCCGCCAACATCCTGGCTGCCGAGGAGAAGAAGAAAACACGGGTCGCCGAGATAGTTGAGCCGGCGCTGTTCCGCGAAGATGCGGAAAAGAAGCTGTCGGCCGCGGTGAATCAGGCCGAGAAGGCAGCCGGCCAAGCGATTCAAAACGAAGATTTTTCCGCCGCCATGCTGACGCTTAGCGTTTTGCGTGAACCGGTTGATTCATTCTTTGAAGGGGTTCTCGTGAATGATGAGGATCAGGCCGTGCGCGCCAACCGCCTGGCCCTGCTTGCCCGCATCCGCGCCGCCACCGACCAGGTCGCCGATTTTTCAAAAATCGTCGGCTGACAGCCAGAATGCCGGTCGGAAGCTGAATGCTCCGTAAGGCGCGGGAGGCCGTCGCGCCTACATCGCCTTGCTGAAGCGCGGCGGCGTCGGGGCAGCTTCCGGTTGGACTTCCGGTTGGGTCTCGCCGTCAGACGCGGTTGCCGTCGTGGCGGGGTTGTTCTCGGAAGCTTTGGTATCGCCGTTGGCGGCAGCCTGAGCCGTGCCGTTGGGGGGCGTGGCCGCAGCCGTTCCGTTGGGAGGCGTGGCGGCGGGCGCGGTGCCGTTTGCCGGTGTCGCGGCCTCTTTGGCCGGGGCAGTCGCCGCGGGCGTCGCCGAGGCGCCGCCGACGATGCCGCCGCGAATGATCGTCGGCGTTTGCGCGTGCCTCTGTCCGGATTTCTCCGGGATCGCGGCTACTTTCTCATCGGTGACGGCTGGCACCGGCTCGCCGAGCGCCACAACTGACGGTGTAGCCTTGCCGGGCTCGATCGCGGCCAGCCTGACAATGGATGGCGTCGAGGTCGCCGCGCCGAGCACGACGATGGACGAAGCCTGTGCCAAGCCGCTCGTCGCCAGAAGACCGATAACGACCGCTCCTAGAGCAATTCCAGGAAAGCGACGTAACAGCTTTCCGTTCGCAATTGCATCGAAGCAAGACATACGCATCACGACAACTCTCCGCCCACCAACCGGAAATCCGCACCCTAGCGTCGGCGAATTGATGCCGGCTTGCGCGGAAACTTAACATTTTAGGGATTGATAAATCGCCAATGCGCGCCCTTGCCCCTGCTGCCATGCCGTATTACGGGACCGGCATGTTCAGGATCGGTGGTGAATTTGGCTGAGATACTTGGCGTCGGCGAGGCGATGGAAAGGGCGCTGGCGCTGCTCGAAGGCGGCGATGTTGTCGCCATCCCGACCGAGACCGTTTACGGACTGGCAGGTGACGCCACGAATGGGGCTGCCGTGGCGCGTATCTTCGAGGCCAAGGGTCGCCCGCGCTTCAACCCGCTGATCGCCCACGTCGCCGACCTCGCCATGGCAAACCGCATTGCTACATTCGATCTATTGTCAACAAAGCTGGCGGAAGCTTTCTGGCCCGGTCCGCTGACGCTGGTGTTGCCGCAGGGCGCGGAAAACGGCATCCATCCGCTCGTCACAGCCGGGCTTGACACGATCGCGCTGCGCATGCCGAGAGGCTTCGGCGGCGAGCTGATCGCGAGATTGGGCCGGCCGCTCGCGGCGCCCAGCGCCAATTCCTCCGGCAGGATCAGCGCCACGACGGCCGAGGCCGTGGCGGCTGATCTCGGCGAGAAGATCAAGCTGGTGGTCGACGGCGGCGCGACGCCCGTCGGCCTGGAATCGACGATCGTCAAGATCGAAGACGGCAAGCTGCGTCTGCTACGACCCGGCGGCATTGCTGCCCGGGACATTGAAGCGGTCGCCGACGTTGAGGTGATCCGCGGCGCTGCCGGAATCCAGGCGCCCGGCATGCTCGCCTCGCATTACGCGCCGGGCGCATCGATGCGGCTCAATGTCGGCAAGCTCGCCAGCGGCGAGGCGCTGCTCGCCTTCGGCCGCGCTCGCGCTGAAGGCTGGCGGGATGCCGTGGCGCTGCGCAATCTTTCCGAGGCGGGCGATCTGCGGGAGGCCGCCGCCAATCTTTTCGCCTATATGCAGGCGCTCGACCGCAGCGGCGCGGCCACGATCGCCGTCGAGCCGATCCCGGCCGACGGCTTGGGCGAGGCGATCAACGACCGGCTCGCGCGCGCCGCTGCCCCGCGCGACAAGATCGACTGACCTATCTCTTTGTTTTGACGCAATTCCGGACGGAAAACCGCTTCACACTTTTCCTGGAATTGCTCTAGGTTTGGGCGCATGAATGACCAGCCCTTCGACCTCGATCCTGCCCTCATCGAGCGCTTCGCTGCCATTGTCGGCGACAGATACGCGCTGCGCGATCAGGCTGACATCGCGCCCTACATCATCGAGCGGCGCGGCCTCTGGCATGGCCGGACACCGCTGGTGCTGAGGCCGGGCAGCGTCGAGGAAGTGAGCCGCATCATGCGGCTCGCGACCGAGACCGGAACGCCGGTCGTGCCGCAGAGCGGCAACACCGGGCTGGTCGGCGCCCAAGTGCCGGACAAGTCCGGCCGCGACATCGTGCTCTCGCTGTCGCGGCTGAACCGCATCCGCGAGATCGATGTCCTGTCGAACACCATCACCGCCGAGGCCGGCGTCATCCTGCAGACGCTGCAGGAAGCGGCGGACGCCGCCGACCGGCTGTTCCCGCTGTCGCTTGCAGCCCAAGGCTCCTGCCAGATCGGCGGCAATCTTTCTTCCAATGCCGGTGGCACCGGCGTGCTTGCCTATGGCAATGCGCGCGAGCTTTGCCTCGGCGTCGAAGTGGTGCTGCCGACCGGCGACGTGTTCGACGATCTGCGCAAGCTGAAGAAGGACAACACCGGCTACGATCTGAAAAACCTCTTCGTCGGCGCCGAGGGCACACTCGGCGTCATCACCGCCGCGGTGCTGAAGCTCTTTCCGAAGCCGAAGGGCAGGGAGGTTGCCTTCGCCGGGCTGTCGTCGCCCAAGGCAGCGCTCTCGCTGTTCACCTTGGCGATGGATCGCGCCGGTGCTTCGCTCACGGCTTTCGAGCTGATCGCCAAACGGCCTTACGACTTCACGCTGAAGCACGGGCAAGGCATCACCCGACCGCTGGCGGATGACTGGCCGTGGTATGCCCTGATGCAGGTCTCTTCAGGTCGCTCGGAAGAAGATGGCAGGGCGCTCATCGAGGAGATCCTGTCGGCCGGGCTCGAGCAGGGCATCGTCGGCGATGCGGTGGTCGCCGCAAGCCTTGCCCAGGGCGATGCCTTCTGGAACTTCCGCGAGACGTTGCCCGAATGCCAGAAGCCGGAGGGCGCCTCGATCAAGCACGACATCTCGGTGCCGATCGCCGCGATCCCCGAATTCATCGACACAGCGGCTGGCGTGGTCCAGACTGTCTGTCCCGGCGCCCGGGTCGTCTGCTTCGGCCACATGGGCGACGGCAATCTTCACTACAACATCTCTCGCCCGCTGGATTGGCAGGACGAGCCGTTCCTTGAGCTCTACCACCCGATGAACAAAGCCGTGCACGATGTCGTGCGCTCTTTCCACGGCTCGATCTCGGCCGAGCACGGCATCGGCCAATTGAAGCGCGACGAGCTGATCGCCACGGCGCCGCCAATGGCGATCGATCTGATGCGCCGGGTGAAGGCGGCCTTCGACCCGGCCGGCATCATGAATCCCGGTAAGGTTATCTAATTCTTCCAACATCTTGTGGCTGGTCGCATTCCGATAACCATCGGCTCCGATCAGCAAAATTTAACTGACTTTCTTAAGCGCGGCGGTAAGAAGCGAGCGCTAATGTTTCCCGCATAACGAGGCCGGAAAAACCGGCCCGGAGAGAACCGGAAAACGGCCCTCAGGAGAAACAGGAAGGCATTCGATGAACACTGGACTGAAGCCAGTCTGGGCGGGGCGCAACATGCGTCTCGACCCGTTTCGCCTGCCGCAGATGGTAAGCTATGCCACGCGCGACGACTATGGCGATGTAACCTTCACCATCGACCAGCGCGGCGCCGTTATCCGCCGCACGCTGGAGATGAGCGGCGTGCCGGCGATCATCGCGCTGCCCACCAATGCCTTCCGTGGTGTCGCCGCCCGCGCCATGGAGGATCCGGACGGCAATGTCACCGTGACCTTGGAACTTTTGCACAATGATCCGATGCTGTCGGTGCCGCTTTTGGTCGCCGACGATCTCGACGACGTCGCCGCCGATTGGCGCGCCTGGGCCGACGCCTATCGCCTGCCGATGCTTCTGATCGAGGCCGACGGCGTCGCCCGCACGCTGGAGGAATCGCTCGGCGCCGCCATCAAGGCCCTGCCGCCGCAGGACCGCCGCAAGGGCCGTGTCTCCAACATGCGCCGCCCGCGCTTCCTCGCCCGCCGCAGGACCGGCAATCTCGGCCTGCGTCTCGTCGTCGGCGGTGAGGAGATTATCGCGCGCGAATAGCCGCGATCCTTCCCTTCCCCCTGTGGGAGAAGGTGTCGCCGAAGGCGATGGATGAGGGGTTTTCCAGGGAACGCCGAGCTCTCACTCCGCTGGAACACCGTCAACCGTCTCGGCCCTGCGCGCCGAGCCACCTTCTCCCACGACAAAGGGAGAAGGAGAGGCGCTACACCAGCGGCTTCAGCACCACCCAAAACGCCCCGCCGATCAGCCCCAGAAAGATCAGCCAGCCGACCTGGTTGTTCGACTTGAACAGCTTCAGGCACTGATCGGGATCGTTGATGTCGAG
Source organism: Mesorhizobium sp. WSM3873 (assembly GCF_001672445.1). Taxonomy (NCBI): domain Bacteria; kingdom Pseudomonadati; phylum Pseudomonadota; class Alphaproteobacteria; order Hyphomicrobiales; family Phyllobacteriaceae; genus Mesorhizobium; species Mesorhizobium sp. WSM3873. The sequence continues at coordinate 6,836 of NZ_LYTM01000029.1, read as the reverse complement.
CCGGATGATCTGGCGCGCCATATGCGCGCCGGCGGCGATCAGCCCGGCCAGCGCCGGCATCGGCACTTGAGCCGAGGCAAAGGCGATGGCGAAGCAGGCGAGCGTGCCGCCATAGAGCCCGGTGAGCCAGGTCTTGGTGTTGTCGCCGAAAAGCCGTGCCGTGGAGCGCACGCCGACGATGGCGTCGTCTTCCTTGTCCTGATGCGCGTAGATCGTGTCGTAGCCGATCACCCACAGGATCGAGCCGATATAAAGCATGATGGCGGGGCCATCGAGATCGCCGAACTCGACCGCCCAGCCCATCAGCGCGCCCCAGGAGAAGGCGAGCCCGAGCACCAATTGCGGCCAGTTGGTGATGCGCTTCATGAACGGGTAGATCGCGACAATCGCCAGCGAGGCGATGCCGAGCGGAATGGCGAAGCTGTTGAACTGCAAAAGCACTCCGAGCCCGACCAGCGCCTGGATGATCAGAAACGCCCAGGCTTGGCGGCGCGTCACCTTGCCGGCCGGCAGCGGCCGCGAGCGGGTGCGCTCGACCTGGTTGTCGATGTCTTCGTCGACGATGTCGTTGTAGGTGCAGCCGGCGCCGCGCATGGCGACGGCGCCGATGAAAAACAGGAACAGGTACCAGGGCGCGGGCAACAGCGTCAGCAGCGGATCCGTCGGCCGCGGATAGGCGCTGGCCGCAAGAGCCGCCGACCACCAGCAGGGCCACAAGAGCAGCTGCCAGCCGATCGGCCGGTCCCAGCGCGCAAGCTGCGCATAGGGCCACAGCCAGCGCGGCAGCACCCGGTAAACCCAATGGCCGCTCGGCGCGTCCGCGACGCGGCCCTGGGCTGCTTTCGACTGGATGGTTTCCATCGTGCTGGAGTGGCAGCAGCGATGGGCGCCGTCAAGCAGCCGCGTTGTCGCTCAGGCAGTGAAAACATCGTGACTGGCGAACCATGCTTTCGCTGTCTCGATGAAGGCGAGTGCCGCCTTCGATAGGCGCAGGCGCGCGTCGTGGGCGAGAACAATGCGCTGCATGGGAAGCACATCAAGCCCGGCCAGAAGTTGCGCGAGGACTGGTTCCCCATCGTTTTCCGGAGCTGAGTCGACTTTGGATTGGGCCGGGCGGGATCGGTTCCCTAGCCGGCAAATTGCCTCATTGCGTCTTGATGTGGGCAATCTTCCCGTGTGCAATCGCCCCCAAAACGCCAACACGCCTTGACCCGTCGCCCTTGGACCAATAGCGGGTTCGGGGAGACGATCAGCAAGAGGTGGCCATGAACGTTCTTCTTCTCGGCTCCGGCGGCCGCGAACATGCGCTTGCCTGGAAGATCGCCGCGTCGCCGCTGCTGACGAAGCTCTATGCTTCGCCCGGCAATCCCGGCATCGGCCGTTTCGCCGAACTGGTCAAGCTGGACATCGCCGACCACTCCACTGTGGCCGCCTTCTGCCAGGAGAAGAAGATCGACCTCGTCGTCGTCGGTCCGGAAGGGCCGCTGGTGGCTGGCATTGCCGATGATTTGCGCGCCTGGGGCATCCGCGTCTTCGGCCCCTCCAAGGCGGCGGCGCGGCTCGAAGGCTCGAAGGGCTTTACCAAGGATCTTTGCGCCAAGTTCAACATCCCGACCGCAGCCTATGGCCGCTTCGCCGATCTCGCGGCGGCCAAAGCCTATGTCGAAAAGGTGGGTGCGCCGATCGTCATCAAGGCTGACGGGCTTGCCGCCGGCAAGGGCGTCACCATCGCCATGACGCTGGAGGAGGCGCTTGCCGCGCTCGACGCCTGTTTCGACGGCGCTTTTGGCTCCGCCGGCGCCGAGGTCGTCGTCGAGGAATATCTGACCGGCGAGGAAGCGAGCTTCTTCTGCCTATGCGACGGCGCCACCGCGCTGCCCTTCGGCACCGCGCAGGACCATAAGCGCGTCGGCGACGGCGATACCGGTCCGAACACCGGCGGCATGGGCGCCTATTCGCCGGCGCCGGTGATGACGCCCGAGATGACCGCGCGCACCATGCGCGAGATCATCGAGCCGACGATGCGCGGCATGGCCAATCTCGGCGCGCCTTTCGCCGGCATCCTCTTCGCCGGTTTGATGATCACCGACCAAGGCCCCAAGCTGATCGAGTACAACACCCGCTTCGGCGATCCCGAATGCCAGGTGCTGATGATGCGGCTGAAGGACGACCTGCTCGTCCTGCTCAACGCCGCCGTCGACGGCCAGCTCGCGCATATGTCTGCGCGCTGGAGCGACGAGGCGGCACTGACCGTGGTGATGGCGGCGAGGGGCTATCCCGGCACGCCGGAAAAGGGCTCGGTGATCCGCGGTCTCGACGAGGCCGCCAGCGACGGCGCCGAAATCTTCCACGCGGGCACTGCCATCAACGGCGGCGCGCTCGTCGCCAATGGCGGCCGCGTGCTCAACGTCACGGCAACCGGCACCACCGTCGGGGAAGCACAAAAAAAGGCCTACGCGGCGATCGATCGTATCGACTGGCCGCAGGGTTTCTTCCGCCACGACATCGGCTGGCGCGCCGTCGAGCGCGAGCAGACCGGCAAATAGGACATCTCACCGTTTCACGGAAACGGCGAAATCTCCCGTCTATTTGTTTTGACGCAGTTTCCGACGAAAACCGCTTCACACTTTTTCTGAAATTGCTCTAATCAGGCAGCCTTGCTTTTGCCCGGTCGCGCCCAGGCCGGCAACCAGTCGCCATGCGCTGCAAGCAGGTCGTCGACCAGCGACCAGATCTGATCGAGATCGAGCTCGGCCGCCGTGTGCGGGTCCATCATCGCCGCGTGGTAGATGTGCTCGCGGCTCTCGCTCATCAGCGCCCGCACCGTCAGTTCCTGAACGTTGATGTTGGTGCGGATCAGCGCCGTCAGCTGCGGCGGCAGCTCGCCGATATAGGTCGGCTGGATGCCGGAAGCATCGACCAGGCACGGCACTTCCGCCGCACAATCGAAAGGCAGCGAGGTGATGCAGCCATTGTTGCGGACATTGCCGTAGATCACCGAGGGCTCGCCGGTCCACACCGAGTTCATGATCGACGAGGCGTATTCCTTCGACTGCGTCACCTCGATCCGGTCGGCCGAGCGGTAGGCCTCCGCCTGGCCCTTCCAGCGCTCGATCTGCTCGATGCACCGCTTCGGATATTCGTCAAGCGGGATGCCGTATTTCTCGATCAGATCGGGGCGGCCTTCCTTGATGAAATAGGGCGTGTATTCGGCGAAATGCTCCGAGCTTTCGGTGACGAAATAGCCGAGCCGGGTCAGCATCTCGTAGCGCACCTTGTTGGGGCAGCGCGGGTTCCAGCCGGGCTTCGGCGCGCGGCCCTCGCGATAGGCGCGGACAAGGTCGGGATAGAGGTCGCGATAGGAGCCGTCCGGCTGGCGATGCTCGAACTTGAGGTAAAAGGCCATGTGGTTGATGCCAGCTGCGCGGTAGCGGATCTCCTCATAGGGAAGGTCGAGATCGTGCGCCAGCTCCATCGCCGTGCCCTGCACGGAATGGCAGAGCCCAACCTGCTTGATCTGGGGGAATTTCGCGGCGATCGCCCAGGTGTTGATCGCCATTGGGTTGACGTATTGCAGCATGATCGCGTCGGGGCAGACGGCGAGCATGTCCTCGCAGATCCTCCACAGATGCGGCACCGTCCTCAGGCCGCGCATGATGCCGCCGACGCCGAGCGTGTCGGCGATCGTCTGGCGCAGGCCATATTTCTTCGGCACCTCGAAGTCGGTGACGGTGCAGGGCTCGTAACCGCCGATCTGGAAGGCGACGACGACGAAATCGGCGCCGGACAGCGCCTTGCGTTGGTCGGAATAGGTCTCAGCCTTCGCCTTCACGCCGAGGGTCGCGATCAGCTTGTTGACGACGACCGCGCTCTCTTCCAGCCGCTGCGGGTTGATGTCCATTAAAGCGATCGTCGCGCCCGACAGCGCCGGGCGCTGCAGCACGTCGCCGACAATGTTCTTCATGAACACCGTCGAGCCGGCGCCGATGAAGGTGATCCTGGGATTTCTTGCCACTGTGAGCCTCCGGAATATGGTCACGCCACGTCGAAAGCGGCCCGGACGAGCCGTTCGGTGTAGGCGGTCTTGGGACTGGTGAGGACCTCGTCTACGGGCCCCTGTTCGACGATCTTGCCGTGCTGCATGACGATCACGCGGTGGCAGAGCGCCCGCACCACCTTGAGATCGTGCGAGATGAAGAGATAGCTCAAGCCGCGCTCGTCCTGCAGCCTGCGCAGCAGGTCGATGATTTGCGCCTGCACGGAAAGATCGAGCGCCGATGTCGGCTCGTCGAGCAGGATGAACTCGGGCTCCAGCGCGATGGCCCGCGCGATCGCGATACGCTGCCGCTGGCCGCCCGAAAATTCGTGCGGGAACCGTGACAGGATATCGCCGGGCATGCCGGCGCTGACCAGCGCCTCACGCACCCGCTCGATCCGCTCGCGCCGTGTGGCCCCGATCCTGTTGACGACCAGCCCTTCCTCGATGATCTGGCCGATCGTCATGCGCGGGTTGAGCGAGGAGAACGGATCCTGGAAGACGATCTGCATGCGCGAGCGCAGCGGCCGCATCTCGGCGCGCGTGAGATCCTGGATCGGCTGGCCATCGAAACGGATCTCGCCGCGCCTCGCGTCGAGCAGCCGAAGCAGCGCCTGGCCGAAAGTGGTCTTGCCGGAACCGGATTCGCCGACCAGGCCCAGCGTCTCGTGACGGCAAAGTTTGAGGTCGAGATCGTCGACCGCGACCAGCTCGCGCCAGTCCGGCTTCAGGAACGTGCCGTGCCGCAGCGTGAAACAGACGCGCACGCCGTTCGCCTCGAGGATCGTGCTGGACTTTTCGGGCAGCGGCTTCGGCCGGCCGTGTGGTTCCGATGCGAGCAGCCGCTTTGTGTAGGGATGCTGCGGATCGGCGAAGAGCCGCTCGGTGACGTTATGCTCGCGCATCTCGCCATGCTGCATGACATAGACATAGTCGGAGAACTTGCGCACCACGGTGAGATCGTGCGTGATCAGAACCACCGCCATCCGCATTTCTTTCTGCAGATTGCGGATCAGGTTGAGGATCTGCGCCTGGACGGTGACGTCGAGCGCGGTGGTCGGCTCGTCGGCGATCAGTACATCGGGCTCGTTGGCCAAAGCCATGGCGATCATGACGCGCTGCCGCTGGCCGCCGGAGAGCTGGTGCGGATACTGCTTGAGGCGTGCTTCGGGTTCGGGAATCTGGACATGGCGCAAAAGCTCGAGCGCTCGCGCCCAGGCCTCTTTGCGGCTCACCTTGCGGTGCACCCGGATCGCTTCGACGATCTGGCTGCCGACCGAATAGATCGGGTTGAGCGAGCTCATCGGCTCCTGGAAGATCATCGAGATGCGGTTGCCGCGCAGCTTGCGCCGGGCGCTCTCGGCGAATTTCAGGATGTTTTGCCCGAGATAGTCGACGCTTGACCTCGGCGATACGGTCGCCCGCCGCGACAAAAGCCCCATGACGGTGCGCGCGGTCACCGATTTGCCGGAACCGGATTCGCCGACGATCGCGATCGTCTCGCCGCGATAGAGCTGGAACGAGACGTCCTTAACCGCCTCGACGACGCCGTGCTCGACCTTGAAGGCGACTTCGATGTTGCGGGCGTCGATGACCGGCTGGTCGTGGCGTCCGTCATGGTCGAGCCGGACGGCGGGTGCGAAGGATTGGGCAAGCGCGATCGTCGTCATTCCTGCCACCTCAATAGGGATCGACGGCATCGCGCAGGCCGTCGCCCAGCGCGTTGAAGGCAAAAACGGTGACCAGCACGAAGCCGACCGGCGACAGGATCCAGGGATAGGTGCCGATGACCGAATAGGTCGCGGTGTCCTGCAGCATCAGGCCCCACGAGATCAGCGGCGGCTTCACCGCGAAGCCGAGGAAGCCGAGGAAGGATTCCAGAAGCACCACCGTCGGGATCGCCAGCGTCACGGCGACGATCACGTGGCTCATCACATTGGGAAAGATGTGCTGGATGATGATCCGCCGATCGGTGGCGCCCACCGCCATGGCCGCGCGCACATAGTCGATGCGCGCCAGCGCCAGCGTCTTGCCGCGTACTTCGCGCGACATCTGCGCCCAGCCAAGCGCCGACATGACGATGATAACGAAGGCGAGAAAGACATTGGTCGGCGCGGTGACCGGGATCAGCGTCGTCAGCGCCAGGTAAAGCGGCAGTTGCGGGAAGGCGAGCACCAGTTCGACGAAGCGCTGCATCCAGACATCGAACCGGCCGCCGAAATAGCCGGACACCATGCCGACACTGGTGCCGATCACGGTGATTATGAAGACCACCGTCAGCGCGATCATCAGTGAGACGCGCGAACCATGGATGGCGCGCGAAAGCACATCACGGCCGAACTTGTCGGTGCCGAGGAAATGCACCGGCTGGCCGTCCATCGAGCCGAAGAAATGCCGGTTCGCCGGGATGAGGCCGAAGAGTTTGTAGGGCGCGCCCTCGACGAAGAAGCCGAGCAGTCGTGGATGATCGTAATCGGGGCCGACGATCGGCTGGAAGGTCACCGGGTCGAGGTCGGTCGATTCGGCCAGCGCGTAAATTCTTGGCCGCGCGACGAAGTTGCCGTCCTTGTCGTGAAAGCTAGCCATCTGCGGCGGCGCGAAGGCGATATCGGTCGCTTTCGGGTCAAGAGGCGCGAGGAATTCCGCGAACAGGGTCATGAGAAGCAGCAGCACGACCAGGCATAGCCCGGCCATGCCGGTCCAGGAGCGCTTCAGCCGGCGCCAGACAAGCGCGATGTAGCTCTCGTTGCCATGCGCGGCCGGAATCGCGGCTCCTTCGGCGGGTGGCGGGGGTGAGGGA
>NZ_LYTM01000028.1:0-48458 GCF_001672445.1 Mesorhizobium sp. WSM3873 | reverse complement strand
AGTCCGGATCTCAACCCGATCGAAATGGCCTTCGCCAAGCTCAAGGCGCATCTGCGCGCAAAGGCCATCAGAACCATCGACGCTCTGTGGCAGGCCATCGGCGATATCTGCAATCTGTTCTCCTTAACAGAATGCAGAAACTACTTCACTGCCGCAGGCTATGGACTCACATGAAAATCCGCCGCTCTAGCGCCCGCGCTCCCAGCGCATGTTCGCCAGCCTCGGATCGACAAAGCTCGTCCTTGAGAATTCCAGCCGCCTGTCTGGAAATTCGCAGATTGCCTGGACCCCGAACGAGCCGATGCGGATGCGCCAGGTATGAGGCTCCAGCGGCTTGGCCTTGGCAAAACCGCTGCACGTCAAGAGCGCGATGTTAGCGCCCTTCGGATCGCGCGCCGAGCGGTAGCGGATGGCCTGCATCCCCGCCTCGCGCGCCACGTCGGCGATGGCCTGGCAGGCGGCATAGTCAGTCGGATCCGTCCAAGCCTTCTCGTCGCGGTCGAGCGGCGGCCGCGTGAGGTCGACGGCCTTCTCGCATCTGATCGCCGCGGCAAAGGCGGTATATTCGGCCGCGTCGTTCGGCCATTGCGTCTGCGGTGATTCCGCAAAGAACAGCAAGCGGTAGAAGGCCATTTCCGCCACTGCCGTCAGCACCGTCTCGGCGGCGTAGTAGACCCCCTTGGTCTTGCCGGCGCGGCGGAAGCGCGAGCCGTACGGATAAATCGAGCCGTAGCGGAAGGGCGTCGCCAGAAGATAGTGAAGATGGCGGCATTCCAGCGGGATCCGCGGCTTGCTTTCCTCGATGAGGTCTTCGAGCAGGCCCTGCTCGTCGAGCCTGTCGACGAGCTTCAGGGTCGAGACGCGATGCTGCGCCTCGACCATCCGCCAATATTTGCCTTCGAGCCTGACGGCCTCAGACGAGAGCGCGTCGGGAATCCAGGTAGGCAATGACATCGACAAGTCCGGCAATAGTCAGGATTTTTTCGAGCGGCGTGCCGTCGAGCGCCGTGTTCGGGTTCTTCAGCCATGCCCGGGCGACCGTCTCGTCGCCGCCGACGATGGCGTCGAGCGAGCGGAACAGCCGCACGAACAGCACCGCAAGCTCGAACGGCTTGGTGCCGCGCTCGAGCAGGAACTCCTGCTTGCGCATGCGCGAGACCGTCGCCTCAGAGACGCCGATGACCAGAGCAAGCGTTCGCGCCGTGATCTCGAGCAGGTCGGCCGCGCGAAGCGTGGCCTTGGTGATGACGGCATTTTCTGCCGCCGTCGCGGCAGCGACTGGACGTGGCATGAGCGCACCTTTCATTTCCGTGGAAAATATAGTCCACAGAAATTCATTTGGAAAGGATGTCCAATGTGCCCTCAGTCCTTCTTGTAGAGCAGCCAGCCCTTGCCGGCACGGCCGGCCATTGTGGAATGCCTGGTGACGCGGTTGCGGCCGCCGATCTTGGAGCGGTAGAGCGCGCGGTCGGCCTTGGTGTAGAGGTCTTCGGGGGTGTCGGCCTCGGAAGCCATGCAAATGCCCATCGAGACAGTCACCGTGCCATAGTTCATCCCGGTCTGGCTGCTGGTGAACGGCGTCTGTTCGATCAGCACGCGGATGCGCTCGGCGATTTCGTAGGTGGTGTCCTCGCTGGCGCCTTCGACGATCAGCGCGAACTCCTCGCCGCCGGTGCGCGCGACGAACATGTCGGCACGGATGCTGGACTGCAAGATTTCGGCGATGATCTGGATGATCTTGTCGCCGACCGGATGGCCGTACCGGTCGTTGATGTCCTTGAAGCGATCGATGTCGGCAAGGATGAGCGCGTTGAAGAGGATACCGCGGTTGCTGTTGTAGATGCGCGTGATTTCCTTGTCGAAGGCGCGGCGATTCCAGATCTGCGTCAGCGGATCGGTATTGGCGAGCCGCTTGTATTCCTCCAACTTCGATTTGACGCTCTCGAGCTCGGCCGTCTTTTCGCTGAGCGTGCTCGCGATCTGGCGGTTGTGATCCAGCGTCGAGCTGGTGGCGGCAGACATCGCGCCGGCGATCTTTTGCAGCAGATCCTGGGAAAGCAGGCTGCGATTGCTCAGGCCGCTCGACGTCTCGTCGAGGATGCGGCCGTACTTTTCGATATGGCTGCGCTCGCTGCGCAGCAGCGCGGCGACGTCCTCAAGCTCCTTGGCGACCACCTCGCGGGCGTGTTCGACGATCGCAGGCCCGTGGTGCTGCGGGAAGAAGGTGCGCCCGATGCGATCGAGATCCTCTTGCGTCGGCCGGTTGCTCAACGAGACGACAGCGAGGCTGAGCTCGTGATTGCTGCCGCTCAGCGCTTCATAGAAGATTTCGTAGTTGCGCGGCAGGCCGAGCAGGCCGAGCTGGCGCATGGTCGCCACAACGGTGCTGGCGATGTCGCCATTTCTGTCGCTCGGGACGGCTGCCGGCTGCATAGTCTGTTCACTACCCCCTTCAGTGCGCGACCGGAGACCTGCGGGGATCGAATCAGAATTGCGATGTTAGGCCGCGTCCCCAACACGACCATCGCCTGCAGGAACCATAAATGCAGCTGCGCTAAAGTTTCCTTAATGGCGGGCGTTTCCAGACCGTTTTTGCTGCTTCAGGTTGCACTGCGGTGCAGGCGCAGCTTTTGAAACGCGCCGCTTCGGTGTCGCATTTGCCTGCGCCGGACGAGCGCAAAACTGGAATCTTGTCCGGCGCGCTCGAGGTGAATGGCGTTGAAGGAGGCCGGGATGGGCGAAAATCACACTGGATCGTGCCTGTGCGGAGCGGTGCGCTTCACGACGAGAGGAGCGCTGCGCGGAGTGGTCTATTGCCACTGCTCGCAGTGCCGCAAGCAAACCGGCCATTTCGTTGCAGCGACTTCTTCGAGGGACGCCGACATCGACATCGAGGGGGCCGACGCGCTTGCTTGGTACGGCGCGTCCGACATTGCGAAACGCGGCTTTTGCCGCAGCTGCGGCTCGGTGCTGTTCTGGAAGCACAACGAGCTCGACACGATCTCCATCATGGCCGGCTCGTTCGACAAGCCGACCGGGCTTTCGGCCGAAAGCCACATCTTCGTCGGCGACAAGGGCGACTATTATGCAATCGACGACGGCCTGCCGCAGTTCGACAAGTCGACGCCGTCGATAAAGGTCGCGATCGAGTGACTTTTGGGCCGCCTGCCTTATTCCCTTGACCCGGCTGTTGCGATATCCCCTCACGGTGATTCGAAACGGGGCTGGGCATGCAGCGGCTGATCGACGCTTTCATCAATTCGGTGCGGGCTTTCCGCAAGCTGGCTGCTCACGAAAAGGCGTTCCAGCAGGAGTTGATGCTGCTTGCGTTCGCTCTGCCGGCCGGCTGGTTCATCTCGGTATCCTGGCGCGGCTACGCCTTGCTGATCGGCGCGGTTCTGCTGATGATCCTGGTCGAGGTGCTCAACACAGGCATCGAGGCGGCGTGCGACGCGATCTCCCGCGAGTTCCACATCGACATCCAACTCGCCAAGGATTGCGGCTCGCTGGCGGTGCTGATTTCGATCGTGATCGCGGGCGCCGTGTGGGGCATTGCCATCGTCGAGCGCATCCTCGAGGCGCCGATCTGACCGGGAGGAACGGATCCGACAGCTTAGGATTCGGCCTGATCCTCTTTTGCGTCCTTTGCGCGCTCCCTTCCGGCAAAGTGGTGGGCAACCAGCCCGGCCAGGACGGCTACAGCGATGCCGATGGCGAGGGCGACGAACACGCGCTCATGGCGGGCAAATGCCTGGCCGACCATGCGCTCCGCCCCCAGCCCGAAGACATAGCCGAGGGTGCCGAAGAGGGCTGCCCAGACCGCCGACGAGATGGCGTTCAGGATGACGAAGCGCGGCACCGACACGGTCGACAGCCCTGCGGCGATGCCGCCGACAAGCCGCATTCCGTAGACGTAGCGGTTCGTCAGCACGAAGATGTTGGGATGGGTGTTGAGCAGCCGGTAGGCGCGGCGAAAACCCGGCCGCCTTCGCAGCCTGACGACATAGGGATGATCGGCAAAGCTGCGGCCGAGGGTGAAGAAAGCCGTGTCGCCGGCGAAGGCGCCGAGAAACGCGGCCAGGAAAGCCTGCCAGAGCACGAATATGTGCTGATGGGCGAAAAAGCCGCCGAGGATGGCAGCGCTTTCGCCCTCGGCGACGCAGCCGAGGAAGACCGCGATCAGCCCGTATTGCTCGATGAGACGATGGATGGCCTCGGTCATCAGCCCGCCGACCGCGCCGACAGCTTCTCGTCGATCCGCCTGATCTGCTCGGCCATGCGCAGGATCTCGTCGCGCATGCCGATAAGCTCACTGTGGCGCAGTTCGTCGAGCTTCTCATGCAGCGCCATGATCTCGATCTCGGCCTTCAGGTTGACCTCGTAGTCATGGGCGGCGTCGATGCGGTCACGCTCGGTCTGGCGGTTCTGCGACATCATGATCACCGGGGCTTGCAGGGCGGCGACCATCGAGAGCACGAGGTTGAGGAAGATGAAGGGGTAGGGATCGAAGGCGTTCCGCGACAGGAGCCAGACATTGCCGAAGGTCCACAGCACCAGAAAGGCGATGAAGCCCAGAATGAAGGACCATGAGCCGCCGATACGGGCGATCGTGTCGGCAACGCGATCGCCATAGCTCTGATGAAAGGCGACAGCCTTGTTGGTGTCCCTGGTGATGGTGGTGCGTTCCAGCGTCGACTTCAGCACGCGGCTCTCGAGAGGAGAGAGACCGTCCGGCTTTCGCTTCAGCCAGCGGTTCGACAGATCCTCGACCGTCTTGTTCATCGTCCTCTCCGTCGTCAGGCCCGCGTTCCAAGAATCCGGATGGTAACCGCTGCGCGTTTTTCCTGAGATTGCTGACTTATCTCACGCAATTCCGGACGGAAAACCGCTGCGCACTTTTCCTGGAATTGCTTATAGAGGTAGAGGCTACCGAGCCTGACGGGAAGTGATAGATTGGTCGGAACAGGCGAGGGCGGAAATGGCCGACTTCCAGCAAATTCGTGCCCGGGCGGCAAAACGCAAGGGCGGTGAAGAGGCGCTGGCGTCGCTGCTCGGACCCATGCCCGACAACACTGCCGTGGCGAAAGTTCATGACGACCGCATCCTCTCCACCATGGCCGAGCGCATCTTTGCCGCCGGTTTCGTCTGGCGTGTGATCGAGCAGAAATGGGCCTGGTTTCGAGGAGGCGTTCCTTGGCTTCGAGCCGAAGCGGCTCCTGTTCCAGCCGGACGACTTCTGGCACGAGCTGGCGTCCGACAAGCGCATCGTGCGCAACCCGCAAAAGATCAAATCCGTGCGCGACAACGCGGCTTTCGTCGACCGCGTCTCGAAGGAACATGGCGGCTTCGGCAAGTTCCTGGCCGACTGGCCGGCCGACGACCAGGTCGGGCTGACCGCCTATCTCGGCAAGCATGGCAGCCGGCTCGGCGGCAACACCGGCCAGGATTTTCTGCGCTGGCTGGAGTGGGACACCTTCATTGTTTCCGCCGACATGGCGGCGACGCTGCGCGACGCCGGTCTCGACATCGCCGAAAGCCCGACTTCGAAGCGGGATCTCGACAAGATCCAGGCGCAGATCAACCGATGGTCCGCGGCGACCGGGCTGCCGCGCCGGCACATCTCGCGCATTCTGGCGATGTCGATCGGCGAGAACCATTCGCCGGAGACGCTGCGCGAATACATGGGCGAGCAGGCCTGATCGCCTCCGGCTGAGGCGGGACATGACCGGCATTCGCCGGCCAGTCCTGGGTGGCACAAGCAATCGCCATTGCCCGGCGATTGCCGCCACGCTAAATCCAATTCATGACCCAGACCGCTCCCGACCTACTGCGCATTGCCGTCGCCCAGCTCAACCCGACCGTCGGCGACGTCGCCGGCAATCTCGCCAAGGCGCGCGAGGCAAGGGCGGATGCGGCCCGCCAGGGCGCCGATCTGGTGCTCTACACGGAGCTCTTCCTCGCCGGCTATCCGCCGGAAGACCTGGTGCTGAAGCCGGCCTTCCCGAATGCTTGCGAAAAGGCGGCGCAGGATTTCGCCGCCGACACCGCCGATGGCGGTCCTGGCGTCATCATCGGCACGCCGCTGAAGCGCCGGACCGGCACGCATAACTCCATCGTCTTCGCCGATCGCGGCAAGATCATCGCCGAGCGCTACAAGCTCGACCTGCCGAACTATGGCGAGTTCGACGAGAAGCGCGTTTTCCAGGCCGGGCCGGAGCTGCAAGGGCCGGTGAATTTTCGCGGGGTGCGCATCGGTGTCCCGATCTGCGAGGACATCTGGGGCGACATCGCCGTCTGCGAGACGCTGGCCGAGAGCGGCGCCGAGATCCTGCTTGTGCCGAACGGCTCGCCCTACTACCGCGCCAAGATCGACGTCCGCCACCAGGTGGTGATCCGTCAGGTCATCGAATGCGGATTGCCGATGATCTACGCCAATCAGCTTGGTGGCCAAGACGAACTCATCTTCGACGGCGCCTCCTTCGCCATCGGCGCGGACAAGACGCTTGCCTTCCAGATGAGCCAGTTCGAGGAAGCGGTCGACGTCACCACCTGGAAGCGAAGGGATGGCATCTGGGTCTGTTCCGAAGGCCCAATGTCGAAGATTCCGGAGCGGGAGGAGGCCGACTACCGGGCCTGCATGCTGGGCCTGCGCGACTACGTGAACAAGAACGGCTTCAAGAACGTGGTGCTCGGCCTCTCCGGCGGCATCGACTCCGCGATCTGCGCTGCACTGGCGGTCGACGCGCTTGGCGAGGAGCGGCTGCGCACCGTCATGATGCCCTATCGCTATACCTCGAAGGACTCGCTGAAGGACGCCGAGGATTGCGCCCGCGCGCTCGGCTGCCGTTACGACATCGTGCCGATCTCCGAGCCGGTCGAAGGTTTCCGGCATGCGCTGACCCAGCTCTTCGAGGGCACTCAGGAAGGTATCACCGAGGAAAACCTGCAGAGCCGTGCGCGCGGCACGATCCTGATGGCGATCTCGAACAAGTTCGGTTCGATGGTCGTCACCACCGGCAACAAGAGTGAGATGTCGGTCGGCTACGCCACTCTCTATGGCGACATGAATGGCGGCTTCAACCCGATCAAGGACCTCTACAAGATGCAGGTCTATGCGCTGGCGCGCTGGCGCAACGCGCATGTGCCGCCGGGGGCGCTCGGCCCATCGGGCGAGGTCATTCCGAAGAACATCATCGATAAGGCGCCGTCGGCGGAGCTGCGCGAAAACCAGACCGACCAGGATTCGCTGCCGCCTTACCCGGTGCTGGACGACATTCTCGAATGCCTGGTCGAGCACGAGATGGGCGTCGACGACATCGTCGCGCGCGGCCACGACCGGGCGACGGTGACGCGCGTCGAGCATCTGCTCTACATTGCTGAGTACAAGCGCCGGCAGGCGGCCCCAGGCGTAAAGATCACGAAGAAGAATTTCGGCCGCGACCGCCGCTACCCGATCACCAATAGGTTCCGGGATCGCAGCTAGTCCGCTGAAACGCAAAGCTGTTCGCCTGAACCGGCGCTCTTGGCAGCGCAACCCACCATTGTTGCAAAATCGTCTCAGTGGCCGGTCAAGACGCCCTCCTGGCGCCGCCCTGCCTTGGCGAGATGGTGAGCCGCCTCTATAAAAGCGCTTCCGCGATTCCCTTTCGGGAGGACCGTATGGCAGGATTTGACATCGTTATGCGAGGCCGCGAAGCCTAGATCTGCACCGGCCGTCCGAACTCCGTTCGGAAGGCCAGCCGCAGGCAGGCATCTGGCTCCTGCCGGTCGCCACCGAGGGCGCGCGACCAGCCATACTGAACCTCCCCGTTTTAAGGGCGCCATAAGGCGCCGGCGCGGGTTTTCCAATTTGATTTTAGCGGGACCGGGCCTCTCTGCGCCCGGATGACATCATGGCTCGTTTCAGAATAGATCTGCGCGCCAGCGCCTTTCGCAGCGTGCTCGGCTTCACGCTCGGCCACTGGCGCCGCCAGCCGTGGCGCCTGTCGCTCATCATGGGCGCATTCCTGCTCTCGACGCTGGCCGACGTGCTGACGCCGCTCTATTCCGGCCGGCTGGTCGACGCGGTCGCCAGCAGCGCCGGCGCCGACGAGGTTGCGTGGCACGCCGCAATGACGGCGTTCTCCATCCTCATGGCGCTGGCGTTGGCGGCTGTGGTGCTGCGCAACGCCGCCTTCATGGGGATTGTCGAACTGACGTTGAAGATGATGTCGGACATCGCCGCCGACGCGTTCCACCGCGTCCAGCGCTTCTCGACGGACTGGCACGCCAACAGCTTCGCCGGCTCGACGGTGCGCAAGATAACGCGTGGCATGTGGGCGCTCGACCTGCTCAACGACACGATCCTGATCGCGCTGCTGCCGTCGTTCGTCATGCTGGTCGGCTCGACGCTGCTGCTCGGCTGGTTCTGGCCGATGATGGGGTTGGTGGTCGCGATCGGCTCGGTGCTGTTCATCGCCGTCACCGCCATGCTGTCGCTTGGCTACGTCGCGCCGGCGGCACGCCTCGCCAACAGCTGGGATACACGCCTCGGCGGCGCGCTGGCCGACGCGGTGAGCTGCAATGCCGTGGTCAAGGGTTTTGGCGCCGAGGCGCGCGAGGAAGCGCGGCTTGCCCGCGTGGTCGCCAAATGGCGTCTGCGAACGGGCCGTACCTGGGTGCGCGGCACGTTCAACGGCACCGCGCAAGGCACGATGCTGCTCTTGATGAGGGCGGCCGTGATCGGCCTTGCGCTCATGCTTTGGGCGTGGGGCGAGGCGAGTGCCGGCGACATCGCCTTCGTTCTGACGTCGTTCTTTGTCCTGCAGGGCTATCTGCGCGATATCGGCACGCATATCCGCAACCTGCAGCGCTCGATCAACGACATGGAGGAATTGGTCGACTTCCAGTCTGAACCGCTCGGCATCGAGGACCGGCCCGGTGCCGCTCCGATCCGGATCACCGACGGCCGTATTGCGTTCGACAAGGTGACGTTCCATTACGGCAATCACCGGCTGCCGCTCTATCGCGACTTCTCGGTCGAGATCGCCGCGGGTGAACGCGTCGGGCTGGTCGGTCATTCGGGATCGGGCAAGACGACCTTCGTCAAGCTGATCCAGCGCCTCTATGACGTGAACGGGGGCCGGATCCTGATCGACGGCCAGGACGTCTCGAGGGTTGCGCAATCATCTTTGCGCAGCCAGATCGCCATCGTGCAGCAGGAGCCGATCCTGTTTCACCGGTCGCTGGCCGAGAACATCGCCTATGCCAGGCCGGGCGCAACGCAGGCCGAGATCGAGCATGCCGCGAAGCTCGCCAGCGCGCACGACTTCATGGCCGATCTGCCCAAGGGTTACGGAACCCTGGTCGGCGAGCGCGGCGTGAAACTGTCGGGCGGCGAGCGCCAGCGCGTGGCGATCGCGCGCGCCTTCCTGGCCGATGCGCGCATCCTGATCCTGGACGAGGCGACATCGAGCCTGGATTCCGAATCGGAGGTGCTCATCCAGAAGGCGATGGAGCGGCTGATGGTCGGGCGCACGACATTGGTCATCGCACACCGGCTTTCGACCGTGCGGGCACTCGACCGGCTGCTGGTTTTCGACCGCGGCCGCATCATCGAGGAAGGCTCGCATGACGAGCTTATCCGGCTGAACGGTGGTATCTACCGTCGGCTGTTCGAGCGCCAGGCGCTCGAACTCACCAAAGGCCTGGTCGCCTGAGGAAAGGCCTCCGGCTTCGGCCGGGTGCCTTCCCGCCTTGCGGACCGACCGTCAGCCGTAGTGCAACTTGGGCTTGGCCTCGGTACCGGTGAACTTGACGCCCACGCGGTCGTTGCGTCGCCAGCGGACTTCCGCGCGATAAGCCACGCCATCGAGCGGGACGTAGAGCAGGAAACGATCGGGAACGCGTGATTCCGGTGCGACTTTCAGCTCGGCGCCACCGGCATTCTGATTGCGCAACGTGCAACTGACCTCGGAATTCTGGATACCGGTGATGATCGTCCCGCCCTTCAGCACGCGCTGGCGGTGCTCGCGCCGGTGTTCGCCGGAGTTTTCTTCAAGTGGTTGCGCGGAGTTCGTCATCGATCGACGCCATTAGCCGAATCGGCACTGCATTAACCACACAAAGCACCGATGTTCGCGCACCGCAACGTGCGGCATGCTCGTCGGGTCACATATGCGTTATTTGAGCGATGACTCAGGCGAATCTATGCGGATCGGCGCAGAAATAGGCAATGATCTGGCAAAGATCGGGCTCGTTGACCATGCCGGCGGCCTCGGCGGAGCCGACCCATTTGCGGGTGCGGGCGCGCTTTTCCTTCCAGCGGTCCGCGACGCGGTCGACCTTGAGCGGGAACACCAGGACCTCGCAAGGCACCTCCTCGCCGGATGCCAGGACCTTGCCGTAGAAATAGCGGCCGGCTTCGAGATGCGAGACCGTGCCGTGCAACCCCGCTTCCTCGCCCGCTTCGCGCGCGGCAGCTACGCAAAGCGGCTCCCTGGCTTCCGGCCAGCCTTTCGGCAGCACCCAGCGCCCGGTATCGCGGCTGGTGATCAGCATGATCTCGACGCCGTTTTCGTTCTCGCGCCAAGGCAGGGCCGCAACCTGCAGGCGGCAGGGCACTGCGCCGAAGAGTCGTCGGACTCTTTCGGCAATCTGGTTGTGCGTCGTTGGCCTCGTCAACATCGTAGAAGCTGCCCCGAGCCCCTAGAATCATTTGCCATCAAACGAATCTTACGACGTATTGTGGACGATAAAAGTAAAAAACTTCACTCGGGTTGGTTAACCCGGCCAGGGCCAGGCAATCGAGAAACATCGCCCCGTGAGCCTTCTCCCCGAGAGCCTTTTCTATGCGGCAAACAGTGATTTGGGCGGGCGCTGGACGGAAACAGCAGCTTCCAACGATCAGCCGGCGTGATCGTCGGCAATCGGCTTCTGATAGGTGAAACCCATGTCCCACGGGAAGTAGATCCAGGTGTCCTGGCTGACCTCGGTGACGAATGTATCGACCAGAGGCCTGCCCTTCGGCTTGGCATAGACGGTGGCGAAATGCGCCTTCGGCATCATGGCGCGCACGATACCGGCCGTCTTGCCGGTATCGGTGAGGTCGTCGATGATGAGCACCCCCGCGCCGTCATCGGCAAGAAGCGAAGGCGAGATCTCCTTCAGCACCTGCAACTGACCCTGGCTGGTGTAGTCGTGATAGGAGGCGACGCAGACCGTTTCGATGACGCGGATGCCAAGCTCGCGCGAAATGATCGCGGCGGGCACCAGGCCTCCTCGGGTGATGCAGACGATCGCCTTCCACTGGCCTTTGTTGGTGCCGGAAAGCCGCCAGGCGAGCGCGCGGGCATCGCGGTGGAACTGGTCCCAGGAGACCGGAAAGGCTTTTTCGGGAAGGGACATGGTTC
Source organism: Mesorhizobium sp. WSM3873 (assembly GCF_001672445.1). NCBI lineage: Bacteria > Pseudomonadati > Pseudomonadota > Alphaproteobacteria > Hyphomicrobiales > Phyllobacteriaceae > Mesorhizobium > Mesorhizobium sp. WSM3873. Next base: position 37,068 of record NZ_LYTM01000028.1, on the reverse strand, counting down.
GTGCACTCCGCAAGCGCGCGCCGCAGCGCGCAGATACGATGGAATGCAGCCGGAATTAGCCGGAAAGCGCCGGCCTTGGCAAGGTGGCAGCCAGGGATGGCTGTGTACTTATACCGCGTCGCGCTGTTCAGGCGACGCGCTGCAAGTTCCTATTTGGTACATGTCCTTGTCCCCCCGAACCCGATTCCCACTTCGCGGAGACAGGCTTATCTCGACAGGAAGGCTGCCACGTTTGCCGTGCGCAGCACGGTGCGGGTGACGCCGCCGAACAGGAGCTGTCGCAGCCAGGAGTGGCTGTAGGCGCCGAGTACCAGCAGATCGGCGCCGGATTCGGCGATCCTCTCCTGGATGATGTCGTCGACCGAGCTTGCCCCCGATTTCTGCACGGAAACGCTGACATTGGCGCCGTGGCGTGACAAGGCAGCCGCGATCTCGGCGCCCGCCGCCTCGGGAGCCTCGTCGAGCGTTTCCGGCGGATCGATGACGAGAATGTCAGTCTTGTCCGCCTCGCTGATGAAGGGCAGGGCATCGAATGCTGCACGAGCCGCCTCCTTACTGCCGTTCCAGGCCAGCAGCACACGCCTGAAGGTGGTGACGAGCGGCCCGGCATGCGGAACGACAAGCACCGGCCGGCCGGCATCGTAGACCAGGGTATCGACATCGGCGCCCGGATCGCCCCCGATGTCGCGCTGCGCGGCGATAATCAGGTCAGCCGCCCGCACGCTCGAAATGCCGGTCAGCGCGCTGTCGCCGGAGAAGCTTTCGAGGCTCCGCCACTCGAAGGACAGGTCGGAATCCTCGACGCGCCTGAGAAAGACCGCCTGCAGCTTCTCGGCGCGCTCCTTGTTCATCTCGGCCGAGACCTGCAGGAATTCGGTGTCGGGGAAACCGGTTGCCGACGTATAGGGGACGGGAAGCGCTTCGGCGTGGATGCCGACGAGGTGGCTTTCGAACCGCTCGGCAAGCGGGATGGCGCAATCGAGCACGCGCTCGGCGTCCTGTTCGTTCTGCAGAATGGCGACGATCGTCTTGAAGCGCATGGCAGATCCCTCAAATTTATCGGCGCAAGATCGCCACCGGCATCAATGGCCGCAACGAAAGTGCCGTGCCAGAAACGTCGGCGCGCGCCTTCTGGTTCCGGGTCAGCTCGCGGCCGACAGGCCCGCCACCATGGCCGCAACGTCTTGGCGCGCGGCCTCGAGAGCCGCTTCGTCGCGGGCACGTACCACGAGCTCGGTCCAGAATTTGCCCTCGCCATATTTCGGGTAGGAGCCGATAATGGTGTCGGGATGCGCTTTTTGGATGTCGGCCAGCGGTCCGCCGATCAGGCCTTCGCCGAACGGGCAGTGCACGGTTGCCGACAGCATCTTGATGCCGGTCTTCAGCGTCGGCACGACATTGTCGAGCATCGCCTGGAAGATCGACGGCACACCGGCCATCACGTGAACGTTGCCGATACGGAAGCCTGGCGCGATCGACACCGGATTATCGATGTGGTCGGCGCCGCGCGGCATGCGCGCCATGCGCTTGCGCGCCTCGGTGAATTCGATACCGCGCTCGGCATAGCTTGCCTCCAACATGGCGTAAGCCCTGGCATCGTATTCGCAAGGCACGCCGAAGGCCTTGGCTATCGAATCGGCGGTGATGTCGTCATGCGTGGGGCCGATGCCGCCGGTGGTGAAGACATAAGTGTAGCGGGCGCGCAGCGCGTTGGCGGCGGCGACAATCTCGTCCTCCTCGTCGGGAACGATGCGCACTTCCTTCAGGTCGATGCCGATCGCGGTCATGATATCGGCGAGATGGCCGATATTCTTGTCCTTGGTCCTGCCGGAGAGGATCTCGTCGCCGATGACGAGCATGGCCGCGGTGACGATTTCGGGCATGGCTCACTCCGGCTGCAGGTGGCCTGAAATAACGCGGCGGACAGCCGGCCGCAATGCGCACGCGAGGCGGGGCTCTTGTGGCAGACACGGTTGCGAGTAAGGTGCGTCGGTACGGCTCGGGTGCAAGATGCTGATATCGATTTTGCCGTGGCTGATCGGTGGCCTGCTCGTTGCGGCGGCCGCCGTCGTGCTCGGCTTCATGCTCGCAACATGGTGGATCGCGACCAAGGCCGAGAGGCTGGTACCGGCGTGCGGCAAGTTCATCGAGATCGGCGGCAGCCGCATCCACTATGTCGAAGCAGGCGAGGGCAGGCCGATCGTGTTCCTGCACGGGCTCGGCGCGCAACTCCACCATTTCCGGCACACGCTGTTCGGCCGCTTCGGCGCCGGCTACCGGCTAATCGCTCTCGACCGGCCGGGCTCGGGATACTCGGTGCGGGCGGGCGGGGCGAGCGGCCGTCTGCCCGAACAGGCGGAAGTGGTGCGGCGCTTCATCGAGGAGCTTGGGCTCGAACGGCCTTTGATCGTCGGTCATTCGCTGGGCGGCGCCATCGCGCTTGCACTTGCGATCGAGCATCCGACGGCGATTTCCGGCATCGCGCTCATCGCGCCGCTAACGCATCTGGAGGCGAGGGTGCGCCAGAAATTCGACCTGCTCTACGTTCCCTCGCGCCTGAAGCGCTGGATCTTGGCCCATACTTTAGCGATACCGTACAGCCTGAAATATGCGGAGCCGACGATGAAGTTCATCTTTGCGCCGCAAGCCGTGCCGGGGGACTACATGATCGCCGGAGGTGGTTGGCTCGGGTTGCGGCCCGCCCATTTCCAGGCGACCTCCACCGATATCGTGGCGGTGGAAGAGGATCTCGGCCGCCTCGAACAGCGCTATGGCGAGATCCTGATGCCGGCCGGCATTCTGTTCGGCGCGGATGACCGGGTGATCGGCATCGCGGCTCATGGCGAACCGATGCCGGGCAGGATCAGAGAGCTCGATTTCGAACGCGTCCAAGGGCTCGGGCACATGCCGCAATTCGTGGAACCGGAACGCGTCGTGGCCTTCATCGAGCGCATCGCCGCGCGCGCATTCCCAGCGTGAGGATCCCGTTCGGTCAAAGGCCGAGAGGGATCGCGTCCGTCCACGAACCGTCACGCAAAAGTGTCGGACATTCCGCCTCACCTACACTTTCAACGGGAACTTCGGCTCCAACCCTCGGTTTTAATCCGTGTCGGCTGGCGAATTTCCGGCCAGCAAGAATGCGGCAAATCACCAGATGGAGTACCAATTATGCTTACGAAGATTTTTGCAGCCTCGGCGCTTGTCCTGGCCATGGGCACCTCGGCTATGGCATAATCGTCGGACGCTTGGTGGTGGTGGCATCGTGATCGCCCGGTCCATAGCGAGCAAGTGCCGGTTGATCCCTACACCACGGGCAGCATTTATTCCGATCGCGACGCCGGCGCGCTAAACAGCTTCGGCAACGGTGCCGTCGGCCCATGCGCCTCGGATACGGCCGGCCCCGACGCGAATGCCGGCCCGAACGTCAACGACCAGTATTGCGGCAAGTAGTCCGTTCGCCAGCGAGCGACCGACGTGAAGCTTTTACAGCGTCGGTCGCAGCAAGGTCGGGCGACGGAAACTATTCTGAGACTTCGGTCTGCGGCCGGTCGCGGCCATCGGCCAGTTCGTCATGCCAGACACCCTCGGAATCCTCATACTGGATGCCATCCGTGGTGCCGGCGACCTGCTGCTCGGCCGAAGCAATTTCAGCCGCGCGCAGCGCGTCCTGGCGGGTGGGAAATGTTTCTGAAAAAGTCGAGCCGACCATGTAGGCCCAGCCGCCGTCATGCTCGACGATCTTGTAGGTCAGTTTCGCCATGGAATCCTCCGGTCGAGAAGCCCTTTGCCTGCTCAATGCAGCTTTCCGTCGGACAGCCTTTCTTCGGGAACCAGCACTTCAGATTCCTCGGCTGCCTCGATCAGCGCGCGGCGCGCGTCCGCCGTCGAACGATACCCCTCCAGCGCTTTCAGGCAAGTATCGAGAGCATCACGATGCCGCTGGCCGCGATTGAGCGGCCACACGGTCATCAGGCACTCGGCCGCTTCGCGGGTGCTGCTTATTTGGCGATATTTGCCGACATGGCCGAGTTCGACCACCACCGGCTTCTCAAATGGCTTGCTGTCTGTCATGGCCGCCAACGTAAAACGGCCAATTTGGTTGCAATGGTGGCGGAAGGCTGCGCCCAAAGGTCTCAGCCCATCGTCACCTGTGCAAGCCGTTCAGCCCGCCGCTTTCATCCAGTGCTGCATCGTCGTGACCGAGCGCGCCAGCTGCGGCGCCGGACGGATTTCCTCGCCGAACGTCGCCGCCGCGCGCCAGCCCCAGCGCGGATCGGCAAGGAAGGCGCGAGCCAGAGCCACCATGTCGGCGCGGCCGTCGGCCACGATCGCCTCGGCCTGCTCTGGATCGTCGATCAGGCCGACGGCGCGCGTCGGAATGCCGGCGCCCTTGCGCACAGCCTCGGCCAGATGCACCTGGTAGCCGGGGCCGCTGGGCAGCTTCTGCAACGGCGAATTGCCGCCGCTGGAACAGCACAGATAGGCGACGCCTTCCGCCTTCAGCGCATTGGCCACTTCGATTGCCTCCTCGATCTCGAAGCCGCCGTCGACCCATTCCTTCACCGAAAGGCGGGCCCCCAGCATCAGGCCCGGCGCTGCCTTCTTCACCGCCCTGGCGATCTCCACGGCGAAGCGCATGCGGTTTTCCAGCGAGCCACCCCAGCGGTCGGTGCGCTGGTTGGAAAGCGGCGACAGGAACTGGAAGATCAGATAGCCGTGAGCGGCGTGCAGCTCGATGAAGTCGAAGCCGGCGCGCTCGGCCCGCTTGGCCGCGTCGGCGAAATGTTGGATGACTTGCCGGATCTCTTCCTCGTCCAATGCGTGCGGTATATTCCACCCTGTGTCATAGGCGATGGCCGAAGCCGAAACGGTCTGCCAGGGATCCTCGCCCGCTTGCAGGGGGCCGCCGCCTTCCCAAGGCCGCCTGTTGGATGCCTTGCGGCCGGCATGGGCGAGCTGGACGCCGAATTTGGTGCCGGGCGCGGCGACGCGCCTGGCCGCATCGAGCGTGCGCTTGGCCGCCGCCTCGTTGTCATCGGAGTAGAGGCCAAGGCAGCCATGCGAGATGCGGCCGCGCCGCTCGACGTCGGTCATCTCGACGGTCACCATGCCGGCGCCGGACATGGCCAGGTTCATCCAGTGGTGCAGATGCCAGTCGCTGGCGGAACCGTCCTCGGCCGAATACTGGCACATCGGCGCCACCGCAATACGGTTTGGAAAGGTCAGGCCGCCGAGGGTGATCGGCTGGAAAAGCGATGATGTCATGGAAACGGCTCCTGGGAGAGATATTGCTATCTAGGCAGCCGCGGCACTTCGCGCCAGACAACAGCCGGTGAAAGTCACGCTGGACCAGTCGGTTTCCAGGATTGCGCCCGCGCCTGTTCGCCGATAACGCTTGCCGACAGCATGGAGCCCATCATGGAAGATCGCGTCCGCATCCAGTCTGAAGAAATCCTGTCCGACGATTGGGCGGTGCTCAAGAAGACGGTGCTCGACTATCGCCGCCGCGATGGGCGCTGGGAGACGCAGATCCGCCAGACCTACGATCGCGGCGACGGCGCGGTGATCCTGCCTTTCGATCCGCAGCGCTCGACGGTGCTGCTGGTGCGGCAGTTCCGCTATCCGGCCTATGTCACTGGCCATCGCGAGCCGCTGATCGAGGCCTGTGCCGGTCTGCTCGACGAAAACGATCCGGAAACCTGCATCCGCAAGGAAGCGGAAGAGGAACTCGGCTATTATTTGAAGAACGTTGAGCGGCTGTTCGCGCCCTATATGAGCCCCGGCAGCGTGACCGAACGGCTCTGGTTCTTTACCGCGCGCTATTCGCCGGCCGACCGTATCTCCGACGGCGGCGGAGCTCCGGAAGAGGGCGAAGACATCGAGGTGCTGGAAATGCCGCTCGACGAGGCGCTGGCCGGCATCGCCGACGGCCGTATCGTCGACGCCAAGACCATCATTTTGATCCAGCACCTGAAGCTCAATCCGATCAACGGTTGAGTGGCCTGCCACCCGAAGCGAGGAGCGAAGGGTGGTGCGGACGACGGGAATCGAACCCGTACGATCAGAGATCGAGGGATTTTAAGTCCCTTTGACGAGTTGGTGTGGGCGACGGGATTTGAACCCGTAAGTGCTTGAAACACCGGCAGATTTTAAGTCTGCTGCGTATACCAGTTCCGCCACGCCCACTCCCACATGGTGGGGTTTTACCACCGATCTCCCACGAAAAATCCCACACGATTGCCAGAGTTCATGTGTGGCTCGCGGCGCACCGATTAGCACTAGGGTAAGTGAAGCGCTAGCTACTTACCCTGGGAGCCGTTCGGTCGGTGTTATCACTTTAGCAACCACGGCCTCGTGAAAGAACACCGCCGCGCCGGCAAGGGCGACGGTCACAAATAGCAGCATATAGGCTCGAGCGATCTTCGGTTCCGATGCGCGCCGCCACTTCTTCCCGTCGAACAGGTCGTAGCGTTCCACTAGGAAGATCGCCAAACCGAGTGAGACAACCACCGCTACCATCATTATCATTATGGGATTCCTCAGCGCCTAGAGGCGCAGCCACGTGGGCGTTTGTTGAGGCGTACCTTGTGCAAGGACCATTGTGGAGCGGCTGGGTTAGCACGCGCGCTGACATGCTCGACAAATCCCTTTGGCATGAAGTTCCGCCAATCGGGATTTTCCTTGAAGGATACGGTTGGATTTTCCGCGTAGCTGCTCCGCAAATCAGAATTTGTAGCTGAAGTTTACGCCCAGGGTATGGAGCTTCAGGTCCTGATCACGATCGGAGAAGTCGTCCGGGACGTCGAAATGCTCCTTGCCGAAATCGTAGTAACGGTATTGGGCGCCGACGACGATGTTGCTGCTCAGCGCATAGTCGACCCCGGCGCCGATCGTCCAGCCGGTGCCGGTGCGTGTCCTGGCGAAGCCGCTGCCGCCGACATCTTGCGAGGTCTCGATACCGGCGAAGGCGACGCCCCCGACGCCATAGATCAGCCAGCGATCGACCGCCAAGCCGGCTTCGGCATTGATCGATCCCAGCCATTTGACCTCGGTGCCGACGGCATTGCCAGGGTCGAGCAAGGCCGAACCGTCGATCGAGGCATAGTTGAGCTCAGCGCGCGCGCCGATCACCGCCTGATTGAACTGCCAGAGGCCGGCGACATGGCCGCCGACGAAGCCGCCGTCGACATCGGGAGAAGCGGCGAACGGCTCGCCTTCCGTGCCGGAGATGTCAGATGAGCCCCAGCCATAGCCGGCCTGCAGGCCGGCATAATAGCCTGTCCAATCGAAGCCCGGCGCAGTCATGGGCAGGTCGGCGATCGCGTCCGCGGCCAAGGCCGGCCCGGACAGCAGGGCGAAAAAGCCGGCACTGGCAAGTGTCAGGCGACCCATCGAGCGCTCCGAAATGGCGGTTTCGAAAACTTCTCGGTGCAACCTAGCGTTATTCGCCCGAAAACGGAATTGTATTCCTGCAACAGTGGTTTACTTCGGCGGATTGCGCACGCGATCTTCCAGGTCACGCTGTTTCTCGTCGGACTTGGCCATTCGTGTGAAAGCATATTCGGCTAGTGACGAGCCGGCGATGAAGATGGCGATTGGGGCGGCCCATGCCCAGAATGAATGCAAGGTGAAGAAGGCCAGGCCGGCGCAACATGCCGACAGCATGAAGATTGCGAACCGGATCGTTTTTGCCATCTCTTCTGCAACCCGAATAGCCGGAGATCCAGTCTAGGCGAGATTTCGCCCTGCTGCGGGAGAGAATCTGTCGGGAACCGGATTCCTGCCTTAAGAACAAAGCAGTTTTGCCAACTGGTCAAAACCGCGCCAGCTTGGCACAGTTGGGCAAACAGGAGTTTCTTCATGGCGAGCCGCACCAATCCGACGAAACCCAAGCCCTGGACCGAAGTGGCGACGCAACTGGTCGACGTCGCGATGGCGCGCCGGGCTGCCGATCTCGTGATCCGCAACGGACGCTGGGTGAATGTCCATTCGGGCGAGATCATTCCGGGCACCGACATCGCCGTCGCGGCCGGACGTTTCGCCTATTGCGGGCCGAATGCCGGCCATACGATCGGGCAGGGGACCAAGGTGGTCGATGCGGGCGGCCGCTATCTGGTGCCTGGCCTCTGCGACGCGCACATGCACGTCGAAAGCGGCATGGTCACGGTGACGGAATTCTGCCGCGCCGTGATCCCGCACGGCACCACCTCGATGTTCATCGATCCGCACGAGATCGCCAATGTTCTGGGCCTGCCGGGCGTTCGGCTGATGCATGACGAGGCGGTCGCGATGCCGATCAACGTCCATGTGCAGATGCCGTCCTGCGTGCCTTCGGCGCCGGGCCTGGAGCATGCCGGCGCGGAGCTTACGGTCGCAGACGTCGCCGAGGCGATGACCTGGGAGAACATCATCGGCCTTGGCGAAGTGATGAATTTCCCGGGAGTCGCCGCCAACGATCCGGTAATGTCGGGCGAGATCGTCGAGACGGTGAAGGCCGGCAAAACCGTCGGCGGCCACTATGCCTCGCGCGATCTCGGGTTGCCGTTCCACGGCTATGTCGCCGGCGGCGCCGAGGATGACCATGAGGGCACGCGCGCCGAGGATGCGATCGCCCGCGTGCGCCAGGGCATAAAGGCGATGCTGAGGCTGGGGTCCGCCTGGTACGACGTCGCTGCGCAGATCAAGGCGGTCACCGAAGGCGGCATCGACCCGCGCAACTTCATCCTGTGCACCGACGACAGCCATTCCGGCACGCTGGTGCACGAAGGCCATATGGATCGTGTGGTGCGGCACGCCATCAGCCAGGGCCTGAAGCCGGTGACGGCGATCCAGATGGCGACGCTCAACACCGCCCAGCATTTCAGGCTGGAGCGCGAGATCGGCTCGATCGCGCCGGGGCGGCTGGCGGATCTTTTGATCGTCTCCGATCTTGCCCAGATGACGATAGACGAGGTCTATGGCCGCGGCGTCAGGCTGGCGAAAGCCGGCAAGCTCGAAATCGACATTCCGGCCTATGATTATCCCGGGACGGCGAAAAACACGGTCAACCTCGGCAAAAGGCTCAAGGCCTCTGACTTTGACATCGCCGCGCCACAGGGTGCCAACGAGGTGCGGGCGCGGGTGATCGGCGTTATCGAGAACCAGGCGCCGACCAGAGCGCTCGAGGCCGACCTGCCCGTCGAGGACGGGCTGGTCGCCATGGATCGCCGCAACGACATTTGCCAGATCGCCCTGGTCGAACGCCACAGGGGCACGGGCGGCGTCACCAACGCCTTCGTGTCGGGGTTCGGCTATATGGAAGACTGCGCGATGGCCTCGAGCGTGGCGCATGATGCGCACCACATCATCGCCGTCGGAACCAACAAGGAGGACATGGCTTTAGCCGTGAACCGACTGGGCGAGGTCGGCGGCGGCGTCGTGCTCTACTCCAAGGGCAAGGAACTGGCGCTCGTCGAAATGCCGATCGCAGGGCTGATGTCGGACGAGCGCGCGGAGATCGTCGCGGCCAAGGCCGAGCAGTTGACGGAAGCGATGCGCAAGGTCGGCTGTTCGCTCAACAACGCCTACATGCAGCATTCGCTGCTGGCGCTGGTCGTCATCCCGGAACTCAGGATTTCCGATGTCGGCCTTGTCGACGTGACGTCGTTCCAGAAGGTCGATCTGTTCGTCTAGCATCGCCGATGTTGGGGTGAGGCCGGCCTGACCCGCACCTCGACACGCCTAACCGGTGCTCAGCCGCCGGTGGCGATCGTCAGCACCCTGAACGGCGTGGTGATGACCACCTCGGCGACCGAGCCGACCGCCTTGCCGAGACCCTGGCCGATATTGTTGAGCTGCGTTGGATCCGGCTCGTCGGAGGCAAGACCGGCAGGCGTGCGCAGTCGATTGCCGAGCAACTGCACCAGGATCGGATTGTCGGCGAATTTGGCATGGTTTAACCGGTCTCCGCCCTTCGTTTGGGTCAGATCGACCACCGTCACGCCGTAGTTGGCGAGATCTGCCGCGTTGTCGTAATCGCCGACGCGCGGCTTTTCGCCAGAGATGAAGCTGGACAGCTTGAGCGCCCGGTCGTCGCCCGAGAGAAGGATGGCGAAAGGCTTGTCGGGCTTGCCGTAGCGGATCATCTGCTTCTTGAAAACATCGACGTCGATGTCAGGCGAGGCGAGGATGACGTAGCCGAGCTTGCCGTTGAGATCGCGGTCGCCGGTGATGGCGAGCTGGCGCAAAGCTTCCATCGTCAGCCAAGTCCCCATCGAATGGGCAATGATGTCAATGCTTTTGGCGCGGGACTTGGCAAGCATCCTCAGTGTCGCTTCCAGGTCGTCGCGCGCGGCGGTGGAGCTGTCCTTGTCATAAATGTAGCCGGTCGTCTTGCCGCTCGACGCCCACGAGAACAGCACCGGTGTGCCCGGATAATTCGTGTCGTGCGCGATCTGCGTCAGGCGGTAAACGCCATCGTCGAAGCCGTTGTTGAAGCCGTGCACGAAGACCAGGGCGCGGTCGCCGCGTATGGCAATATCTGTGCCGACCGCCTTCGCGAATTGCGAAGCGTCCCCATAGTGGACGACATCGGTGGCGGTGAACTGCCTGGCCGGAATGCTGTCGGCCGAACCCTTGGCGCGCTCGATCGCCCCAAGCTGGTGGATCCTTGGAACCGTGACGTCGACACGCGCGTAGCTGGTGGTCAGCGAACGGTCGCCGTCGAAAACCTGCCGCGGGTCCTTGGTCGCCTGCTGCCGGGTCGTGGCGACGAAGATCTCATGCTTGGCCGCAATTTCGGATGCAGGCGCGGTAACGGCCTTCCGATTGAGCAGACCATGCGCGTTCTGCCCGGCGCAGCCCGTCAGGGCGAGCGTGAAGGCAAGGCCAAGGACGATCTTCCAACGCACGATCACCCGGGATCCCCCAAGGGCGGCAAACCTCTCGGGCTCCTTCGATAAAGCCAGCGAGCGGTCTGGTCCAGTTCAAAGTCCGTGCAGGGCGGCAACCGCGTGAACACGGTTATTGAGTGGCGAGCTGGCTGATCCGGTCGGTGACGTCGCGGTCGCTGGCAAAGCCGTCGTCCTGGCGCAGCCGCTGGCCGATCATCTTCACCAGCATCGGGTTGTCGGCGAATTTGGTGTGGTTGAAGCTGTCGTTGCCCTTCACCTTGGAGAGGTCGACCACCGTGACGCCGTAGGAGGCGAGGTCGGCCGCGTCCCTGTAGTCGCCGACGCGCGGCCGTGCACCGGCAATCAGGCCGGAGAGCCGGAGAGCGCGGTCGTCGTCCGACAGGAGCAGGATGAACGGCTTGTCGGGCTTGCCGTAGCGGCGCATCTGGCTCTTGAAGACATCGACGTCGATGTCGGGCGAGGCCAGGAGAACATCGCCGAGCTTGCCGCCGAGGTCGCGGTCACCGGTGATGGCGAGCTGTCGCAGTGTTTCCATCGTCACCCACGTCCCCATCGAATGGGCGACGATGTCGATGCGGCGCGCACCGGTCTGCGCCAGCATTCTCAGCGTCACTTCCAACTGGTCGCGGGCGGCGGCGGCACTTTCCTTGTCATAGACATAGTCGGTGGTCTTGGCGCCCGAAGCCCATGAAAAAAGCACCGGCGTGCCGGGATAGCCGGAATCGTGAACGATCTGGGTCAGACGGTAGACGGCATCGTCGAAGCCGGTGTTGTAGCCGTGGACGAAGACCATGACGCGGCCGCCGCGGGCGTCGATGTCGGCATTGAGCGCGCTGGAGAATTTCGGCTGCGTGTCGTAGCCGACGACCTCGGAAGCCATGAAATATTTGGTCGGATCGTTCGACGTCCCGCGCGAGCGACGCTCGATCTGACCGGTCTCATGAACCGGCGGGACGGTGACGTTGACGCGGGCGTAATTGAGCGTCGCCGAGCGCTCGCCGTCGAAAACCTTGTTCGGGTCGTCGGAGCGCTTGCGGGTGGTGGCGATGAAGATCGAATGGTTGCCGGCGATCTCGGTCGCCGTCGTCGGCACCACGACGCTGCCCAGGATTTCCTGTGACGGTCGTCCCGCGCAGCCTGCAACCAGCAAGGCCAGGGCAAAGATGCAAATCGTCTTCAAATGCACGTCGAAACTTCCATTCGGGCCGCAATTGGCCATCCGCCTCCGCGAAATCTCCCGGACAGGGGAAGTGCGGCGGAAGTAAGTCGTGTCCAGCCGAAATTTGATCGGCGGGTGCCAATCGCCTCGGCACTGTTGCGCGAAAACCAAAGCGGCGGCAGGAGGGCGGCGAGCGGCTGCATCGGTGGCCGCGAAAACCAAACTATGCAATAGGCTTGGGCTGCGAACCACATGGTCTCGGAGCCGGTTGCCTCATGAACAGTTTTTCTTCCCGCGTCGCAGGCGCCGCGGAGGCGATCCGCGGGATCTTTCCGGAAACGCCGCTGCAGGAGAACGACTATCTGTCGAGAAAGACCGGCGCCCGCATCCTCCTGAAGCGCGAGGACCTGACGCCGGTCCGCTCCTACAAGATCAGGGGCGCCTTCAACTTCTTCCGCAAGGCGCTCGCCGCCGGCAACAATGCCGAGCTGTTCGTCTGCGCCTCGGCGGGCAACCACGCGCAGGGCTTTGCCTTCGTCTGCCGCCATTTCGGCAAAAAGGGCGTGGTGTTCATGCCCGTGACGACGCCGCAGCAGAAGATCGACAAGACGCGGCTTTTCGGCGGCGATTTCGTCGAGATCAGGCTGGTCGGCGACTTCTTCGACGATTGCTATCGCGCCGCCTTCGAATTCACCGAAGCCGCCGGCGCGCATATGGTGCCGCCCTTCGACCACAAGGACATCATCGAGGGGCAGGCGACCGTCGCCTACGAGATCGCAACCCAGATGCCGGGCGGGCGCATGCCCGACATCGTCATGCTGCCGGTGGGCGGAGGCGGCCTGGCTGCCGGCGTCACCCACTATTTCGCCGACCGGCAACCTGAATTGCGCTTCGTGTTCTGCGAGCCGGCGGGGGCGCCTAGCCTTAGCGAGAGCCTCGCCGGTGGCAAGCGGGTCAGGCTCGCCAAGGTCGACAACTTCGTCGATGGCGCGGCGGTGGCTGAAATCGGCCGCGAGCCGCTGCGCCATCTCAAGGAATTCACCGCCGACACGGTGCGCCTTGTCCCGGAAAACCGACTTTGCGCGACGATGATCGAGATGCTCAATGTCGAGGGCGTGGTGCTGGAGCCAGCCGGCGCATTGGCGATCGACGCGCTCAAGGACTTTTCCCGCAAGGAGATGAGGGGCAAGACCATCGTCGCGATCGTCTCGGGCGGCAATTTCGATTTCGAGCGCCTGCCGGACGTCAAGGAACGGGCGCTGCGTTTCGAAGGGCTGAAGAAGTACTTCATCATCCGCTTCCCGCAGCGGCCGGGCGCATTGCGCGATTTCCTCGAAATGCTCGGCCCGGACGACGACATCACGCGCTTCGAGTATCTCAAGAAGTCGGCGCGCAATTTCGGCTCTGTGCTGATCGGCATCGAGACCAAGGACCGGCGCAATTTCGATCTGCTGAAGGCCAATTTCGACGCCGAGGGCGTGCAGTATCAGGACATCACCGACAACGAGACGCTCGCGGGGTTCATCATATGAGCGGGCCAAAAACGGGCGACAAAGGAACGGTGTTCGTAGCCCTGTTTTCCGGCATCAATGTCGGTGGCAACCGCATCGTCAAGATGGCGGAGCTGAGGTCGTTCTTCGAAGACCTCGGCTTCACAGACGTATCGACCTACGTGCAAAGCGGCAACGTCGTGTTTCGTGCCAACAACAGCGACGCTGCGGCGCTGACCAAAGCACTCGAAGCGGCCTTCGAGAAGAAATGGGGGTTCAATTCCCGCATCATGGTGCGCAATGCCGGCTGGTTCGAGCGCCTGGTGAAGGACAATCCCTATCCGGAGGTTGCGGGCGAGCCTACCAAGCTGCATGCCTATGCGCTGGAGCGAGAGCCGACCGCGGAAGAGGCGAAGCGGCTGGCGGAAAAGTGTGCCGGCCCAGAGCGCTTCGAGATCAAAGGCGACGTGCTTTACCTGCATGCGCCGGAAGGGCTTGGCAAATCGGTGTTTGCCAACCTTATTGGGCGAACGCTCAAGGTGCCGGGCACGGCGCGGAACTGGCGCAGCGTGCTTGCGCTGCTCGAAATGGCTAGCAAGGCCGCCGGCTGACGCTCAATTCTTTCAGGCAGCCTTCTGCCAGTCGAAGGTCAGCTCCTCGCGGAAGGCGAAGCGCTTGATGTGGTCGGCGACCACGGTTTCCAGCCGCTCGAGCGAGGCGGCGTCGTCAGCGGCGACCGCGATGTGGAGAGCCTTGCCGTCTGCATCCATCACGGTGCGGCCGAGCGAGAGCTGGATGGCGCCGTGATGCGGGTCGAATTCGACCGGGAACTTGTGCGCCCAGTGCTTGCAGAGCTGCTGCAGATAGCGGCTGGCGTTTTCAGTGGCGACGTCGGCGCGGCTGGTCGGCATGAAATTCTCCCGGCGGATCAAGAAAAGCGCCAGCCTGATCTGGCTGGCGCCACAAGCGCTTAGATAGGCGCGATCCGGCAAAACGCCATAGACCGGCCGGTCAAATCCCCGGGAGGGGCAGGCGCCTACCAGCTTCCCGTATTCGACATCGAGGCCCATGGCTCCGCCTTTGCCTTGGCCGGGCCTTTCTGCAGCAGCTCGATGGAGATGCCGTCCGGCGAGCGGATGAAGGCCATGTTGCCGTCGCGCGGCGGCCGGTTGATGGTCACGCCATTGTCCATCAGCTTCTGGCAGGTGGCGTAGATGTCGTCGACCTCATAGGCGAGGTGGCCGAAGTTGCGGCCGCCTTTGTACTCCTCCGGATCCCAATTGTAGGTCAGCTCGACCAGCGGCGCCTTCTCTGCAATGCCGCTTTGCTCGTCATCGGGCGCGGCGAGGAAGATCAGCGTGTAGCGTCCCTGCTCGTTCTCGTAGCGACGCACTTCCTTGAGGCCGAGCTTGTTACAGTAGAAATCGAGCGATTGATCGATGTCGGCGACGCGGACCATTGTGTGAAGATAGCGCATATCGGATTCCTCGCGGCGTTACGTTTGCGGCGCACCATAGGAGCCGCTCCGCCAAAGGGCAATCGTCCGACAAAACCGATGGAGGGATCGATTTCAGCCGCCCCTTTGCGCTTCAGGCCGCGCCGGTAAACAACAATTGAGGCTTTCCGGTGCTCAACGGTGAAAAAAGGCACGTCAGGTCTTGCACACCCCGGAAGCCGCAGTGTTAATCTGATGGCAAGAATCACTAGCGGTTGCAGTTGGAAAAGGGGCGTTCTTATGGGGGAAAAAGCCTCTTTTACGAGGCGGGACGGAAGCCTTGACGACGCCTTGACGCGAGACAGTGGCGGCGACTCCGCCGGGCTTGTCGAAATCGCCGGCGCTATCAAATGGTTCGACGTGGCCAAGGGCTACGGCTTCATTCTTCCGGACGACGGCGTCTCGGGTGATATTCTCCTCCATGTGACATGTCTTCGAAGAGATGGCTTTCAGACCGCGCTGGAAGGCGCGCGCGTCGTCTGTCTCGTCAAGCAGGGCGAGCGTGGCCTGCAGGCGTTCCGGGTTCTTTCCATGGACGCCTCGACAGCGGTGCATCCGGCCGAGCAGGAGCAGCGCACGCATGTCACCGTGACTGCCGAGAGCGGGCTCGAGCGGGCGCTGGTGAAGTGGTTCAACCGCACCAAAGGCTTCGGCTTCCTGACCCGGGGCGAGGGCACCGAGGACATCTTCGTCCATATGGAGACGCTGCGCCGCTACGGCATTACCGAGCTGAGGCCCGGCCAGGTCGTTCTGGTCCGTTTCGGACGCGGCGACAAAGGCCTTATGGCCGCCGAAATACACCCCGATATGGGCACCTTGCCGGTCTCGCATTAAAGCGCGGCCCGACGCACTTTATTTTTTGCTTGATGCAGGTTCGCCAAAACCGCTTGGCAGTTTTGGGCGACATGCATCGGGCTCTCTCGATACGATCGGGATGCCCTGCCCGGTGCAAGGCCGTTCCTGTCCAAAAACCAGTTCCACTCGCTCGGATCATGGTCTAGGACAGGGCCTGGACGAGGTATCACATGGCTCATCGCAACTGGCTGACCGCAGGCGCGCTTTGCGCCGCCATCGCTCTGGCCGCCATTTTCAGCGCCTTGAGACCGAGTTCGGCGGACGGTCAGGCGATGATGCTGCCTGCCGATCCGACGCGGCTCGTCGCGATCACCGGCTCCGGCAAGCATTCCTTCTCAATCGAGATAGCCGACAGCTCGGAAGAACGCGAGGCCGGGCTGATGTACCGCAAGGACATGGCCGACGATCACGGCATGCTGTTCGTGTTCGAGCGGCCCGCTGAGGTGAATTTCTGGATGAAGAATACACCGATGCCGCTCGACCTGGTCTTTATCGGCCAGGACGGCAGGATCAAGGCCGTCAAGCGTGGCGAACCGGAATCGGAGGCGATCATCTCGCCCGGACAGCCGGTAAGCTTTGTGCTTGAGCTGAAGGCGGGAACGGCCGCCAAGGACGGTCTGAAGGACGGCGATCTCCTGCGTCACCCAGCGATCGATAAGACCTCGGGCGCCGGCTCCAACTGACCGCGGCTGCGCCAGATGCAATATTTTTCCCATGACGGCTTCGAACTCGCTTACCTCGACCGCCCGCCGGCGTCCGGTCAGGGCGATCCGGTGCTGATGGTCCACGGCTTCGCCTCCAGCCACTACGTCAATTGGGTCTCGCCGGGCTGGTTCAAGACGCTGAACGACGCGGGGTACCGCGCCATCGCCCTCGACAATCGCGGCCACGGTTCTTCGACGAAGAGCTACCAGGAGGCGGACTACACGCCGGCCAAGATGGCCTCGGACGCGGCCGCGCTGCTCGATCACCTCGGCATCGAGCACGCCCATGTCATGGGCTATTCGATGGGCGCGCGGGTATCCGCCTTCATGGCGTTGTCCAATCCGGACAAGGTGGCGACGCTGGTGTTCGGCGGCCTCGGCATCGGTCTTGTCGACGGCGTCGGCGACTGGGATCCAATCGCCGATGCGCTTCTGGCCGAGGATCCTGGTACGATCAGCCATGCGCGCGGCCGCTCGTTTCGCGCCTTCGCCGACCAGACGCGCAGCGACCGCCGGGCGCTGGCCGTCTGCATAGTCGGCTCACGCGCGTCAATGAGCGAGGACGATGTCGCGCGGATCGCCCAGCCGACCCTGATTGCCGTCGGGACCAAGGACGACATCGCCGGCTCGCCCGACGAGCTTGCCGCGCTGATGCCCCACGCAGAGGCTTTTCGCATCGAGGGCCGCGACCACATGCTCGCCGTCGGCGACAAGAGCTTCAAGCAGCGCGTGCTGGAGTTCTACGCCGAAAATCCGCTCTGACCCATACCGTCCGCTGCGGGCGGCGACGCGTCTAAAGCAGGTTGCGCAAAACGCGACCTGCTTTTGACCTTTGCGATGTCCTTTTCCCGAAACTGGAAGCACTTCGGGGAGAATGCTTTAGCCGCGCGTTCTCCTGTCGGCGATGGATTTCGCCATGACGCAAAGCAGCTCGAACATCATGGTCGCGCCGGCAAGCGCCGTCATGCCGCCAATATCAAAAGGAGGCGCGACCTCGACGACGTCGGCTCCGGCGAAATTCAATCCGTCGAGCAATCGAACCAGCTCCTGCACCTCGCGGGTGGTGAAGCCGCCGAGCTCCGGCGTGCCGGTGCCAGGGGCCATCGACGGATCGATGCAATCGATGTCGAAGGTCACGTAAGTGAGGCTGTCGCCGACAAGATCGCGTGCTTCCTGCATGACGGAAGCGGCGCCGCGTTTGACGAACTCTTCCATATAGACGATGCGCACGCCCTGAGCGGTCGCCCAGTCGTGTTCGCCCGGCTCATAGATCGAGCCTCGAATTCCGATCTGGATAACCCGCTTCGGGTCGAGCAGCCCTTCCTCGATCGCGCGGCGAAAGGGCGTTCCGTGTGTATAGGGATTCTCGCCGAAGTAGCGGTCGTTCGTGTCGGAATGCGCGTCGAAGTGGATCATGCCGACGGGGCCCTTGCGGGCGATGGCGCTCAGCACCGGCAAGGTCGTCAGATGATCGCCTCCGGCGGCCAAAGGAAGAGCGCTGTCAGCAATGATCGCGGCGATGCCGTCCTCGATGCGCTTCAAGCCGTCGAGCAAGTTGATCGGATTGACCGAGAGGTCTCCCACATCGGCGACATTGGCAATGCTGAACGGCTCGGTTCCCGACACGTGGTGGACGCGGCGCATCAGGCTCGACTGGTTCCTGATTTCGCGTGGGCCGTGGCGGGCGCCGGCCCGATTGGTCGTGCCGCCATCCCAAGGAATCCCGACAAGGGCAATATCGAGCCCCTTCGCGTTCGGCACCGCCGGCAGCCGCATGAAGGTGGAAAGCCCGGCAAATCGCGGCACCTGGGCGGCGTCGACGGGTTGGAAGAAGTTGTTTTCCATGGTGTCGGTCATCCCAGAGGCGTTCACGTTTGGCGTGGCGATCAGGTCTGTTGAGACTGGTCTTCCAAGACCTGCAGCGATCGGACCAGATTTTCCCTGGCCCGCGCCTCGAACCGATCGCGAAACGGTTGTGTGTAGAAAATATGTGGACGGGCCAGGAAGCTCGTCAGGACAGCCGCGCGGCCGGCGCGCCACATCGGTTCCTCGACCCAGCCATATTCGCGCCGGACCGCCTTCTCGTAAGCGTCGAAGCGGTTCGGGTCGGCACCGAGGATCGCGAGGTCCATGTCGAGGAAAAGGGCGGCATCGCTCGCGGCACCCTCATCTTCGAGCGGCGGCAACTGGTGCGTGGCGGTGGCGCTGATCATGGCCAGAATCCGGGCAAGCCGGGCCGGGTCGGTGCGGCCGGAGAGCTTCCTTTCTGCCAGCGCGGCGCTCTTTGCCTCGTTGTCCTTGGCGCGGCTGTCATAGACCGCGTCATGGAACCAGATCGCCGCTTCGACTGCTTCTGGATCGTCAAGAAGGTGCCGGTGTTCGGCTGCCAACGCCAGCATTGCTTCGATGTGAGGCAAGCCGTGGTAGTGGCGATCCGCGCTCTGATAGAGCGCGGCAAGCTCGCTTTTCAGCGCATCGTCGATCAAGGGTTCGTTTTCCATCGCCGCTTGAATCTCGGTGAACCAAGTCCATTTGACAAAGCACTAAGGAAAATTGAGTTCAACCGTGTTATGATCTGGCCTATATGTGCCGCCGGATGAATGAGCAGGCCGGAGACCGTCGATGAACAGCGTTACGATAGCCCGCCCCAGCATGGTGCAGCCGGTCGACCCGATCTGGCGCGCGATCAGGGATGAGGCGATGGAAGCGGTAAACCGCGATCCGTTACTGGCTGCTTTCCTCTATTCCACCATCCTCAACCAGGAGAGCCTGGAAGAAGCGATCATTCACCGCCTGGCCGAGCGCCTGGCACATCAGGATATCGGTTCCGATCTCATCCGCCAGACCTTCAAGGCCATGCTTGCCGACGATCCGGAATGGAGCTCGACGGTTCGCGTCGACATCCAGGCCTATTACGACCGTGATCCAGCCTGCGACCGTTTCATCATGCCGGTGCTTTATTTCAAGGGTTTTCATGCCATCCAGACGCACCGGCTGGCGCATTGGCTGTGGAACCAGGGCCGCCGGGACTTTGCGCTCTACCTGCAGAGCCGCTCGTCCTCGGTGTTCCAGACCGACATCAATCCGGCCGCCCGCATCGGCAAGGGCATCTTCCTCGACCATGCCACGGGTCTGGTCGTCGGCCAGACCGCCGTCATCGAGGATGATGTGTCGATCCTGCACGGGGTGACGCTGGGCGGCACCGGCAAGGCCAGTGGCGACCGCCACCCGAAGATCCGCCGCGGCGTGCTGATCGGCGCAGGCGCCAAGATCCTCGGCAACATAGAGATCGGCCATTGCTCCAAGATCGCGGCCGGCTCGGTGGTGCTGTCGCCCGTGCCGCACAACAAGACGGTCGCCGGCGTGCCGGCGCGCGTCGTCGGCGAGACCGGCTGCGACCAGCCCTCGCGGCAGATGGACCAGCTCCTGCCCTCGCAGACGATGGACCACGTCGTCAGCTTCGACATCTGATTCTGCGGTCATCGCCAGTGGCCGGAGTCCGGTCGCCGTTCCCGACGCCGGTTGTGGCGTGTTATGCTGCCGGCTTGCCTTTACATCGCCATCGTCGGCGTGTCAGAAGCGCGTTCCAACGAACAGCCGCATTCGGAGAAGACTTTTGAAGCCAGACGAAATCAGAAAGCTGGACGCCTACTTCAAACGCGTCTTCCAGAATCCCAAGCTGCAGGTGAAGGCGCGCCCGCGCAAGGAAGACTCTGCCGAGGTCTATGTCGGTGACGAATTCCTCGGCATCGTCTTCAAGGACGAGGACGACGGCGACTATAATTTCTCGATGGCGATCCTCGACGTCGACCTGGCCTAAGCCGGCATTCCGGCCGGGCTCGCCATGCCGCCCCGGTCGGAAACACCCCTGCGTGATTTTCCGGCTAGTCCACGCAGTGCCGCGGGATATGCACCCGCCGCCAGTCGGTCGAGCCTTCCCGCACCACCACCCGCCGCGCCACCCTCCGGTATGAGGGCGCGATTTCCGTGATGCGCCGCTCTCCTGGCCGCACCAGCACCTCGCGGGCGACGCCTTCGTATTCGGCCGGAAGGACGACGCGCCGGACGCGCTCCGGCTCGACGATGACCGTTGTGGCAACCCGCGCGTAGCGCGCCTTACGCCACACCTTGCACAGCACCTTGCGGCCGTTGATGACCCGCCATTCCCGGGCATAGCCGCCGTCATCCACCTTGACCGTGTGATAGACGGTGCGCGTCACGGCCGGTACGACTTCATAGCTGATGCGAGGCGTGGCGATCTGTTCGATGCTCTCGGTCGTGCCGTAGATCGGCGGGTCATAGTGGACGAGCTGGCCGCCGGGGCTCACCATCACGTCTTCATAGACCGTGTCGTAGATCGCCGGCCGATGCACCGGCTCGTAGCATTCGAGCGTGCGGCCGCCGGCCGCGGCCTGCGACACGGCGGTAAGCATTGCGAGGCTGGTCGAGGCGAGCGATGCGGCACCCTTGCGAAGGGAGCTCTTGCAAAAGGAACTCGTGCAAAAGGAACTCTGGCTAAACATGACGTTCACCCGTTGAAAAAAGGACGCCGGTTCAACGCGGGAGCGTATCGGAAGGTCCGCCATGGACGGGGATTTCACGGCTTGTCGTTAAGCAGCGCGGTTAAGAAACTGCTACCGTGGCGGCCGGGTAGCGCCCTGGCATTTCGGGCAAAGGGCCATCTCCGGCGCAACCTGCAGCATTTCCTTGGGCCGAGCCGCTTGCTTCGACTTAACCAGATGGCTAGGAGGGGCGGCCTTGCGCTAGGGTGAGCCGGCATCCTATTTAGGATTCAACGATCCAGAACCGATTCCGCCCGATTGCTCAGGTCTACGGCGCCGGAATCCATCCAACAAGGGTAGTCCATGAAGAACCCCGTCGAAACCTACATGAACCTCGTTCCGATGGTGGTCGAGCAGACCAATCGCGGCGAGCGTGCCTACGACATCTTCTCCCGCCTGTTGAAGGAACGCATCATCTTCATCACCGGCCCGGTCGAGGACGGGATGGCGACGCTGGTTTGTGCACAGCTTTTGTTCCTCGAGGCGGAGAACCCCAAGAAGGAAATCAACCTGTACATCAACTCGCCGGGCGGTGTGGTGACATCGGGCATGGCGATCTACGACACCATGCAGTTCATCAAGCCGGCGGTATCGACGCTCTGCATCGGCCAGGCAGCCTCGATGGGCTCGTTGCTGCTTTGCGCCGGCCACAAGGATATGCGGTTTGCCACGCCGAACGCCCGTGTCATGGTCCATCAGCCGTCCGGTGGCTTCCAGGGCCAGGCGTCGGACATCGAACGTCATGCGCAGGACATCATCAAGCTGAAGCGCCGCTTGAACGAGGTCTATGTCAAGCACACCGGCAAGAGCTATGACGAGATCGAGCGGACGCTCGACCGCGACCATTTCATGACCGCCGACGAGGCCAAGGAGTTTGGTCTGATCGACAAGGTCATCACGACGCGCGAACTTGGCGAAACCCCCGCCGCATAGGCTCTGATTGGCGGCTGAATGGCGGGATAACGCGCTTTTGGCGCGGCTTGCGGCATTTCGGCCACAATTGCCTGTTCCCTCAAGGTTCGGGATTGCCTACGTTAAGGCTATGTTGATTTTCGACGGCTTAGCTTTGCATGGGGTTGCTGCGAATCATTGTCGCGTTTTCTGATTGTGTTTCGGACGGAATGCGCTGTGTGAGCCGGGACACTGGCGCCGGCGGATTCCTGCGATAGATTGGTGAGACGCCAATGCGGCCAGACCATCGGCTGGCAGGCGGTGAAAGGACAGAAAAATGAGCAAAGTTAGCAACAACGGCGGCGATTCAAAGAACACGCTCTATTGCTCGTTTTGCGGCAAAAGCCAGCACGAAGTGCGCAAGCTGATCGCCGGTCCGACCGTCTTCATCTGCGACGAATGCGTCGAACTGTGCATGGACATCATCCGCGAGGAGAACAAGACCTCGATGGTGAAGTCGCGCGAGGGCGTGCCGACCCCGCAGGAGATCCTCAAGGTTCTCGACGACTATGTCATCGGCCAGCCCTACGCCAAGCGGGTGCTGTCGGTGGCCGTCCACAACCACTACAAGCGCCTCGCGCATGCCGGCAAGAACAACGACGTCGAATTGGCAAAGTCGAACATCCTGCTGATCGGCCCGACCGGCTGCGGCAAGACGCTGCTCGCCCAGACGCTCGCCCGCATCATCGACGTGCCTTTCACCATGGCCGACGCCACGACGCTGACCGAAGCCGGTTACGTCGGCGAGGACGTCGAGAACATCATCCTGAAGCTCTTGCAGTCGGCCGACTACAATGTCGAACGTGCCCAGCGCGGCATCGTCTATATCGATGAGATCGACAAGATCTCGCGCAAGTCGGACAACCCGTCGATCACCCGCGACGTCTCGGGCGAGGGCGTTCAGCAAGCGCTGTTGAAGATCATGGAAGGCACGGTGGCCTCCGTGCCGCCGCAGGGCGGCCGCAAGCACCCGCAGCAGGAATTCCTGCAGGTCGACACCGCCAACATCCTGTTCATCTGCGGCGGCGCCTTTGCCGGACTGGACAAGATCATCTCGGATCGCGGCCGCAAGACCTCGATCGGCTTCGGCGCAACCGTGGCGTCGCCCGAGGATCGCCGCACCGGCGACCTGTTCCGCCAAGTCGAGCCCGAGGATCTTTTGAAATTCGGCCTGATCCCGGAATTCGTCGGCCGTCTGCCGGTTCTGGCGACGCTCGAGGACCTCGACGAGCCGGCGCTGATCCAGATCCTGACGGAACCGAAAAACGCGCTGGTCAAGCAGTATCAGCGGCTGTTCGAGATGGAGAATGTGGATCTCACCTTCCACGAGAACGCGCTGTCGGCGATCGCCAAGCGCGCCATCGAGCGCAAGACCGGCGCGCGCGGCCTGCGTTCCATCATGGAAGCGATCCTGCTCGACACGATGTTCGAGCTTCCGGCGCTGGAAGGCGTGCGTGAGGTGGTGATCTCGGAAGAGGTGGTCTCGGGTAACGCCCGGCCGCTTTACATCTATTCCGAGCAGAAGGAAAAGAAGGGCAATGTCAGCGCCTGAAATGGCACTGATCCGGCAAATTTTCATGGAACGGCGCCCGTGTGGCGCCGTTTTGCTGTGAGGGGCTTACCTGTAGGTGATGGAGTGGCTGATCAAAGCATGCTAACCCTTGATCTTTGCACCGCCCGCATCCACCTAACAGCGGAAGGCCGAGGGCCAGAATTCTGCGCTGTAAAATTCCCGTCACAAACGGTGGTAGGCGGAACGACGCTCGGTCGTTAATATAAGATTCGCGGTTGGCTCAATTAGCGGCCGCGACATGAAAGGTTGGACAATGGCCAAAATATCCAGGGCTTCCGGCGACGGCGTGTTTGCAGTCCTCCCACTGCGCGACATCGTCGTGTTCCCGCACATGATCGTCCCGCTCTTTGTCGGGCGTGAAAAGTCGATCAAGGCGCTGGAAGAAGTGATGGGTCAGGAAAAGCAGATCCTGCTTGCCACCCAGATGAACGCAGCCGACGATGATCCTGAGCCCGATGCGATTTTCGACATCGGCACGCTCGCCAATGTGCTGCAACTCCTGAAGCTTCCCGATGGCACCGTGAAGGTGCTGGTCGAGGGCGCCTCGCGCGCCAAGATCGTCTCGTTCACCGATCGTGCCGACTTCCACGAGGCCCGCGCCACCGCGTTGGTCGAGCCGGAGGAGGAAGAGGTCGAAATCGAGGCGCTTGCCCGCTCGGTCGTCACCGACTTCGAAAACTACGTCAAGCTGAACAAAAAGATCTCACCCGAAGTGGTAGGTGCCGCCAGTCAGATCGACGACTATTCCAAGCTCGCCGACACGGTTGCCTCGCACCTGGCCATCAAGATTCCCGAGAAGCAGGAGATGCTCGCCACGCTCTCCGTCAAGGAGCGTCTCGAGAAGGCGATGGGCTTCATGGAAGCCGAGATCTCCGTGCTCCAGGTGGAGAAGCGCATCCGCAGCAGAGTCAAGCGCCAGATGGAGAAGACGCAGCGCGAGTACTACCTCAACGAGCAGATGAAGGCGATCCAGAAGGAGCTTGGCGAGGGCGAGGACGGCCGCGACGAGGCTGCCGAGATCGAGGCGCGCATCAAGAAGACCAAGCTCTCCAAGGAAGCCCGCGAGAAGGCGGAAGCCGAGTTGAAGAAGCTGCGGTCGATGTCGCCGATGTCGGCTGAATCGACGGTCGTGCGCAACTATCTCGACTGGCTGCTGTCGATCCCGTGGGGCAAGAACTCCAAGGTCAAGCAGGATCTCGGCTACGCCCAGGACGTGCTCGACGCCGATCACTTCGGCCTCGACAAGGTCAAGGAGCGCATCGTCGAGTATCTCGCCGTGCAGAGCCGTCAGAAGAAGATCAAGGGTCCGATCCTGTGCCTCGTCGGCCCGCCCGGCGTCGGCAAAACCTCGCTCGGCAAGTCGATTGCCAAGGCCACGGGGCGTGAGTTCATCCGAATGGCGCTCGGCGGCGTGCGCGACGAGGCCGAGATCCGCGGTCACAGGCGGACCTATATCGGCTCGATGCCCGGCAAGGTCATCCAGTCGATGAAGAAGGCCAAGAAGTCCAACCCCCTCTTCCTGCTCGACGAAATCGACAAGATGGGCCAGGACTTCCGCGGCGATCCGTCGTCGGCCCTGCTCGAGGTGCTCGATCCGGAGCAGAACTCGACGTTCATGGACCATTACCTCGAAGTCGAATACGACCTGTCGAGCGTGATGTTCGTGACGACGGCGAACACGCTGAACATCCCTGCGCCCCTGATGGACCGCATGGAGATCATCCGCATCGCCGGCTACACCGAGGACGAGAAGATCGAGATCGCCAAGCGGCACCTGATGCCGAAGGTGATCCGCGATCACGCGCTGCAGCCGAACGAGTTCTCGGTCGGCGAGGACGCGATCCGCGGCATCATCCAGACCTACACCCGTGAAGCGGGCGTCAGAAGCCTCGAGCGCGAGCTGATGAAGCTCGGGCGCAAGGCGGTGACCGAGATCCTGAAGACGAAGAAGAAGACGGTGAAGATCACGGCCGACAACCTCGCCGATTATCTCGGCGTGCCGCGCTTCCGCTTCGGTCAGGTCGAGGCCGACGATCAGGTCGGCGTCGTCACGGGTCTTGCCTGGACGGAAGTCGGCGGCGAGCTGCTCACCGTCGAGGGCGTCATGATGCCCGGCAAGGGACGCATGACGGTGACCGGCAACCTGCGCGACGTGATGAAGGAATCGATCTCTGCAGCGGCCTCTTACGTCCGCTCGCGGGCCATCGATTTCGGCATCGAGCCGCCGCTGTTCGACAAGCGCGACATCCACGTCCACGTGCCGGAGGGCGCGACCCCCAAGGACGGCCCGTCGGCGGGTGTGGCGATGGTGACGGCGATCGTGTCCGTGCTCACGGGTATTCCGGTCCGCGCCGATGTGGCAATGACCGGCGAGGTGACGCTGCGGGGCAGGGTGCTGCCGATCGGCGGCCTGAAGGAGAAGCTGCTTGCCGCGCTGCGCGGCGGCATCAAGAAGGTGCTGATCCCGGAAGACAATGCCAAGGACCTGGCGGAGATCCCGGACAATGTGAAGAACAACATGGAGATCATTCCGGTGTCGCGGGTCGGCGAGGTGCTGAGGCACGCGCTGGTCAGGATGCCGGAGCCGATCGAATGGGTCGAGCCGGTCAATCCGCCGGCCGGCGCGGACGCCGGCGACGACGCCGGCAAGTCGCTTGCGCATTAGTTTCTTCTAAGGTTGCAATGCACAAAGAGAGAGCCGGGCTTTCAGCCCGGCTTTTTCATGTGAAAAATCTCCGAAAAAGTGGAAAAAAGCCCGGAATTCTGCGGTTTTCGGCTTGGGTTCCGGAACGCTTCTTTCTAAAGTCCGTTTCCTGCCGGATGAGTCGTAGTTCCGGTTTTCTCATGGAAGGGAATTTTTATGAACAAGAACGAACTGGTGTCCGCCGTCGCCGACTCCGCAAGCATTTCGAAGGCTGATGCGCAGTCCGCCGTCGATGCGGTGTTCTCTGTGATCACTGGCGAACTGAAGAAGGGCGGCGATGTCCGGCTTGTCGGCTTCGGAAATTTCACCGTGTCAAAACGTGCTGCTTCGACCGGCCGCAACCCGCAGACCGGCGCGGAAGTGAAGATTCCGGCGCGCACCGTGCCGAAGTTCTCGGCCGGCAAGGGCCTCAAGGACGCGGTCAACTAGGACCTTTTCTTTTTAAGATCAGATGAGCCGGGCTTGCCCGGCTCTTCCTTTTTGTGACCCGCGCCAGGGGCATATGTGTGGCATCAGCCGGTAGGCGCGTCGGCGCGCATCAGGCCTTCTTGCTTGAGATCCGCCCACAATGCTGCCGGGATCTTCACGTCGAGCAGTGCACGGTTGCTTTCGACTTCGGCCGGCCGTTGGCCGCCGGGTATTACCGACATCACGGAAGGGTGCCGCAGCGGGAACTGCAACGCCGCCTCGATCAGTCGCACGCCATGGCGCTTGCAGACCGCCTCGATGCGTGCCACGCGATCGAGCACGTCTTTTGGCGCCTCTGTGTAGTTGTAGAAGGCGCCGGGCTTCGGCCCTGTCGCCAGTATGCCGGAATTGTAGGGCCCGCCAAGAACGATGCCGATGCCGCGCTGCTCGCAGAGCGGCAGGAAGCTCGCAAGCGCATCCTGCTCGAGCAGCGTGTAGCGGCCGGCGAGCAGAAAGAGGTCGAAATCACCGCGCTCGGCGAGCGTCTGGCAAACCTGCCACTCGTTGATACCGCCTCCGAAAGCCTTGATCACCCCCTGGTCACGCAGCGCGAGCAGCGCGTAATAGCCCGAAGACATGAACTCCTCGATGCGCCGGTCGGAAGCCTCCTTGCTGCCATGGGTGAAGATGTCGACATCGTGCACATAAAGGATGTCGATGCGGTCGGCGCCGAGACGCTCCAGCGAGGCCTCGAAGGAACGCATCACGCCGTCGTAGCTGTAGTCGTAGACTTCCCGGCGCGAGGGCGTCTCGAAGAACTTGCCGATGCCGGTTCGCTGGTCGGGCGCAGAGACGCGCATGAGGCGGCCGACCTTGCTCGACAGCACATAGTCGTCGCGTTTCTTGCCGCGCAAGAAGGGGTTGAGCCGGGTTTCGGAAAGGCCGAGGCCATAGAGCGGAGCAGTGTCGAAATAGCGGCAGCCGGTTTTCCATGCCGCCTGCAGCGTGGCATTGGCATCCTCGTCCGAGACGGCGCGGTAGAGATTGCCGAGCGGCGCGGTGCCGAAACCAAGCTCGGTGAAGGTGATGCCGCCATTGCCGATGCGGTCGAAATGCCGTGTCTTCATATCCGCACGATGTCCTGGATTGATTTGTCTGACATGACACTATCACGCCGGTGGCACAGCAAAAGCGCCGAGGCTCGTTGGACACGAATTTTCGCGGTGATAGCATGAACGAAAACAAGCGTTTCGCGCCGAACGCGACCGCAAAGCCGCATGCCTATCAAGACATCGGCAGACAGGATTAGGCAGCCATGACGCAAGCCGGATCGGAGTTGTTTGCGACAGCGCTGGGCGAGCTCGGCGCCGTGTTGGGGCGCATCGATGACGGTCGGGTTGACGCCGCCTGCGCAATGCTCGCCGGCGCTGGCAAGATCGTCGTCTATGGCTGCGGCCGCGAAGCGCTGCAGGTCAAGGGTTTCGCAATGCGGCTCTTCCATCTCGGCCTGCCGGTTTTCGGTGGTCGGCGATATGACCACGCCGCCACTCGGCCAGGGCGATGTATTCCTGGCGAGTTCCGGACCGGGCGAGACCGCCACCGTTCTCACCTTGATGCGCGTGGCCCGGGAGGCCGGCGCCAAGGTGGTGTTGCTCACGGCCGAACCGGCGGGCAGCGCGGCAAAGCTTGCGGACTTCACGCTGCTCGTTCCGGCCCAGACCATGGCGAGCGACCAAGGCGCCGCCAGAAGCTCGGTGCTGCCGATGGGCTCGCTGTTCGAGGCAGCGCTTTTCCTGTTGTTCGAGGTGATGGTGCTGAAACTCGAGGCGCTCACAGGCGCAACGCCGGAGACGATGCGCGCCCGGCACACCAACATGGAGTAGGACATGCGCTACGAACTGATGCTGCCGCACCAGATCCGCAAGGCGATCGAGGAGAACTGGCCGGTCGCGCTGCCGCTCGGGGTGCTCGAATACCATGGCGAGCACATGGCGGTCGGCATGGACACGCTGGCCGTCATCAAGACGCTCGAGCTTATCGAGAAGGAGCGGGACATCGTCATCCTGCCGCCCTTCTATTATGGCGCGGCGAGTTATGCCGTGGCGCCGCCGGAAGGCAGCGGCTCGGTGCAGGTCGGCGGTCCGGTGCTGGCGCCCTTTGCGGAGGAATTGTTCTATGGCCTGCTGCGCATCGGCTTCCGCAACATTCACGCCATCATCCATCACCAGACCGAGAATTTCGTCGCCGGCATGCCGACCGATCTCGCCTTCAAGACCGCCGGCCGGCAGGCGATTTTCCGCTTCCTGGAGAAGGAACGCGGCGAGGGCTGGTGGGGCTCGGAGAAGATGGTCGACTACTATGCTGGCCATGCCCAGGGCGAGAACGTCTTCAACTGGGTGCAGGTGCACCCGCTGATGCCGGCCACAATGACCGGCAAATATCCGTTCGACCATGCCGGCATCGGCGAGACATCGCTGATGCAGGCGCTATGTCCCGAAGCGGTGGATGCCGGTCATTTCGCGGACAATACCGGCTGGTACACAAAAGGCGCATCAGATGCCTCGGCCGAGCTGGGCCGGAAGGGTGTGGCGATGATCCTCGAGCATTTGCGGGCGATATTGCGGGCCTAGCTCGCTTCTCCCACAAGAAGGGGGAAGGCGGCTACTTCACCGAACCGGCCGTCATGCCCATGATCAGATAGCGTTCGAGCGCGATGCCGATGATCGCCAGCGGCGTGATGGCTGCCGTCGCCAGGGCTGCCATCGACCACCAGTTGATACCTTGCGAGCCGGTCTGGCTCGCCACCATCACGGGGATGGTCTTGGCATCCGTCGACGTCAGAAGGGCGGCGAAGAAATATTCGTTCCAGCAGAGCACCATCGCCAGGATGAAGGCGGCGACCATGCCGGGGAGCGCGATCGGCATGACAATGCGGAAGAAGGCGCCCCAGATCGACAGGCCGTCGACGAGTGCCGCCTCCTCGAGCTCGACGGGAATGGAGTTGAACTGGTCGCGCATGATCCAGATGACGATCGGCAGCACCATCAGCGTGTAGAGGAGCACAAGGCCGATGCGGGTGTCGAGCAGGGCCACTTCGCGGTAAAGCACCAGGAAGGGCAGCGCCAGCACCACCGGCGGCAGGATCAACTGCGAGAGGAAGAAGAAGGAGATGTCCTCGTTCTTGAACCAGGCGAACTTGTAGCGGTATCGGGTCAGGCCATAGGCGGCGAGGCTGCCGATGATGATGGCGAGGCTCGACGCGCCGACAGAGGTAATGACCGAGTTCATGAAGCGTTTCAGGAACTCGTCGCGCACCGTCGAGGTCTGGACGATCGAATCCGGCGACAGGCCGAGTGAGCGCCAGCCCTTCCAGTCTGGCTGGAAGTCGACGAAGGGGATGAGGTGCCCCTGCGTGACATCGACCGCCGACTTGAACGAAGTGGTGATCGTCCAATAGATCGGGAACAGGCAGACGAAGGACCAGAACACCAGGGCGCCATAGATGAAGACGCGGCTGGCGAGGAAGGCCGCCGGGGAGCGGATATCGGAAACGGTATATTCGGTGGTCTGGACGCTCATATGGACGCTCAGTTGACGTTGCGCACGAAGCGACTGGCGAGCTTCAGCAGCCAGGTGACGAACACGACGATGATGATCAGATAGACCATGGCGAGCATGGTGCCGTAGCCGACATTCGAACGGTCGCGATATTCGCGGTAGATGAAGCTCGAAACGGAATCGGTGGCGCCGCCGGGCCCGCCGGACGTCACCGTAATGATGATGTCGGCGAGCTTCAGCTTGAAGATGATGCGCAGGATCACCGCCGTCACGGACACCGGCAGCATCAGCGGGAAAGTAACCTGCCAGAAGGTCTGCCACGTCGTCGCGCCGTCGACGCGCGCCGCCTCGATCACCTCGCGCGACATCGCTTGCAGGCCGGCGAGCAGCATGATCATCATGAACGGAATGAAGGTCCAGGCGTCGAGCACCATGATCGAGATGCGCGCGATGATCGGGTCGGAGAAGAAGGCAGGATTGTCCCAGCCGAGATGGCGCGCCAGCGTCGATGCCGGTCCGAACCGGTATTCCATCAGCGACTTGCCAACCATCCAGGAGACCGCCACCGGCGACAGCATGAGCGGCAGCAGGAAGACCACACGGAAGAATTTTCTGGCGCGGATCTGCGCGTTGAGCAGCAGCGCCAGTCCGAAGGCGATGACATATTCGACCAGCACCGCCAGCACATAGAGGACCATGTTGAAGAGCGCGTTGCGGTAGTAGGGGTCGGCCAGCATCTGCCAGAAATTGTCGAGACCGTTGAACCTGCGGCCAGCGAAGGAGCTGAGGTTCCAGTCGGTCAGCGCGATATAGAAGCCGAACAGCGTCGGGAAGATCACCATGGCGACGGTGAAGAGCAGCGCCGGCAGCAGGAACAGCGCGCGCTGGCCGTCCTCGCCGCGCGTCAGCACTTGCCAGGCGCCGAGCGCCACGCCCCACAGCACATAGGCGTAGACCACCGGACGCCAGGTATAGAAGCCGATCGTGTCGACCTCAGTCTTGTAAAGGATCTGCATGACGATCGTCGCCAGCAGCACGAGCGTCGCGGCGATCATCAGGGCCCAGCCGAGGCGCTTGCGGCCGGGCGGAATCAGATCGATCGCTGCGGAGTTAGCCGGCCATGCATTGGCGGTTGAAGTCTGCTCAGCCACGCCTCTCGCCTCTACCTTGCTTGGATGCAATTCCGGAGGAAAACCGCTTCACGCTTTTCCTGGAATTGCTGGAAGTCCAAATGACCGGCCATTGCCGGTCAACATGCGGCCCGGCGACGAGGTCGCCGGGCCGCGACTTCTCATGGGACAGCCTACATGCCGAGCGAGGCTTTGTAGAGCTTGATTTGGTTCTCGCGGCCGATCTGGTCGGTCAGCTTCTCCCAGGCGGCGGCGATGGCATCCGCACCTTCCTGCGCCTTCATCTTGCCGGCGAAGGTGTTGGCCAGAATATCCTCGGCGGCGCTGTAGTACTGGAAGATGCCGGGGATGCGCGGCTCGATCGCGGCGTTCGGATGGTTGTAGGAGTCGCCCTCCGACTTGAGATAGGAGGTGATGAAGGCCTCGTCATAGCCGGCCGTCACCCATTCCGGAATGTTGAAATGGGAGTTGCGGTAGGGCTGGAAGCCGGAAGGATAGGCCGCGCACCACAGCGACAGATCCTTGCCGCCGAGATGGGCCGCCGCCGACCACGCCGCCTTCTTCTTCTTCTCGTCGCTGTCGACGCGGGCCATGACGTAGACGCCCCAGCCGAGATAGGCGCAGTTCGGCGCATAGTTCGGGCCGCTGGCCAGCTTGTCCCACTTTCCGGTCTTCGAATTGTAGACGTCGTCCGAGCCCGGCAGGATCGAGAAGCCGGTGACGTCGCCGATGACCGAAGAGTCGTTGGTCTTGACGTTGGAGCCGATATCGCCCCACCACGGGATCATCGACCCCGTGCCGGCCAGGAACTGCTGGAAGCCGGTGGTGTTCGGATCGGCGTTGATCTGATCCGGCGGCTCCGAGGGCAGGGCGTCGATGACGTCCTGGATGGCCCGCACCCAAGCCGGGTTGTTGATGCGCGGCTTCATCGTATCCGGGTCGAACAGCCAGGCCTTGTCGTCGGGGTGCTTGGCATAGGCAGAGGCGCGGCTGCCGAGGAAGTAGAAACCGAAGCCGCCCCAGGGCTTGGGCGCGTCAAGATAGCCATAGACGTCCTGGCCCTTGAACTGCTTGCCCTTGAGGAACTTGGTGACGGCCTGCACTTCCTGCCAGGTCTTGGGCACGCCCCATTCGGTCGTCGCGCCGCTCTCCTTCCAAGCCTTGGCGAGGTCGGGATCGGAGAATACGTCGGTGCGGTAGTTGAAGTTGTGCGTATCGCCGTCGATGGTCACACGATACTGCTTGCCGTCCCAGGTGCCGACCGGCGGCTTGAGGTAATTGACGAGATCGTCCATGTCGATCTGCTTCTTGACCCAGTCGGGCATCTCCGAGGTGAGGCCCTTGCCGCAGACGTCGCCCTCGAAGGGCGCACCCATCTCGATGATGTCGAAGTCGACGGTTTTGGTCGCGATCGACTGTTGCAGACGGGCGTTGTAGTCGGCCTGGGCGAGGTCGATCCAGCTGATCTTGGCGCCGGTATAGGCCTCCCACGGCTTCAGGAAGCCGCGGAACAGCACGTTGTGCAGGTTCTGGTTGTTGAGGCCCATGAAGGTGAGCTCGACACCGGCGAACTCGCCTTGCTTGACGTTGGCCTTGGTCGCTTCCAGGCAGAGCTCACCGACTTTCTGGAAGTCGGCGTCCGTCGGCTGGCCTTTGCCGACGCCGGGTATCTGCAGGATTTTCGCGCGCAGGTCGTCGGCGGCAGCCGCCGGCCTGGTCAGCGCGCCAAGCCCCGTGCCGGACGCCGCTGCGAGCGCCGCCATGCTGGCCGCGCCCTTCAGCAAATCGCGGCGGGTCGCCCCGGTGCGCACCAGTTTTTCGTAAAGATCGACTCTCATCTCAAGGTTCCTCCCAGAACTTCAGTCGTGAATTGATTCTGCCAATCTCTCGGACGTCGAAACGTCTGCGGTTCTCCTATACCATAGGGCAGCGTGGGACCCCACCCTGCGTCGCCTGGAGATCCGATTTTCGGGATAAGGACCGGCATTCGGATTGGCACTCGTCACTATTCGCGTAATCGATTACCTTGTCAACAAGATTGGCTTTTTATCTATAAGATACCGACTTGCCCTTGCCGTTGGCAATGGCTAGCTTCACCAAAAAAGATAGGGGAGACAATGGCTCAAGTCGCGATCGCCAATGTGGCCAAGGCTTTCGGAACCGTCAAGGTTCTACATGAGGTCAGCGTCGATATCGCCGACGGTCAATTCGTCGTCCTGGTCGGCCCTTCGGGCTGCGGCAAGTCCACGCTGCTGCGGATGGTGGCGGGGCTGGAAACGGTTTCCGGCGGAACGATTTCGATCGGCGACCGCATCGTCAACAACCTGCCGCCGGCCAAGCGCGACATCGCCATGGTGTTCCAGAACTACGCGCTCTATCCGCACAAGACGGTGGAGCAGAACATGGCTTTCGCGCTGAAGCTGCGCGGCACCGATCCGGCCATCGTCGCCGAGCGGGTGAAGCGTGCGGCCGACATCCTCGACCTCAATCCCTATCTCAAGCGCTATCCGCGCCAGCTTTCCGGCGGCCAGCGCCAGCGCGTCGCCATGGGCCGCGCGATCGTGCGCAACCCGCAGGTGTTTCTGTTCGACGAGCCGCTCTCAAACCTCGATGCCAAGCTGCGCGTGCAGATGCGCACCGAGATCAAGGAACTGCATCAGCGGCTGAAGACCACCACCATCTACGTCACACACGACCAGATCGAGGCCATGACCATGGCCGACAAGATTGTGGTGATGCGCGACGGCCGCATCGAGCAGATCGGCGCGCCGCTGCAACTGTTCGACCGGCCGGCCAACCTGTTCGTCGCGGGCTTCATCGGCTCGCCGGCGATGAACCTGCTCAAGGGCACGGTGAAGAAGGGTGAAAGGCCGGAGGTCGACATAGCAGGCTCGGCCTTTCCGATGCCTGCCAGCATCGCCGCGGCGGACGGCCAGGCCGTCGTCTATGGCGTCCGTCCCGAGCATCTGGAGATCCATCCCGACGGTGTGGCGTCCACGATTTCGGTGGTCGAGCCGACCGGCTCGGAAACGCTGGTGTTCGTGCGCTTCGGCGAGGGCGAGATGGTGGCGCTGTTCCGCGAGCGTCACGACTTCAAGCCTGGCGATACGCTGAAGCTCAGGCCGCGGCTCGACCATGTCCATCTCTTCGACGCAGGGACCGGCAAGCGTCTCTGACCGCAAACACACATCGAGGAAACCCAATGCTCAAAGGGATCAATCCGCTGCTCAACGCCGACGTGCTCCAGGCACTGCGGGCGATGGGGCACGGCGACGACCTGATCATCGCCGACACCAATTTCCCATCCGACTCCGTCGCCAAGCAGACGGTGCTCGGCAAGCTGCTGCGCATCGATGCGCCGGCGGCCGAAGTGGTGAAGGCGGTGCTGTCGCTCTATCCGCTGGACAGCTTCGTCAACGACGCGGCCGCGCGCATGGAGATCGTCGGCAAGCCGAACGAGATCCCGCCGGTGCAGAAGGAGGTGCAGCAGGAGATCGACGCGGCTGAGGGCAAACCCTGGCCGATGATCTCGATCGAGCGCTACGCCTTCTACGAGCGGGCCAAGAAGGCTTATTGCGTTATCCAGACTGGTGAGCGCCGCTTCTATGGCTGCTTTGCCTTCCGCAAGGGCGTCATTCCGCCGGATGCGGAGTAAGGAGATGTCCGCCAGCAAGCCAGTCGTCATCCTGGGTGTCTTCGTCGCCGACACCGCCTATCGCGCCGACCGCCAGCCGCGCATGGGCGAGACGATCCTCGGCAATTCGTTCAAGCTCGGACCCGGCGGCAAGGGCTCGAACCAGGCGGTCGCAGCCGGCAAACTCGGCGCCGACATCACCTTCCTGACCCGGCTCGGCATCGATGCCTTCGCCGACATGGCCAAGCAGACGTGGAAGGATGCGGGCGTCAAGAGCGCGGTCATCGACACGCCGGACAGCTACACCGGGGCGGCTTATATCTTTGTCGAGGAGGGCAGCGGCAACAACGCCATCATCGTCAGCCCGGGTGCTGCGATGCTGATCTCGTCCGCTGACATCGAGGCGCATGCCGACCTGATCCGCTCGGCGGGCGTCTTCGTCACCCAGCTCGAGCAGCCGATCGACGCGGCGCTGAAAGCCTTGCAAATTGCGCACGGGGCAGGGGTGACTACCATTCTTAACCCAGCGCCGGCCGCCACCCTGCCGGACAGCATCTACGCGCTTTGCGACTACGTCACACCCAACGAGTCCGAGGCCGAAGGGCTGACCGGCATCGCCGTCTCTTCGGTCGACGATGCCCGCCGCGCCGCCGACAGCCTGCTGGCAAAGGGCGTCGGCGCCGTGATCGTGACGCTTGGCGAGAAGGGCGCGCTGCTGCACACCAGGGAGCGATCCGATCACGTCGGCGCCGTCAGTGCCGGCCCTGTAATCGAAACCACGGGGGCGGGCGACGCCTTCAATGGTGGACTTGCGGCGGCGCTTGCCAAGGGCGTCGAGCCGCTGGAGGCGGTGCGCTTCGCCTGTGCCGTCGCAGGCATTTCGGTGACCCGGCCGGGCACCGCGCCTTCCATGCCGACGCTCCAGGAAGTCGAGGCGCTGCTGGCGCGCGGTTGAAGCCGCTAAATCTCGCGTGGCGTTTCAGCGGCGCTAGCCGGCCATCGGCTTGACCACAACTCACAGAAGTTGGTCTCTCACGGCCCCCAGGGTTGCATATTAGCCACGGTTAATATTAATCGGCGCCAACGCCTTGCATCAACGGCATAGGTGTCCCGTAATGGGCCACCGTGTCTGGCATCGCAATTGCACTGTCAGCAATGCCGGGGTGGACTGTGCCTCGGTAGCCGGGGGGTATTTTGGGGGGCCCGCCGCTCCGCGATGGAGCGGCGGGCGCTTTAAGGGTCGAGGGTACTGGCGATGTATTTTCCGCAATTTCTGGTGGGCATGTTCGCGAGTTCGTTCACGGTCGCAATCTGGGTCGGGCTGCAAACCGGCTCCGCCTGGAAGGCGCTTGGCTGCGCTATGCTTGCGATGATTATTCTCCAGATTGGATATGCCGGACTTGTCATTCGGCTGATCTACAAGCGGGGCCCGCAAGGCACTGGAGCAGACTTTATATCGGCAAATGCGGCGCCACCGGTGCAGCGAGCGCGCCCACACTAGAGGGCTCACCTCCAACCCGCCAACGCGCCCTGCGGAACGCAAGCAGTGCCAGCGCGTTCACAGTCTTGACCAGCACAGGCAGCCTGGTTGCCCGGAACGGTGAGATGAAAACGCCCTATAAAAAGCCCACGCTTGTAAAGCGCGAGAAGCTCACCGCCCGAACCGCGCAGATTGTCGCCTCCGGTGTGATATTGGGCGAGTGAACAGGGGCGCCGAAGCGCAGCTGAAGAATTTTGCTGCTCACAGGCTGGCCGGTCGGTGACTGCTCTAGGACCAATGGACATTCAGGATTCAAAATCGCGTTGATGCATGATTCATAGGCTTCCAGATTCGATCTGGAGAGCGGTGGATGGCACGTCGATATGAACTGAGCAGCGCGCAATGGCAGCGTATCGAAGGACTGTTGCCGGGAAAGGCAGGTGATCCTGGCCGCAGCGGCGAAGACAATCGCC
>NZ_LYTM01000027.1:0-50402 GCF_001672445.1 Mesorhizobium sp. WSM3873 | reverse complement strand
GCCAAACGGACGGCCGAGACCGTCTGCCAGGCGATCGGCGAAATCCTCAACCGGACGACACCCGCCGAGTGCTCAAACTACTTCGCCAATGCAGGATACGACCGGAGATGACTTCATCCCGCTCTAGTGACAAACACCGTCACCAGCGGCTTCTTGCCCCAGGCTTCGTTGGCGGCGCCGCGGACGGCGCGGCGCACGGCCTCCTGCACAAGGTCGAGGTCTTTTCTGCGCTGGCGGGGGATCGAGTCCACCGCGCCGATTGCCGCATCGAGCATCAGGTCCTCTAGCGTCTCGCCGCTGGCATCGGCCTCGGCGACGCCGATCGCCACCAGATCGGGATCGCCGGCTAGCTCGTATTTCTCGTCGAGCACGACGTTGACCGCGACATGTCCGGCATAGGACAGCTTGCGCCGGTCGCGTATGCCCATCGCCTGATCGGTGCCGATCAAGTATCCATCCTTGTAGAGGCGGCCGAACGGCACCTGGTCGATGATCGTGGCCGGACCGGGCCAGAGCCTCAACATATCGCCGTCGCGCACCTGCGCCACCTGGCCGATGCCCGACATCGACATCAGCGAGCCCTGCGCCACCAGATGCGCCGCCTCGCCGTGCACCGGCACGCCGATCTGCGGCCGCACCCATTCATACATCTTGCGCAACTCGCTGCGGCGCGGATGGCCGGAGACATGCACCAGCGCGTCGCCGTCCTCGATGATCTTCATGCCGAGGTCGATCAGCCGGTTCTTGATTTCTAGGATCGCCTTCTCGTTGCCGGGAATGGTGCGCGACGAAAACACCACCGTGTCGCCGGCCGTCAGCGCCACCGACTTCATCTCGTCGCGCGAAAGCTTCGCAAGTGCGGCCAGCGGCTCGCCCTGGCTGCCGGTGCAGATGACCACCAGATTCTCGCGCGGGATATAGCCGTAATCCTCCTCGGCAATGAATTCCGGCAGGCCGTCCATGTAGCCGAGTTCGGTCGCGACATCGATCACGCGCTTCAGCGAGCGGCCGAGCACAAGGCACTGCCGGCCTGCATCCCGCGCAGCCTTGGCGATCGAAACGATGCGCCCGACATTGGAGGAAAAGGTGGTGACCGCGACGCGGCCCTTGGCGTTTTCGATGACGCCTTTCAGGCCCTCGCCGACCGCCACTTCCGACGGCGACTCCCCTTCCCTCAGCGCATTGGTGGAATCGCAGATCAGCGCCAGCACGCCCTTGTCGCCGTAAGCGCGGAAGCGCGCCTCGTCCGTCTTGGGGCCGATCGTCGGCGCCGGATCGATCTTCCAGTCGCCGGTGTGGATTACCGTGCCGGCGGGCGTGGAGATCGCCAGCGACATCGGCTCGGGAATGGAATGCGCAACCGGGATGGCTTCGATCTCGAACGGCCCGATGGTGAACGTGTCGCCGGCCCTGTAGATCATTGCCGGGATTTTTGGCGCGTTCTGCTCGCCCTGCCGTTTGGCCTCCAGCAGGCCGGCGGTGAACGGCGTCATCCAGACCGGCACTTTGAGCTTCGGCCAGATATCGAGCAGCGCGCCGTAATGGTCCTCATGCGCATGGGTTATGACCACGCCGCGCAAGCCGTCGAGGTTCTCCTCGATGAAGCGTGTGTCGGGCAGGATCAGATCGACGCCCGGATGCGCGCTGTCCGGAAATGTGACTCCGACATCGACGACGATCCATTCGCGCGCGTTCGCGGGCCCGTAGCCATAGAGGGCGAAGTTCATGCCGATCTCGCCGACGCCGCCGAGCGGCGCGAAGACGAGTTCGGCGTTCTCAGTATTCGCCATAAATCCTTTCCTTCCTGGCCAATCAGGCCAAGCCAATCAAATCAAGTCGTCAAAGACGGGCCGACGCGACCGCGCCGAAATGCACGTCGCCGGCCGCTATCGTCAAAGCAGTTCCGTCATCGTCGCGGATCACGAAACGGCAGTCCTCGTCAATGGTTTCGAAGACGCCGCGCACCACATTGCCGTCAATTCTGACAGCAACCTCGCCGCCGAGCCCCGCGGCGCGAGCCAACCAGCGTTTCCTAATCGCGCTAAGTCCCCGCCCGTCATCCCACAATCTGAAATTCTCGCTCCAGGCATCCGAGAGCGCCAGGAACAGCATCTCGGCATCGCAATTGGCGCCAAGTGCCTGCAGCGACGTCGCCGGATAAGGCAGATCCTCGGGGTATGCCACGACGTTGACGCCGATGCCGACGGCAACCGCGAAACGGCCGCCTTCGAGCAGGGTCGATTCCAGCAGGATGCCGGCAAGCTTGGCGCCGGTGGCGAGCACGTCGTTCGGCCATTTCAGCTCGAAGCGGTTGCGTCCTTCGCTGGCTCCGTCCAGGCCAACGGCGATCCGCCCTTGCGGGACGACGGCATCGAGCGCGTCAGCCAATGCAAGCCCGGCGACGAAGCCAAGCGTCGCGGCGAGCCGCAGCTCGCCATTCGAAACCAGAAGCAGCGTCGCCGCCAGATTGCCTTCAGGCGTCGCCCAGGCGCGGCCGCGCCGACCGCGTCCGCTTTCCTGCTTCTTCGAGACGATCCAGAGTTTTCCCGGATCGCCCGCGCGTGCATGCTCAAGCGCCAGCGCGTTGGTCGAGCCAACGCTGTCATGGGCCTCGAGCCGGAACCCCTCCGACGCCGCGGTTGGAGCCAGCCGAAATGCCATCCCGTCAGAAGAAGGTCTTGGCGGCGGCTTCGGCATAGCTGCCGATCGGCCCGCCGATCAGCACATAGAACAGCACGAAGGCGCCGCTGACGCCGAGCACGAGGCGCAATTCGCTGGCCATCGGCACGAAGCCGCCGACAGGCTCGTCGAACCACATGATCTTGATGATGCGCAGGTAATAGTAGGCACCCACCACCGAAGCCAGCACGCCGATGATCGCCAGGGCATAGAGATGCGCGTTGATGGCGGCGAGGAACACGTACCATTTCCCCCAGAAGCCGGCGAGCGGCGGAATGCCGGCCAGCGAGAACATCAGGATGGTGAGGATGGTGGCCATGATGGGATTGGTCGAGGCGAGGCCCGCCAGATCGCCGATCTGCTCGACATTGCCCTCCTTGCGCCGCATGGCGAGGATGAAGGCGAAGGTGCCGAGCGTCATCACCAGATAGATCAGCATGTAGATCGCCACGCCGCGCACGCCGGCCTGGCTGTTCGCGGCAAGGCCGACCAGCGCGTAGCCCATATGGCCGATCGAGGAATAGGCCATCAGCCGCTTGATGTTGGTCTGGCCGATCGCGGCGAAGGCGCCGAGCGCCATCGAGGCGATCGAGATGAAGACGACGATCTGCTGCCAGTCGGCGGCGATCGGCTTGAAGGCGCCCATGGTGACGCGCACGATCAGCGCCATCGCCGCCATCTTCGGGGCGGCGGCCAGGAAGGCGGTGATCGGCGTCGGTGCGCCCTCATAGACGTCCGGCGTCCACATGTGGAACGGCACCGCCGAGATCTTGAAGGCGAGGCCGGCGAGCACGAAGACAAGGCCGAAGACAAGGCCGAGCTGACGTTCGCCGCTGCCCAGCGCCGTCGCGATCTCGTGAAAGCCGGTGTTGCCGGTATAGCCGTAGACCAGCGAGATGCCGTAGAGCAGCATGCCCGACGACAGCGCGCCGAGAACGAAATATTTAAGGCCGGCCTCGGTCGAGCGGACATTGTCACGGTTGATCGCCGCCAGCACATAGATCGCCAGCGACTGCAGCTCGAGCCCGAGATAAAGGCCGATCATGCCGTTGGCCGAGATCATCAGCATCATGCCGAGCGTGCACAGCACGATCAGCACCGGATATTCGAACTTGTCGAAATGCTCCTGCCTGGCAAACCGCATCGACATGACGAGCGTGACGGCAGAGCCGATCAGCGCCAGCATCTTCATGAAGCGGCCGAAGGAGTCCTGGACGAAAGCGCTGCCATAGGCAGACCCCTCGCCGCCGGAGAAAGCCAGCCACAGGCCGGCGATCACAAGCACCGCGACCGCGAGCCCGGTCACCGTCATGGTGTTGTTGGAGCGCGAATACGCACCCACCATCAGAAGCGCCAGCGCGCCGATGGCGAGGATCAGTTCCGGCGTCGAGAGCGAAAGGCTGGAGAGAAGGTCCGGCGTCATGGTGTTTCCCCGGTCAGTTCGCCGCCGCGGTCTGCGCGGAATTGATGGAAGCGGTGACGTTGGTGACGAGCGCCTTGACCGACTGCGTGGTGGCGTCGAACACAGGCGCCGGATAGACGCCGAAGAAGATCACCAGCACCACAAGCGGGTAGATGATCGCCTTCTCGCGCGTCGACAGATCGAGCAGGTTCTTCAAGCTCTCCTTGGTCAGCGCGCCGAAGATCACGCGGCGGTAGAGCCAGAGCGCGTAGGCCGCCGACAGGATGACGCCGGTAGCGGCGAAGAACGCCACCCAGGTGTTGACCCGAAACACACCGAGCATGGTCAGGAACTCGCCGACGAAGCCGCTGGTGCCCGGCAGGCCGACATTGGCCATGGTGAAGATCATGAACGCGGTCGCGTATTTCGGCATGTTGTTGACCAGCCCGCCATAGGCGTCGATCTCGCGCGTATGCATGCGGTCGTAGATGACGCCGACGCACAGGAACAGCGCGCCGGAGACGAGCCCATGGCTGAGCATCTGGAACATCGCGCCCTGCACGCCCTCCTGGTTCATCGCGAAGATGCCCATGGTGACGAAACCCATATGGGCGACCGACGAATAGGCGATGAGCTTCTTCATGTCCTCCTGCATCAGCGCCACCAGCGAGGTGTAGATGATGGCGACGACCGAGAGCGTGAAGATCAGCGGCGCGAACATCTCCGACGCCAGCGGGAACATCGGCAGCGAGAAGCGCAGGAAGCCGTATCCGCCCATCTTCAACAGGATGCCGGCCAGGATGACCGAACCCGCCGTCGGCGCCTCGACATGCGCGTCGGGCAGCCAGGTGTGCACCGGCCACATCGGCATCTTCACCGCGAAGGAGGCAAAGAAGGCGAGCCACAGCCAGGTCTGCATGTTGGCCGGGAAGCTATGCGTCAGCAGCGTGGTGATGTCGGTCGTGCCGGACTGGAAGAACATCGCCATGATGGCGAGCAGCATCAGCACCGAGCCGGCAAGCGTATAAAGGAAGAACTTGAACGAGGCATAGACGCGCCGCTTGCCGCCCCAGACACCGATGATGATGAACATCGGGATCAGGCCGCCCTCGAAGAAGACGTA
Source organism: Mesorhizobium sp. WSM3873 (assembly GCF_001672445.1). NCBI lineage: Bacteria > Pseudomonadati > Pseudomonadota > Alphaproteobacteria > Hyphomicrobiales > Phyllobacteriaceae > Mesorhizobium > Mesorhizobium sp. WSM3873. The sequence goes on along the minus strand of NZ_LYTM01000027.1, from coordinate 45,198 downwards.
GAAGAGCACGATGTCGAGCGCGCAGAACACGCCGATCATCAGCGTCTCGAGGATCAGGAAGGCGATCATGTAGGCCTTGACGCGCTTCTCGATCGCATCCCACGAGGCCAGGATGCAGAGCGGCATCAGGAAGGTGGTCAGGATGACGAACAGCATCGAGATGCCGTCGACGCCCATATGATAGGAGATGCCCGAATCCAGCCAGGCGTGCTTCTCGACGAACTGGAAGCCGGCCTGCGAATTGTCGAAACCCTTCCAGATGAACAGCGACACCACGAAGGTGAACGCCGTCGTGATGAAGGCGATCGAGCGGATGTTACGGCGCGCGTTTTCGCTGTCGTCGCTGATCGGCAGAATGAGCAGAACACCAACCAGCGGCAGGAAGGTGACCAGCGAGAGGATTGGCCAGTCGGTCATCAGAGCATCATCCAGGTGACGAGAGCGGCCACGCCGATCAGCATGGTGAAGGCATAGTGGTAGAGGTAGCCGGTCTGCAATTTGACGACGCGGTTGGTGACGTCGACGACGCGCGCCGAGATGCCGTCCGGGCCGAGCCCGTCGATGATGGCGCCGTCACCAGTCTTCCATAGGAACCGGCCGAGGCGCTTCGCCGGCCGCACGAAAAGGAAGTCGTAGAGCTCGTCGAAATACCATTTGTTGAGCAGGAAGCCGTAGAGCAGGCGATGGTTGGCGGCGACGCTCCGGGGCAGTTCCGGCGAGCGGATGTAGAACTTCCACGCGACCGCAAAGCCGATGACCATGGCGATGAACGGAGCCAGTTCCACCCACAACGGCAATTCGTGGATCTCGTGCAGGATGTGGTTGTCCGGCAGCGTGAACAGCGAGGCCTTCCAGAACTCGGCATAGCCCTCGCCGATGAAGGCGCCGTGGAAAATGACACCGGCAAACAGCGCGCCGGCAGCCAGCACGTAGAGCGGCACCAGCATCACCGGCGGCGATTCATGCACGTGATGCATGACCTCGTGGCTGGCGCGCGGCTCGCCGTGGAAGGTCATGAAGATCAGTCGCCAGGAATAGAAGCTTGTGAAGGCGGCGGCGATCACGAGCAGCACGAAGGCAAAGCCCGCGACCGCGTTGTGGCTGGCAAAGGACGCTTCGATGATGGCGTCCTTGGAGAAGAAGCCGGCGGTGCCGATCACCGTCGCCGGGATGCCGACGCCGGTCAGCGCCAGCGTGCCGATCACCATCATCCAGTAGGTCTTGGGGATAAGCGTCCTCAACCCGCCCATCAGGCGCATGTCCTGCTCGTCGGAGACGGCATGGATGACCGAGCCAGAGCCGAGGAAGAGCAGCGCCTTGAAGAAGGCATGCGTGAACAGATGGAAGATCGCCGCGCCATAGGCGCCGACGCCGAGCGCCACGAACATGTAGCCGAGCTGCGAGCAGGTCGAATAGGCGATGACGCGCTTGATGTCGTTCTGGACAAGGCCGACGGTGGCCGCGAAGAAGGCGGTGAAGGCGCCGATGAAGGTGACGACGGTCAGCGCCGAATGCGACAACTCGAACAGCGGCGACAGCCTCGCCAGCATGAACACGCCGGCCGTCACCATGGTCGCGGCATGGATCAGCGCCGAGACGGGCGTCGGGCCTTCCATGGCATCGGGCAGCCAGGTGTGCAGCGGCACCTGCGCCGACTTGCCCATGGCGCCCATGAACAGCAGCAGGCAGACCACCGTCAGCGCCGTGTGCTTGTCGAGCGCATGGCCTAAGAAGGTGAGCACCGCGGCTCCCTCCGGCGCGCCTTCGGCCGGAAGGAAGGAGGCTGCGTTGGCGAAGACTGTGCCGAGATTGACCGAGCCGAACAGCACGAAGACGCCGAAGATGCCGAGCGCGAAGCCGAAGTCGCCGACGCGGTTGACGACGAAGGCCTTGATCGCCGCGGCGTTGGCGGAGGGCTTCTTGTACCAGAAGCCGATCAGCAGATAGGAGGCGAGGCCGACGCCTTCCCAGCCGAAGAACATCTGCACCAGATTGTCAGCCGTCACCAGCATCAGCATCGCGAAGGTGAACAGCGACAGATAGGCGAAGAAGCGCGGCCGGTTCGGATCGTGGTGCATGTAGCCGATCGAATAGATATGGACCAGCGCCGACACGGTGTTGACGACGACCAGCATCACCACCGTCAGTGTGTCGATCCTGAGCGCCCAGGCGACGTCGAGCCCGCCCGCCTGGATCCAGCGCAGCACCGGCATGGTGAACACTTCGCCATGGCCGAAGCCGACGGTGAAGAAGGCGATCCACGACAGCACCGCCGCGATCACCAGGAAGCCGGAAGTGATGTATTCGGATGCCTTGGCGCCGAGCGAATTGCCGAACAGGCCGACAATCAGGAAGCCGAGCAGCGGAAGGAAGACGATGGCCTGGTACATTGTTGTTCCCGTCAACCCTTCATCTGGTTCACGTCTTCGACCGCTATCGAGCCGCGGTTGCGGAAGAAGACGACAAGAATGGCAAGTCCGATCGCGGCCTCCGCCGCGGCGACCGTCAGCACGAACAGGGCGAATACCTGCCCTACGAGGTCATGCAGCGCCGCCGAGAAGGCGACGAAGTTGATGTTGACCGCGAGCAGGATCAGCTCGATCGACATCAGGATGACGATGATGTTGCGGCGGTTCAAAAAGATGCCGAACACGCCGAGCGTGAACAGGATAGCCGATACGGTCAGATAATGCGCGATGCCGACGACCATCTCAGATACCCTCGCCCGACTTGACCTTGCGGATTTCCATGCCCGTTGCCGGCGTGCGGCCGACCTGGGCGGCGATCGACTGCCGCTTGACGCCTTCCTTGTGGCGCAGCGTCAGCACGATGGCACCGATCATGGCGACCAGAAGCACGAGGCCGGCGATCTGGAAATAATAGAGATAGTCCGTGTAGAGGATGTCGCCGAGCGCCGCCGTGTTGGAGCGCGCGGCGAGGTCCGGCGTTGCCTTCGCCACCGTCGAGGCAAGCTGCGGCGCGAAGCTGTAGCCGCCGAGCACGACGATCAGTTCCGCCGCCAGGATCAGTCCGACCAGCGCGCCGATCGGCGCATATTGCAGCGCGCCCTGCTTCATCTCCGCGAAGTCGACGTCGAGCATCATGACGACGAAAAGGAACAGCACCATCACAGCGCCGACATAGACGACGAGCAGGATCATCGCCAGGAACTCGGCGCCGGTCAGCATGAACAGGCCAGCGGCATTGAAGAAGGTGAGGATCAGGAACAGCACCGAATGCACGGGGTTGCGCGACGAAATGACCATGAAGGCCGACGCCACGGCGATAAAGGCGAAGAGATAGAAAAAGACCGCCTCTAGTCCACTCAGCATGGGGTTCCCTCGGGTTCCTGTCCGAACACTGGCTCAGCGCCCCTGCTCGATGTCGCCGCCGCCTCCGGCTGGCAAAGTTGCGTGTTCCTATCGCATGTTCCGATCGGGTTGAAAGACCCGATCGAAAGAAACATGCGACACTCTTTTCATTCCGGAGGATGATCTGGTCCGAAAGTCTGCAACTTTTCGGGGACCATCCTTTGGACGAGGCCCTCGCCCCGTCCATGCGTCAAATGTCAGCGATAGGGCGCGTCCAACGCGATGTTGCGCGCCAGCTCACGCTCCCAGCGATCGCCGTTCGCGAGCAGCTTTTCCTTGTTGTAGTAAAGCTCCTCGCGCGTCTCGGTCGCGAATTCGAAATTCGGCCCCTCGACGATGGCGTCGACCGGGCAGGCTTCCTGGCAGAAGCCGCAATAGATGCACTTCACCATGTCGATATCGTAGCGCACGGTGCGCCGCGTACCGTCGTTGCGGCGCGGGCCGGCTTCGATGGTGATCGCCTGTGCCGGACAGATCGCCTCGCAAAGCTTGCAGGCGATGCAGCGCTCCTCCCCATTGGGATAGCGGCGCAGCGCGTGCTCGCCGCGGAAGCGCGGGCTGGTCGGTCCCTTCTCGTGCGGATAGTTGATCGTCTCCTTCGGCGCAACGAACTGGCGCATCGACAGGAAGAAGGCGCTGACGAAATCCTTCAGCAACAGGGCCTTTGCGGCTTGGGCAAGAGCGGACATCACGCAAACCCCGTGATCTTGAGGAAGGCCGCGGTGGCGACGACCATGAACAGCGAGATCGGCAGGAAGACCTTCCAGCCTAGCCGCATCAGCTGATCATAGCGGTAGCGCGGCACAAACGCCTTCACCATCGAGAACATGAAGAACACCAGGCAGACCTTGAGCACGAACCAGATCAGGCCCGGCACCCAGGTGAAGGGCGCGAAGTCGAACGGTGGCAGCCAGCCGCCGAGGAACAGGATGGTGGCCAGCGCGCACATCAGGACGACGGCGACGTACTCGCCCAGGAAGAAGAGCAGGAACGGCGTCGACGAATATTCGACCATGTGTCCGGCGACGAGTTCCGATTCCGCTTCCACCAGATCGAAGGGCGGACGGTTCGTCTCGGCCAGCGCCGAGATGAAGAACACGATGAACATCGGGAACAGCGACAGCCAGTGCCAGTCGAGGAAGGTGTTGGGCAGGCCAAGCTTGGTGCCGAGGCCATCCTGCTGCGAGAGCACGATGTCGGAGAGGTTGAGCGAGCCGACGCAAAGCAGCACGGTGACGATGACGAAGCCGATCGACACCTCGTAGGACACCATCTGCGCGGCTGAGCGCAGCGCGCCCAGGAACGGATATTTCGAGTTCGACGCCCAGCCGCCCATGATCACGCCATAGACCTCGAGCGAGGAGATGGCGAAAACATAAAGGATGCCGACATTGATGTTGGCGATAGCCCAGCCTTGATTGACCGGAATGACCGCCCAGGCCGAGATCGCGAGCACGGCTGAGACCAGTGGCGCCAGCAGGAAGACGCCCTTGTTGGCGCCCGACGGGATCACCGGCTCCTTGAAGACGAATTTCAAAAGGTCGGCGAAGGCCTGCAGCGTGCCCCAGGGACCGACCACGTTCGGGCCGCGGCGCAGCTGCACCGCCGCCCAGATCTTGCGGTCGGCATAAAGCACGTAAGCCACGAAGATCAAAAGAACGACGATCAGCACGACCGACTTCAACAGGATCAGCAGCGCCGGCAGCACGTAGAAGGAAAAGAAGGTGTCCATGCTTATTCCGCCGCCTGCTTGAAGCCGCTCTTGGCCAGCGCCGAGCACTCAGCCATCACGGCCGAGGCCCGCGCGATCGGGTTGGTGAGATAGAAGTCCTTCACCGGCGAGGTGAAGGTGCCCTTGTTCAAGCGCCCGCCGAGCTTCGCCGCCCTGGCAACGCCGTCGGCGCTGCCCGCCGCGACATGATCGACGCGGGCAAGATGCGGGTATTCGCCATAGAGCTTGGCGCGCAGCTGCGCGAGCGAATCGAACGGCAGCTTCTTGCCGAGCACATCCGACAGCGCCCGCAGGATCGCCCAGTCCTCGCGCGCTTCGCCCGGGGCGAAACCGGCGCGGTTGGTCTGCTGCACGCGCCCTTCCGTGTTGACATAGGTGCCGGATTTTTCGGTGTAGGCAGCAGCCGGCAGGATGACATTGGCGCGGTGCGCGCCCGCATCGCCATGCGTGCCGATATAGACGACGAAGGCGCCGCCGGTCTTGGCCATGTCGATCTCGTCGGCGCCAAGCAGGAACAGGAGATCCGTCGCGCCCAGCATGCCCGCGACATTCTTGCCGCCCTCGCCCGGCACGAAGCCGACGTCGAGCCCGCCGACTCTGGCCGCCGCGTTGTGCAGCATCGCGAAGCCGTTCCAGTCGGCCGTGACGGCATTGACGGCCGTCGCCAGCCTTGCCGCCTGGCCGAGCACTGCCGCGCCGTCCGAGCGCGCCAGGGCGCCCTGGCCGACGATGATCAGCGGATGCGCTGCATTCTTCAGCACCTCGAAGAACTTGCCGTTGCCGTCGGCCAAGTCCTTCAAGGACTCTGGGCCGGCGCCGATGAGCTCGTAGTCATAACGCGTGTCGCCGATCTCGCCGATGACGCCGATCGGCAGGTTGCCGACGCGCCAGCGCTTGCGGATGCGGGCGTTGAGCACCGAGGCCTCGAAGCGCGGATTGGCGCCGACGATCAGCACCGCGTCGGCCTGCTCGATGCCTTCGATGGTCGGATTGAAGATGTAGCTCGCGCGGCCGAGCGACGGATCGAGCGCAGCGCCGTCCTGGCGGCAGTCGATGTTCTTGGAGCCGAGCGCTGCCATCAAAAGCTTGAGCGCATAGATTTCCTCGACTGCGGCGAGGTCGCCGGCGATGGCGCCGATGCGCTCGGGCGCGGTCTTCGACACCTCGTTCTTGATCGCCGTGAAGGCTTCCGCCCAGCTTGCCGGAGCAAGCTTGCCGTTCTTGCGAACGTACGGACGATCGAGGCGCTGGGTGCGCAGGCCATCCCAGATGAAGCGCGTCTTGTCCGAGATCCACTCCTCGTTCACGGCCTCGTTGACGCGCGGCAGGATGCGCATCACCTCGCGGCCGCGGCTATCGACGCGGATCGCCGAGCCGACGGCGTCCATGACGTCGATCGACTCCGTCTTGGTCAGCTCCCACGGCCGCGCCTGGAAGGCGAACGGCTTGGAGGTCAGCGCGCCGACCGGGCAAAGGTCGATGACGTTGCCCTGGAGCTCCGAGGTCATCGCCTGTTCGAGATAGGTGGTGATCTCGGCATCCTCGCCGCGGCCGATCAGGCCGAGTTCGGAGATGCCGGCGACCTCGGTCGTGAAGCGGACGCAGCGCGTGCAGTGGATGCAGCGGTTCATCACCGTCTTGACCAGCGGACCGATATACTTGTCTTCGACCGCCCGCTTGTTCTCATGGTAGCGCGAGGAGTCGACGCCGAAGGCCATCGCCTGGTCCTGCAAGTCGCACTCGCCGCCCTGGTCGCAGATCGGGCAATCCAGCGGATGGTTGATCAGCAGGAACTCCATCACGCCTTCGCGGGCCTTCTTGACCATCGGCGTGTTGGTGAAGATTTCCGGCGCTTCGCCATTCGGGCCGGGGCGCAGGTCGCGCACGCCCATGGCGCAGGAGGCCTGCGGCTTGGGCGGGCCACCCTTCACCTCGATCAGGCACATGCGGCAATTGCCGGCGATGGACAACCGCTCATGGAAGCAGAAGCGCGGCACTTCCGCGCCGGCGTCCTCGGCCGCCTGCAGCAGCGTGTAATGGTCGGGTACCGTGATCTCTTTCCCGTCGACCTTGAGCTTTGCCATTCGCCTCAAACCCTCGCGGATTTCCCGCAATCTTTCGTTCCGGGGCGCGACTGCGCCCGGCATTTCATCTCACTATTTGGCGGCCAGCGCCGCCGCTTGGCCAGTCCAGTCGTCGCGGCCGACGCGGCCGGCGAGCGACAGGTAATCCTCGACCCAGGCGATCTCTTCCAAGGTCCAGGCAGCGATCTGGTCGTAGGACCAGATGCCAAGACCATTCAGCACCTTCTCCAGCTTCGGCCCGATGCCCGATATCGCCTTCAGGTCGGACGGCTTTGCCGGCTTGTCGATCGCCTTGGGCTGCCTGAAATCTTCCGGCATCAGACCGGTCGCGGCCGTTCCGGCTACCGTGTCGCCTCTCGCGTCGAGCGCCTTCTCAGCGCTGGCGTTCGCCGCGATGTCGGTCACATCCCTGGCGAAGGTCTGCGCCTCGGCGATCAGCGTCTCGGTCGCTTTGCGCGCTTTGGACGAATTGTTGGCGGCCTCGGTCCGCGCCTCGAGATCGTCGAGGAACGGCTGGAGCATTCGCTGCGAGGCTTCGACGGCGCCGGAGAGCGCGCCCATCCAGACACCCAGGGCATGGTTGGCGAAACCGATGCCTACCGCAGATAGCGCAGCCACGCCCGCGACAGGATGCGCCATCAGGTTGACGGCGCTGGCCATCTCCCGCGGCATCATCTTGGTCAGGTCCGGGTTCATCTTCTCGAGTTCGTCCAAATAAGGCATCAGCGGGTAGGCTATCGAATACGGCGCCATAGACATCTCCTGGTCGTTTCTTCGTACGCCCCGCCCCTGCTTTCCGTCCCGGGCAATGCCCGTCTTTACAAATCTATTCCGCCGCCGCCATCACCGGCTCGACCCGGTGCGCGTTGCGCGAAAACTCGTCGATGCGGCGCTCCACCTCGCCACGGAAATGCCGCATCAGGCCCTGGATCGGCCAGGCCGCGGCATCGCCCAGCGCGCAGATCGTGTGACCTTCCACCTGCTTGGTGACATCGAGCAGCATGTCGATCTCGCGCTTCTGCGCTTCGCCGCGCACCAGCCGTTCCATCACCCGCCACATCCAGCCGGTGCCTTCGCGGCACGGCGTGCACTGGCCGCAGCTCTCATGCTTGTAGAAGTAGGAAAGCCTGGCGATCGCCTTCACGATATCGGTCGACTTGTCCATGACGATGACAGCCGCAGTGCCGAGGCCGGATTTGAGGTCGCGCAATGCATCGAAATCCATCGGCGCGTCGATGATCTGCTCGGCCGGCACCAGCGGCACCGAAGCACCGCCCGGGATGACCGCGAGCAGATTGTCCCAGCCGCCGCGAATGCCGCCGCAATGCGTCTCGATCAGTTCGCGGAACGGGATCGACATCGCCTCTTCGAAGGTGCACGGATTGTTGACGTGCCCGGACACGCAGAAGAGCTTGGTGCCGGCATTGTTCGGCCGGCCGAAGGACGAGAACCAGGCAGCACCCCGGCGCAGGATCGTCGGCGCCACGGCGATGGATTCGACGTTGTTGACCGTGGTCGGGCAGCCATAAAGGCCGACATTGGCCGGGAATGGCGGCTTCAGTCGCGGCTGGCCCTTCTTGCCCTCGAGGCTTTCGAGCAGCGCCGTCTCCTCGCCGCAAATATAGGCGCCGGCGCCGTGGTGCATATAGACGTCGAAGTCGTAGCCGGAGGTGTTGTTCTTGCCGATGAGCTTGGCCGCATAAGCCTCGTCGATGGCGCGCTGCAGCGCCTCGCGCTCGCGGATGAACTCGCCGCGCACATAGATGTAAGCAGCGACCGCGCCCATGGCGAAACCGGCGACCAGCGCGCCCTCGACCAGCGTATGCGGATCGTTGCGCAGAATGTCACGGTCCTTGCAGGTGCCGGGCTCGGATTCGTCGGCATTGATGACGAGATAGCTCGGCCGGCCATCGCTCTGCTTGGGCATGAACGACCATTTCAGGCCGGTCGGGAAGCCGGCGCCGCCACGGCCGCGCAGGCCGCTTGCCTTCATTTCGTTGATGATCCAGTCGCGTCCCTTGGCGATCAGGCCGGGTGTATCGTCCCACATGCCGCGCGCCTGCGCTCCGGCCAGCGACTTGTCGAAGAGGCCGTAGATGTTGGTGAAGATGCGGTCTTTGTCCTGAAGCATTGTTCGTCCCTCAGACCGGCTTCTTGCCGAAGACGCGGATGTACTCGGCGACGCCGCCCTTGGCGAGCGCCTTGGCCTGCTTCGCCCAGTCGTCGCGCTCGATACGGCCGCGGAAATTGAGATAGCCGTCGACCCATTCGCGCTCGGCCTTCCTCCACGCAGAGACCTGCGCGAAAGTATAAATGCCAAGCGAATGCAGGACGCCTTCGATCTTCGGACCGACACCGGAGATCAGCTTCAGATCGTCGACCGTTGCCGGACGCGCGATCCCGGCCGGGCGGTTCTTGTCCTCGAGCGAAGGCTTGGCCGTCTTGGTCGCAGGCTGCTTCGCTTCCGGCGACTTGAAGGCGGACGCCGGCTCGGCCTTGGCCTTCGGCCCGCTGCGCGGCTTCGAAACCGCCTCGACTTCCGGAGAAGCCTGGTTGGCATTGGCTGCGGAGTGGCGCGGCGCCCTGACGCTGGCCGCCTTCTCGGTGGCGGGCGAAACCTTGACCGGCGACGGTGTCCTTAGTGCCGGACTGGTTTCGGGCGCGTCGGTTTTCGGCTTGCCGGATTTCGATGGCCCGACAGGGGCTGAGGGCGGCGCGGCAGGCGCCTGCGAGACGACTGCGGCGGATGCAGCAGCGGGCGCTGCGGCAGCGGCTTGTCTGGCTGCCTTCGCGGCGGCCTTGGCTTCCTTGTCGCGGGTGGATTTCAGGATTGCCTTCTCGCTCTTCAGCGTCGTCAGGCCCGTGGCCGGCTCCGAACCGATGCGGCCGTTCTGCGGACCGGGCTTCACCTCGGCGCCTTTGCCGGCTTCATAGAGATCGATGATCTCGGCAAGGCGCTCCGGCGTCAGGTCTTCGAACGTGTCCTTGAAGATCATGACCATCGGCGCGTTGACGCAGGCGCCGAGGCATTCGACTTCCTCCCACGACAGCGTGCCCTTGTCGTTGGTATTGAACTGGTCGTGATGGATCTTAGACCGGCACACATCCATCAGCGCTTCCGAGCCGCGCAGCATGCAGGGCGTGGTGCCGCAGACCTGGATATGGGCGCGGGTGCCGATCGGATTGAGCTGGTATTGCGTGTAGAAGGTCGCGACCTCGAGGCCGCGGATGCGCGGCATGCCGAGCATATCCGAGATCGTCTCGATCGCCGCCTTCGTCACCCAGCCTTCCTGTTCCTGAGCGATCATGAGCAACGGGATGATGGCCGACTGCTCGCGTCCCTTTGGGTATTTGGCGATCCACTGCTGCGCCGCCGCGGCGTTCACCTCGTTGAAGGCGAAGGACGCTGGCTGGACGCTGGCATCTGCGAGACGGCGGACTGACATTTAGCGATCGACCTCACCAAACACGATGTCGAGGGAGCCAAGCACGGCGGTGACGTCGGCCAGCATGTGGCCGCGGCACAGGAAATCCATGGCCTGCAGATGCGCAAAACCCGGCGCGCGCAGCTTGCAGCGATAGGGCTTATTGGTGCCGTCGGAGACGAGATAGACGCCGAACTCGCCCTTCGGCGCCTCGACAGCCGCATAGACCTCGCCGGCCGGCACGCGATAGCCCTCGGTATAGAGCTTGAAATGATGGATGAGCGCTTCCATCGAGCGCTTCATCGCCGCGCGCTTCGGCGGCACCACCTTGCCGCCGAGGTTCGACACCGGTCCGGCGCTCTCCTTGCCGAGCAGAAGTTCGACGCACTGGAGCATGATCTTGGCCGATTGGCGCATCTCTTCCATGCGCACGAGATACCGGTCGTAGCAGTCGCCGTTCTTGCCGATCGGGATGTCGAAATCCATCTCGGAATAGCATTCATAGGGCTGCGCCTTGCGCAGGTCCCAGGCGGCACCCGAGCCGCGCACCATCACGCCCGAAAAACCCCAGGCCCAGGCGTCGGCGAGCGACACCGTGCCGATGTCGACATTGCGCTGCTTGAAGATGCGGTTGCCGGTGAGCAAGGCGTCAAGGTCGTCGACCGACTTCAGGAACGGATCGATCCACTTGCCGATATCCTCGATCAGCCTCTGCGGCAGGTCCTGATGCACGCCGCCTGGCCGGAAGTAGGCCGCATGCATGCGCGAGCCGGAGGCGCGCTCATAAAACACCATCAGCTTCTCGCGCTCGACGAAGCCCCACAGCGGCGGCGTCAGCGCGCCGACGTCCATCGCCTGCGTCGTCACATTGAGGATGTGCGACATGATGCGGCCCATTTCGGAATAGAGCACGCGGATCAGCTGGCCGCGCTTCGGCACCTCGATGCCGAGCAGGCGCTCGGCCGCGAGCGCGAAGGCATGCTCCTGGTTCATCGGCGCGCAATAGTCGAGCCGATCGAGATAGGGCACCGCCTGCAGATAGGTCTTGGCCTCGATCAGCTTCTCGGTACCGCGATGCAGCAGGCCGATATGCGGATCGACGCGATCGACCACCTCGCCGTCCAGCTCCAGCACGAGACGCAAAACGCCGTGCGCAGCAGGGTGTTGAGGCCCAAAGTTAATGTTAAAATTGCGGACGGAGGTTTCAGCCATTGTGGCGCCTCAATTTGGCTTCGCCTTTTCATCGCCCGGAAGGACGTAATCCGTTCCCTCCCATGGGCTCAAAAAGTCAAAGTTTCTAAATTCCTGCTTCAATTCCACCGGCTCATAGATGACTCGCTTGGCCTCGTCGTCGTAGCGAACCTCGACGAAGCCGGTCAGCGGGAAGTCCTTGCGCAGCGGATGCCCTTCAAAGCCGTAGTCGGTGAGGATGCGGCGCAGGTCCGGATGGCCGGAGAAGAGCACGCCGTAGAGATCATAGGTCTCGCGCTCGAACCAGTCGGCGCCGGGATAGACGCCGGTCAGCGACGGCACCAGCGTCTCCTCGTCGGCCTGGACCTTGAGGCGGATGCGGACGTTCTGCTTCGGCGACAACAGGTGGTAGACGACGTCGAAGCGCTTGGCACGCGACGGATAGTCGGCGCCGCAAATGTCGATGATCGAGACGAACTGGCAGCGCGGGTCGTCGCGCAGGAAGGTCGCGACCTCGGTCAAGTTGCCCGGCTCGACGCAAACCGTCAGTTCGCCATAAGCAAGCACCGTTTCGCCGATGCGGCCGGAGAGCTTCTCGCCGAGATAGGTGGAGAGTTCGTGCAACGCCAAGGCCATTGGTTCACCGTTCGATCGTGCCGGTGCGGCGGATCTTCTTCTGCAACAGGAGAATGCCGTAGAGCAGCGCTTCGGCGCTCGGCGGGCAGCCGGGGACATAGATGTCGACCGGCACGATGCGGTCGCAGCCGCGCACCACCGAATAGGAATAGTGATAATAGCCGCCGCCATTGGCGCACGAACCCATCGAGATGACGTAGCGCGGCTCCGGCATCTGGTCATAGACCTTGCGCAGCGCCGGCGCCATCTTGTTGGTCAGTGTGCCCGCGACGATCATGATATCGGACTGGCGCGGAGACGCGCGCGGCGCGACGCCGAACCTCTCTGAGTCATAGCGCGGCATCGAGGTGTGGATCATCTCGACCGCGCAGCAGGCGAGACCGAAGGTCATGAACATCAGCGAGCCGCTGCGCGCCCAAGTGATCAGCGCCTCGGTCGAGGTGACAAGGAAGCCCTTGTCGGCCAGCTCATTATTGATCTCGAGGAAGAAGGGATCGTCCTCCCCCACCGGCCTGCCGGTGTTGGGATCGATGATGCCCTTGGGCTTCGGCGCGACGAGGGTGCCTGAACTGTCGTTCAATCCCATTCTAGCGCTCCTTTTTTCCATTCATAGGCAAAGCCGATGGTCAGCACCACCAGGAACACCATCATCGACCAGAAGCCGAGCATGCCGAGCTTGGAGAAGGACACCGCCCACGGGAACAGGAAGGCGACCTCGAGATCGAAGATGATGAACAGGATCGACACCAGGTAGAAGCGGATGTCGAACTTCATGCGGGCGTCGTCGAATGAGTTGAACCCGCATTCATAGGCGGAAAGCTTTTCCGGATCGGGATTGCGGTAGGCAACCAGGAACGGCGCAACGATCAGCGCCAGGCCGACGACCATCGCCACTGCGATGAAGAGCACGATGGGCAGATACGAACTTAGGAGTGCGCTCATGCGGCGACTTTCCTTCGGCGGCCAGTTCACTTTGATTACAGCAACGGACTCTAAGGCGGAAGCGTGACAGTTTAACCCGCTGAACCGTTTTAGGTGGCCTATGCTGCGACGCGGCGAGGGTTAGCGCAGCGGTTTCGGCGACGCAAGTCAAACCTTGTTCAAAATCCGGCCCTGGACGCCATATCGGAAGAAACTGGTCCGATCCGCTCCTGTTTGATTTCCTTCATGTTTTACTCCACTTTTCTATCCTGACATATCTCCCGCCATTTGCCTGCTAGCATGGCCGGAATCACCGACTGGAAACCCCGGCAAAGGATCGGTAGGGATGAAGGAAAAGATCTCGCTCGCCGCAGCAAGGCGCATTGCGCTCGGCGCGCAGGGTTTCACCGATGCGCGGCCTGCCGGCACGCCCGATCGTCGCCATCTCGCCCGCGTGCTTTCCCGAACTGGCCTGCTGCAGATCGATTCCGTCAGCGCCGTGGTGCGCGCCCACTATATGCCGCTCTATTCGCGCCTCGGCCCCTACCCGCTTGCGCTGCTCGACAACGCGGCCGTCACCCGCAAGCGAACCGTCTTCGAATACTGGGCCCATGAGGCTTCCTTCCTGCCCGTCGAGACCTATCCGTTGATGCGCTGGCGCATGCAGCGGGCCGAGAAAGGCGAGGAAATGTATCTCGGCCTCGCCAAATGGGGCCGCGAGCGCAAGGCGATGATCGAGGAGATCTACGGGCAAGTCGCGGAACGCGGGCCGATCGCCGCCTCCGACATCGAAGGCCACAAGGGCAATGGCGGATGGTGGGGCTGGAGCGAGGCCAAGCACGCTTTCGAATGGCTGTTCTGGGCCGGGCGCATCACCACCGCCTACCGGCGAGGATTCGAGCGCTATTACGACCTGCCCGAGCGGGTTCTGCCGCAGGCCATCCTCGACCTGCCGGTGCCCTCGGTCGAGGACGCGCATCGCCAATTGCTGCGCATTTCCGCCCGCGCCCATGGCATCGCAACCTATGGCGATCTGCGTGACTATTTCCGCCTGGCGCCTGGCGATACGAGAGCCAGGATCGAGGAACTGGTCGAGATGGGCGAACTGCTGCCGGTGAAGGTCGAAGGCTGGGACAAGCCCGCCTATCTCCACAAGGACGCCCGCTTTCCGCGCCGAATCGAGGCCCGCGCCCTGCTCGCGCCCTTCGATCCGGTGGTATTCGAACGCATCCGGACGGAAAAACTCTTCGGCTTCCGCTACCGCATCGAGATCTACACGCCGGCCGAGAAGCGCCAGTACGGCTACTACGTGCTGCCTTTCCTGCTCGGCGACCGCATCGTTGCCCGGGTCGATCTGAGAGCCGACCGCCCGGCCGGCGTGCTGCGCGTTCATGCGGCTTTTGCCGAAGCCGGCGCTCCCGCCGAAACAGCCGCACAGCTCTTCGATGAGTTGAAACAGATGCAGGCATGGCTCGGCTTGGAAACCATCGAGGTTACGCCGGCCGGCGACCTTGGGCCGGCGTTGGCCGACATTTCGGTGTCGTAGCCGCGCGTTGACATGCCAGCACCTCTAAGCCTAAATCCGCCGCAGACGGTCTCCTCCCGGCAAGGGGAGGAGCCACGAGGGAATGCGGTGCGGGAAAACCCAAATCCGCGGCTGTCCCCGCAACTGTGAGCGACGAGCCTCAGCCGAAAACCACTGGGATGTTCCCGGGAAGGCGGCGCAAGGCGACGACCCGCGAGCCAGGAGACCTGCCGTCTGAGACATGAGAATCCGATCGCTCGGCGGGTTTTCCGGGCAAGGAGCCTGGTTTTGGATCGCAACGTCAGTTTTCCGGCTAGTACCGCGGACATTTCGTCCGAACCCCGCGACGCGCTATCGGAAGTGACCGTCATCGTCTGCTCCTCCTGCCGCGATGAGACCGGTTCGGACGCGCATCCGCGCGCCGGCGCCCTCCTTGCCGAAGACGCGCGCCGCGCCGCGCCGGACGAGAAAATCCGCATCCGCACCGTCGAGTGTCTCGGCAATTGCAAACGCCGCCTGAGCGCGGCGCTGCTGCGCGACGGCTGCTGGAGCTATGTCTTCGGTGACCTGGAAACGACCAGCGGCGCCGACCTCGTCACCGGCGCAAAGCTCTTTGCCACCTCGACCGACGGCCTCATCCCCTGGCGAGGCCGGCCCGATTCCCTCAAGCGCGGCCTGGTTGCCCGCATCCCTCCCCTCGACCTGCTGAAGGACTGACATGACCGCATCCCTCTCCCGTGTTCCCTGCACTGTCGTCACCGGCTTTCTCGGCGCCGGCAAGACCACGCTGATCCGCAACCTGCTCGAAAACGCCAAGGGCAAGCGGCTGGCGATCATCGTCAACGAATTCGGCGATGTCGGCATCGACGGCGAGATCCTGAAAGGCTGCGGCGTCGACACCTGTCCGGAGGAAAACATCGTCGAACTGGCCAATGGCTGCATCTGCTGCACCGTCGCCGACGATTTCGTGCCGGCGCTCGACCAGATCCTGTCGCGCACGCCGAAAGTCGACCACATCCTGATCGAAACCTCCGGCCTCGCTTTGCCGAAGCCGCTCGTCCAGGCCTTCCAGTGGCCGACGGTGAAGAGCCGCGTGACGGTCGATGGCGTCATCGCCGTGGTCGACGGTCCGGCGCTGGCCGACGGCGGCGTCGCCGCCGATATGGACGCCCTGCAGGCGCAGCGCGCCGCCGACGATTCCCTCGACCACGATGATCCGGTCGAAGAGGTGTTCGAGGACCAGATCGCTTGCGCCGACCTGATCATCCTGTCGAAGAGCGATCTGATGGACGCGGCCGGCTCGGAGCGCGCCAACGCCGTCATCGGCGAGCACGTGGCGCGCGCCGTCAAGGTCGTACCGACCGCACAGGGCAAGGTCGACCCGTCGGTGCTGCTCGGTCTTGGCCTCGCCGTCGAAGACGACATCGAGAACCGCAAGACCCATCACGATGACGAGCTCGACCATGAGCATGACGATTTCGACTCCTTCGTCCTCGATATCCCGTCCATCGCCAGTCCGGATGAGCTGGCAAAGCGCGTCGCTCTCGCCGCCGAGCAGGAAAACGTTCTGCGCGTCAAAGGCTTTGTCGAGGTGGGTGGCAAGCCGATGCGGCTGCTGCTCCAGGCCGTCGGCCCGCGCGTCAACCACTATTACGACCGCGCCTGGACGTCGAACGACGACCGCCGATCGCGGCTCGTCGTCATCGGCCTCAAAGGGCTGAACCGCCCGGCGATCGAGCGTATCCTCGCCGGCTGAGGCAAGACCGAACCGCGATGCACATCCTCACCACGACATCCGCCTCGCTCGACGATCTCGCCGAGCCGATCGACCTCAGGCAGACGCCTGCGGATGTCGTGGCCCTGTCCTTCACCGACAGCGATCTCGCCGGCCTCGCCGCTGCGTGGAAGGCCGACGCCGCGCGGCTGCCGTCGATGCGGCTGGCAGCACTTCGCGATCTCCGCCACCCGATGTCGGTGGATCTCTGGATCGACAGCGTCGCGCGCCATGCCAGGGTCGTCCTGGTCCGCATTCTCGGCGGCTACGACTGGTGGCGCTACGGCTGCGACCAGCTCGCAGCGGTTGCGCGCGAGCGAAATATCAAACTGGCGCTGCTGCCGGGCGAAAGCCACGACGAGGATCTGCGGCTGATCGAAGGCTCGACCCTGCCGCGCGCCGAACTCGACGCCCTGCTCGGCTATTTCCGCGAAGGCGGCCCGGCGAACATGAGCGCGCTGGTGCAAAGACTGGCAAGGCTCGCCGGGTCGGATACGGCCGTGGCCGAGCCGGTGAGCGTGCCGAAGGCGGGGTACTATCAACCAGGAATCGGAGTTGTCGCGAAATCAGTCTTCTTGAACGTCGGCGATCCGTCACACCCCCCTCTGTCCTGCCGGACAGAGGGGGGTGTGACGGAGCTCAACATCGACAGCGTCGGTGCCCCCGTCATCCCCATCCTCTTCTACCGTTCGATGCTGCTCGCCGCCGACGTCGCCCCAATCGATGCACTCGCAGATGCCTTTCGCTCGCAGGGCATGACGCCAATGCCGATCTTCGTTTCGAGCCTCAAGGACCCGGTATCGCTGGCTTTCGTCGAAACCGCCATCGCCTCGCTGAACCCGTCCGCCATCGTCACTGCAACCGCCTTCGCCTCCGGTGCCGAGCCGGGTGCCGAAACGCTCTTCGACCGCGCCGGCGTGCCCGTGTTCCAGGTCATCGTCGCCACGACGCGGCGCGAAGTCTGGGAGAAAAACCAGCGCGGCCTGGCGCCCGCCGACCTTGCCATGCATGTCGTGCTGCCCGAGCTCGATGGCCGTATCCTCGCCGGCGCGATCTCCTTCAAGGGCGAGATTGACACCGATCCGGCGCTGGCCTTCCGCGCCTTCGCCAACCGTCCCGAGGCGGATCGCGTCGCGCAGGTCGCCGCCCGCATCGCCGCCTTCCTCCGCCTTCAACGGACGCAGCGGGCGGAACGCAAGCTGGCGATCCTGATTCCGGATTATCCAAGCGCGCCCGGACGCACCGGCTATGCTGTCGGCCTGGATGTGCCGTCGAGCGTGCTCGCCATGCTGCACGACCTCAAGGAACAGGGCTATGCGGTTGATGGGATTCCGCAATCGCCGCGCAGATTGCTGGATGTGTTGGAGGTGGGTGGACTTGGTCTCACCTTACAGGAATATCTCGCCTTTTCGGCAGCGCTTCCCGAAGGTGCACGCGACACGGTTGAGGCAGCATGGGGAAGAGCCAACGGCAAAGCTCACGTCAATGCGCCCCCCTCTGTCCTGCCGGACATCTCCCCCTCTAGGGGGGAGATTGCGCCTGCATCGATGCTTTCGCCAATCATCAACGCTGGAGGAGAAGCGCCGTCAGCGAAACTGCCAATCTCCCCCCTTGAGGGGGAGATGTCCGGCAGGACAGAGGGGGGTGTTCAAGCGCCTCCTTCCGCAAGCTTCCCCTTCCGCGCCGCCACCTTCGGCAACGTTACCGTGGCGCTGGCCCCCGACCGTGGTCGCTCCGCAGACCGCCGCGCCGACTACCACGACCCGACCCTTCCCCCGCGCCACGAACTGATCGCCTTCGGCCTGTGGCTGCAAAAGTCGCTCGGCGTCCACGCCATCGTCCATGTCGGCGCGCATGGCACGCTCGAATGGCTTCCCGGCAAGACGGTCGCGCTCTCCGACAACTGCTTCCCTGAGATCGTCACCGGCTCTCTGCCCGTCATCTATCCTTTCATCGTCTCCAATCCCGGCGAGGCGGCGCAGGCCAAGCGCCGCATCTCGGCCGTCACGCTCGGTCACCTGCCGCCGCCGCTGACCGGCGCCGGGCTCGACGAGGCGCAACAGAGGCTTGAGCGGCTGGTCGACGAATACGCACAAGCCGACGGGCTCGACCGCCGCCGCCGTGACCGACTTGCAAGGCTGATCGTCGAAACGGCGCAGAAGACAGGCCTTGCTTCTGAAGCCGGAGTTGCCGGAACCGATGCGCCGGACGAGGCGCTGCGCCGCATCGACGCGTGGCTGTGCGACCTCAAGGATTTTGCCGTCAAGGACGGGCTGCATGTCTATGGCCGCGCGCCCGATGACGAAGCCGATCCGCTGCGCCGCCAAAGCGTCGAGACCGAAAAAAACGCCCTGCTCGCTGCGCTCGACGGCCGTCACATCAAGGCCGGACCGGCAGGCGCGCCGGCGCGCGGTCGTTCCGATGTCCTGCCCACCGGCCGCAACCTTTTCACCTCAGATCCGCGCACCATGCCGACGTCGACCGCCTGCGATCTCGGGCAGGCGGCGGCGGAAGAAGTCGTGCGCAGCTACATGCAGAGCCATGGCGATTGGCCGCGCTCGCTGGTCATCGACCTCTGGGGCTCGGCGTCGTTGCGCACCGGCGGCGAGGAGATCGCGCAAGGCCTCGCGCTGATGGGCTGCCGGCCGCAATGGGATGCCGCCACGGGTCGCGTCACCGGCATCGAGGTGCTGCCGCCGGCTTCGCTCGGCCGCCCGCGCGTCGACGTCACCTGGCGCATCTCCGGCCTGTTTCGCGATATGTTCCCGATCCAGATCGCGCTGATCGACGCCGCCGCCAGCGCCGTCGCCGGCCGCGACGAGGACGATTCGGAAAATCCGCTTGCCGCCGCGGCCCGTGCCCAAGGCAAGATCGGTCCGCGCATTTTCGGTACCTCGCCCGGCACTTACGGCGCCGGGATCGAGGAATTGCTGTCGCGCGGCGAATGGAGCGCGCGCGAAGAGATCGGCCGCGCCTATCTCGAAGCAACCTCGCATGCCTATGGCGGCGCCGACGGTGAGGCCATCTCCGCGCCCGGCGTGTTCGAGGGCCGCATCGCCGAGGCGGACCTGCTTGTCCACACCGGCGACGAACCGGGCCGCGACATCCTCGAAGGTTCGGCCGATGTCGCCTTCATCGGCGGGTTTTCGGCCGCACTGGCCGCGCTTGGCAGGAATGCCGATGTCATCGTGCTCGACACGACTGACCCTAAGAAGCCGAGGCCGCGATCGGTCGGCGAAGCCGTGTCGCGCGTGGTGCGGGCCCGCGCCGTCAATCCGCGCTTCATTGCCGGGCAGATGCGCCACGGCCCCCGCGGCGCCTCGGAATTCGCCGAGACGGTCGACCGCCTGGTTGGCTTCGCCGAGACCACGCATGCCATATCGGGCGCGCTGATCGAGGCGGTGCACGACGCCTATATCGGCGATGCGGAAGTCCGAGCCTTCCTGCTGCGCGAAAATCCCGCCGCCGCGAAGGTCATCGCTGAGCGATTCCTGGCTGCGCGACGGCGCGGTCTCTGGCATCCGCTCAGGAATTCCATCGACGACGATCTCACGGCCTTGATCGCCGAGGCGCAGGCAAGCGAGGTGGCGGCATGAACGCCTTCTCGCGCCGTGGCGCCTGCCCCGCGTTGAGCGCGCCGATGCAGACCGGCGATGGCCTGCTGGTGCGGCTCAATCCGGTTGCTGGAGGGCTTGCACCCAAGTCGCTGATCGGTCTTTGCGAATCCGCCTTGCGCCACGGCAACGGCATCATGGAAGTGACCGCTCGCGGTAGCCTGCAGATCCGGGGCCTGACCGCAGACAGCGCTGGGCTGCTGGCGGCGGAAGTGGATGCGCTGGGCATTGCGGTGCGGACGGGCGTGCCGGTGGAGACCGGGCCGCTCGCGGGTATCGACCCGCAGGAGATTGCAGATCCGCGCCCGCTGGCGGAACGGATCAGGGCGGCGGTTGAAGAGGCCGGGCTGACTCGACGGTTGGGGCCGAAGGTGTCCGTGGTCGTCGACGGCGGCGGGCAGTTGACGTTGGACGCAGTGACAGCTGATGTGCGGTTGAAGGCAGTGCACACTGCTGCTGGCGTGAAATGGGGCATGTCCGTTGCGGGCGACGCGCACGATGCAAGACCGCTCGCGACAGTCGATGCGGATGCCGCACGCGACATCGCCCTCGCAGCGCTCAGGATGGTCGCCGAGAAAGGTCGCGAGGCGCACACACGGGATTTGTCGGAGCGGCAATTGGCTTCTCTCGCAGGCTGGCATTCCTTCGCGCCCCCCTCTGTCCTGCCGGACATGTCCGGCAGGACAGAGGGGGGCGCCTTAGAGCGCCATCGCTCACCGATCGGCCTCTTTGACCTACGCGAAGGTCAAGCCCTCGGCATCGGCCTGCCCTTCGGAAGCATGCCGGCCCAGAACCTCATCGACCTCGCCGCCCGGGCCTCAGATCTGGACTCGACCGAAATCCGCCTGGCCCCAGGCCGCACCCTGCTTTTCCTCGGCCTCACCGCATCCGCCTGCCCTCCCCTCCAAGCCTCCGCCGCCGCCCTCGGCTTCGTCACCAAGGCCGCCGATCCGCGCACCCGCATTGCCGCCTGCCCCGGAGCGCCCGCCTGCGCTTCCGGCCGCATCGCCACCCGCGCCATCGCCGAAAAAATGGCAACGGAAAGCCCCGACCTCCTCGATGCCTCCCTCACCCTCCACATTTCCGGCTGCGCCAAGGGCTGCGCCCATCCCGGCCCAGCGGGCCTCACCCTGGTCGGCGACGAAAACGGAGCCGGACTTGTCGTGGACGGGACGGCAAAGGCCCTTCCTGCCGGATACAGGCCGGGCTATGACGCCGCGCGCGGGGTCGCCGGCATTGCGGCGGCGATCCGAAACGCACGGCATCCCGGCGAGACTGCCGCCGCTTGCCTCACAAGGCTCGGCGCGACTGAGATCGCCGAACTCTATCGACGGAACTGAAGAATGGCCGCCTACGACTATATCCATGACGGGATGGCGATCTACGAGCGCTCTTTCGCCATCATCCGCGCCGAGGCGGACTTGTCGCGCTTTTCCGAGACAGAGGCCGATGTCGCGATCCGCATGATCCACGCCTGCGGCCAGGTCGAGGCAGCCAGCCAGTTCGTGTTCTCCAGCGGTTTCGTTGAAGCGGCCCGTGCCGCCCTTGCCGCCGGGGCGCCGATCTTCTGCGATGCCGAGATGGTCGCCCACGGCATCACCCGTGCCCGCCTGCCGGCCGGAAACGAGGTGATCTGCACACTGCGCGACCCGCGCACCGTCGATATCGCCAAGGAAATCGGCAACACGCGCTCGGCCGCCGCTATCGACCTTTGGAGCGAGCGCATGGCAGGTTCGGTGGTCGCCATCGGCAACGCACCGACCGCGCTGTTCTATCTGCTCGAAAAACTGCGCGACGGCGCGCCGAAGCCGGCCGCCATCATCGGCATGCCGGTTGGTTTCGTCGGTGCTGCCGAATCCAAGGATGCACTGGCGGAAAACTCCTACGGCGTACCTTGCGCCATCGTGCGCGGCAGGCTGGGCGGCAGCGCCATGACGGCCGCAGCACTCAACGCATTGGCGAGGCCAGGCCTGTGAACGCTTTCCCCAAAGGCCGGCTCGTCGGCGTCGGCACCGGTCCCGGCGATCCGGAGCTGTTGACGCTGAAGGCGGCGCGCGCGCTGGCCGAGGCTGACGTTGTCGCCTATTTCGCCAAGCGCGGCAACAACAGCAACGCGCGCGCCATCGTCGAGGCGCGCTTCCGCCCGGATATGGTCGAGCTGCCGCTGCTCTATCCGGTGACGACCGAGATCGACAAGGATCACGACGACTATCGCTCGCAGATCACCGATTTCTACGAGCAGTCCGCCGAACAGGTCGCCGGGCATCTCGGCGCCGGCAAGATGGTGGCCGTGCTGTCGGAGGGCGATCCGCTTTTCTACGGCTCCTACATGCATCTCCATGTGCGCCTCTCGCACCGATTCCCGACCGAAGTCATTCCCGGTATCACCGCCATGTCCGGCTGTTGGTCGGCGACCGGCCTGCCGATCGTCCAGGGCGACGATGTGCTGACCGTGCTTCCCGGCACGATGAGCGAGTTCGAGCTGACGCGGCGGCTGGCCGATACCGACGCCGCCGTCATCATGAAGGTCGGCCGCAACCTGCCGAAGATCCGCCGCGCGCTGGAAGCGACCGGCAAGCTGGCGAAGGCCGTCTATGTCGAGCGCGGCACTATGCCGGGCAGCGTGTCGATGCGGCTCGCGGAAAAGCAAGACGACAAGGCGCCCTATTTCGCCATCGTGCTGGTCGCCGGCTGGTCGGCGCGTCCCGGAGTTCCCGGAGCAAAGCCATGAGCGGCTGCCTCACCGTGATCGGCCTCGGTCCCGGCAATGCCGATCAGGTCACGCCGGAGGCGATCCGCGCCGTGACAGAAGCTTCCTTCTTCTATGGCTACAAGCCCTATCTCGACCGGCTCGAACTGCGACAGGATCAGACCCGCATCGCCTCCGACAATCGCGAAGAGCTAGCCCGCTCGAACGAGGCGCTGGCCAAGGCAGCCGAAGGTCACAGCGTCGCTGTCGTGTCCGGCGGCGATCCCGGCGTATTCGCCATGGCGGCCGCCGTCTGCGAGGCGATCGAAGCCGGTCCGCCAGAATGGAGGTCGATCGACCTCGCGGTCGTTCCCGGCGTCACAGCCATGCTCGCGGTCGCCGCCCGCATCGGCGCGCCGCTTGGCCATGATTTCTGCGCCATCTCGCTCTCCGACAATCTAAAACCCTGGGAGCTGATCGAGCTGCGTCTGCTGGCGGCGGCCGGCGCCGGCTTCGTCATTGCGCTCTACAATCCGATCAGCAAGGCCCGCCCCTGGCAGCTCGGCCGCGCCTTCGAATGCCTGAAGGCCATTCTGCCGGGCACCACCCCGGT
The DNA here is from genome assembly GCF_001672445.1 of Mesorhizobium sp. WSM3873. NCBI lineage: Bacteria > Pseudomonadati > Pseudomonadota > Alphaproteobacteria > Hyphomicrobiales > Phyllobacteriaceae > Mesorhizobium > Mesorhizobium sp. WSM3873. The sequence continues at coordinate 21,623 of NZ_LYTM01000027.1, read as the reverse complement.
GATCTTCGGTCGCGCCGCCGGCCGGCCCGAAGAGCGCATCGAGGTGTTTCTGCTCGCCGACGCCGATGCGGCAAAGGCCGACATGTCGACCTGCGTCATCATCGGCTCGCGCGAGACCCGCATCATCAAGCGCGGCGACAAGCCCGCGCTGGTCTACACGCCGCGTTCGGCAACTGGGCCGAGAAAATGATCGACCATCGCAGCCAGCTGATCGACGGTCTCGGCCGACGCAATGTCAGGCAGCGGCGGCCTGCGCACCATGATCACCTCGATGCCGAGCGCGCGCGCCGCGGCGATCTTGCCGTAGGTCGCCTCGCCGCCGCTGTTCTTCGAAACGACGGTATCGATGGCGTATTTTTCAAGCAGCGCGCGCTCGTCCGCTTCGGGAAACGGCCCGCGCGCCAGAAGGTAAACTGCGTCAGGCACAGCCAGCTTCGGCTCGATTGGGTCGACGCTGCGAATGAGATAGCGATGCTGCGGAGCGGTCTCGAACGCGCCGGCTTCCTGCCGGCCGATCGCCAGCAAGACTCGTCGCGATGCCGTGCCAAGCGCCTTGGCCGCTTCAGCGACGCTCTCCACCAGCGTCCAGCGATCACCCGCGACAGGCTCCCAGCCGGCACGCCGCAGCGCAACGATCGGCACGCTGGTTTGCCTGGCCGCCTCAGCGGCATTGGCCGACATACGGGCCGCGTAAGGATGCGTGGCGTCGACCACCAGATCGACCTGTTCCCGATGGAGATAGGCGGCCAATCCCTGCATGCCGCCAAAGCCGCCGCTACGCATGGGCACGCCTTGCGCCATGGGGCTTTCGGTGCGGCCGGCGAGCGACAGCGTGATCGAGAAATCCTCCCGGCGAGCCAGCTTGCCCGCCAGCTGCCGGGCCTCCGTGGTTCCGCCGAGAATCAGAATACGGTGGGTCATCATGCCTGCTGAGGGTTCGCGCGCTGCCAAGCCGGTCGCAAGATGGCTGACCATCGTCGGCATCGGCGAGGACGGTGTAGCGGGTCTGGGCGACGAGGCCAAGCGCAGGATCGCCGAGGCCGAAGTCATCTTTGGCGGCAAGCGGCACCTCGCGCTCGTCTCAGACTTGGTCAAGGGCAGGGCGCGACCGTGGCCGACGCCGTTCGATGCCGAGATGCATGACGTGCTGGCGCTCGAAGGCAGAAGCGTCTGCGTGCTGGCTTCCGGCGACCCGTTCTTCCACGGCGTCGGCGTCACGCTGGCGCGCAAAGTGAAACCGGATGAGATGCTCGTCCTGCCGGCGCCGTCATCGCTGTCGCTGGCCGCCTCCCGCCTCGGCTGGGCGCTGCAGGATGTCGAGACCATCTCGTTGCATGGCCACCCGATCGACCTCCTCCGCCCCCTGCTCCACCCCGGCGCACATATCCTTGCGCTCACATCCGACAGCGACGCGCCGGCCGCCATCGCCGCGCTGCTCGACGAACTCGGCTTCGGTCCGTCGCGGTTGACGGTTCTCGAAGCGCTTGGCGGCCAGGACGAAACGCGCCGCGCTGTCCGAGCCGACGCCTTCGATCTCAAGAACATCAATCCGCTCAACGTGCTGGCGCTCGAAATAGAATCGACTCCGGATGCGCGCATCCTGCCTTTGACCGTCGGCCTTGCCGATCATCTGTTCGAGCATGACGGCCAGATCACCAAGCGCGAGATCCGCGCCATGACGCTGTCGGCGCTGGCGCCGCGGCGCGGTGAACTGCTCTGGGACATCGGTGCCGGCTCCGGCTCGATCGGCATCGAATGGATGCGGGCTCACCCTTCGATGCGGGCGATTGCCATCGAAGCCGACAGCGAGCGCGCCGCCCGCATCCATCGCAACGCCGCGCATTGCGGCGTGCCCGGTCTCGTCGTCATCGAAGGCTCGGCGCCGAAAGCGCTGGCAACACTGGCGACACCAGACGCCATCTTCATCGGCGGCGGCGGCAGCGATGCCGGCGTGCTGGAGACAGCGATCAAGTCGCTGCGCGCCGGCGGCCGGTTGATCGCCAATGCTGTGACGCTGGAAATGGAGGCGCTGCTGCTTGACCAGCATACCAGGCGCGGCGGCGACCTTCTGCGCATCGCCCTCTCGCGTGCGGCGCCGGTAGGATCCATGCAGGCCTGGCGTCCGGCCATGCCGGTCATGCAATGGAGCTGGGTAAAGCCATGATGGTCGCGGGTATCGGCTGCCGGAAGGGTGTGACGGCGCGCGACGTGCGGGCCGCGATCGAGACCGCGCTCGAAGCGCATGGGTTGGCAGTAACCGCGCTTTCAGCGCTGGCAACGGGCGAAATGAAACGCGACGAGCAAGCGATCTTTCTTGCCGGTCGCGACCTCGACCTGCCCGTGCTCGTCGTCTCCGACGACGCCTTGCAAACCGTCTCGTCCGGCACGATCAGCCAATCCGAATGGTCGCAGGCTCACGCCGGCACGCCGTCGGTTTCGGAAGCGTCGGCCCTGGCCGCGGCCGGCAAAGAGGCGAAACTGCTTGGACCGCGTACGGTACTTGGTCCTGTTACCTGCGCTATCGCCCTTGGTGGAGGCCCAAAATGACCGTCCATTTCATCGGCGCCGGCCCTGGTGCTGCCGACCTCATCACCTTGCGCGGCAGCCGCCTGCTGGCCTCATGCCCGGTCTGCCTCTATGCCGGCTCGATCGTCGCGCCGGAACTGCTCGAACACTGCGCGCCCGGCACAAAACTGATCGACACCGCGCCGATGTCGCTCGACGAGATCGAGGCCGAATATCTTGCCGCCGACAAAGCCGGCCAGGACGTCGCGCGCCTGCATTCCGGCGACCTTTCGGTGTGGAGCGCAGTGGCCGAGCAGATCCGGCGGCTCGAGAAGCGCGATATCCCCTACACGCTGACGCCGGGCGTGCCTTCCTTCGCGGCGGCGGCGGCGGCGCTACGGCGCGAGCTTACCATTCCCGAGCTCGCGCAGAGCCTCGTGCTGACCCGCGTCTCCGGCCGCGCCTCGAAAATGCCGCCCGGCGAGACGCTTGCCGGCTTCGGCCGCACCGGTGCAACTCTAGCCATCCATCTCGCCATCCATGCCATCGACCGCATCGTTGCCGAACTGACGCCGCTCTACGGCGTAGAATGCCCAGTGGCGGTCGTCTTCCGCGCTTCCTGGCCGGACGAGCGCATTCTGACCGGCACGCTGGGCACGATCGAGGCGCAGCTTGCGCAAAATCCGATGGAGCGCACGGCGATCATCTTCGTCGGCAGCGCATTGGCCACGCAGGATTTCGGCGAAAGCTCACTTTACGACGCCCACTACCAGCGGCGTTTTCGCGGACGGGACGGATTGTGAACGCCAGCACCAACAGAAACGGACGGGCAACAGTGGAGCAGGCGCTGGCGCGGCTGAACTTCAAGCCGCGCGCGCTGGAGCCCGGCCATGTCTGGCTGGCCGGCGCCGGCCCAGGCGATCCCGGCTGCCTGACGCTAGAAGTGCTGGCGGCACTCGGGCAGTGCGATGCGCTGGTCTACGACGCGCTGGTCTCGCCCGATGTCGTCGCGGTTGCTGCAGGCGCCGAGCTCTTCTACGCCGGTAAACGCGGCGGCCAGCCCTCGATGAAGCAGGACGACATCAACGCCCTGCTCGTGCGGCTGGCACGCGAGGGCCGCCGCGTCGTGCGGCTCAAGGGCGGCGATCCCTATATTTTCGGCCGCGGCGGCGAAGAGGCGTTGTCGCTGGCACGGGAAAACATACCATTTCGGGTGCTCTCCGGCCTCACCTCCGGTCTCAGCGCATTGGCCGCCACCGCCATCCCCGCCACCATGCGTGGCATCAACAAGGCGGTCATCCTTGCCACGGGCCATGCCGCGGGCACCGATGAGGACATCGACTGGGCCGCAATCGCGCGCACCGGCCAGCCGGTCGTCATCTATATGGGCATGGCCAATCTGCCGGTGATAGCGGCAAAGCTGCTCAGCGGCGGCCTCGCGCCGTCGACGCCGGCAGCGGTGATCGTTGCAGCGACCACGCCGCAGGAGCGCATCGTTGTCGCCACGCTCGCCACAATCGCCGAGGAGGCCGCTGCCGCCGGGCTCGCCTCCCCGGCGCTGATCGTCGTCGGCGGTGTCGTCGCCATGCGCGCGGCACTGGCGGGCGGGGCATGACGGCGCGCGCGATCATCATCGGCGCGCCGCGCTCCGGCTCGGGCAAGACCAGCGTCACCATAGGCCTGTTGCGCGCGCTTGCCCGGCGCGGGCTGAAGGTGCGCGGCGCGAAGTCCGGACCGGACTATATCGATCCCGGCTTCCATACCGCCGCCACCGGCCTCTCCGGCGTCAATCTCGACAGCTGGGCGATGCCGCCTTCCCTGCTCAACGCGCTGGCGAACCAGGCAGCGTGTGGTGCCGAGTACGTCATTCTCGAAAGCGCGATGGGCCTTTTCGACGGCATTCCCGCGCCGGAAGGCCGTTCGGGTTCGGCCGCCGATCTCGCCCGGCTCTATGGCCTACCGGTGCTTCTGGTGCTCGACGTTTCCGGCCAGTCGACCACGGCCGCCGCCGTCGCCAAGGGCTTTGCCACCTACGATCCGGATGTGCGCATGGCCGGCGTCGTGCTCAACCGCCTCGGCAGCGAGCGCCATCGCCGACTGGCGGGCGACGCGATCGAGGCGATCGGCCTGCCGGTGGTCGGCGCCATCATGCGCGATCCGACGCTCAACCTGCCGGAGCGGCATCTCGGCCTCGTCCAGGCAGGGGAGCACGAGAACCTCATGGCGCATCTCGACCGGCTGGCCGATATGGTCGAGAAGTCGCTCGATATCGACGCCATTCTCGCGCTGGCGTCTCCTCTTGAACCCGCGGCCGGCGACTTCGGCGAGGCATTGCAGCCGCCAGGCCAGCGCATTGCGCTGGCCGAGGACGCCGCCTTCACCTTCCTCTACCCGCACGTCGCCTCATACTGGCGAAACGCTGGCGCCGAGATCGTGCCCTTCTCACCGCTTGCCGACGAAGCGCCGAGCCAAGATTGCGATGTCTGCTGGCTGCCAGGCGGTTATCCAGAACTGCATGCCGGCAAGCTTGCGGCCGCTGGCAACTTCCGTGCGGGAATGGCGCGTTTCGCCGCGACCAAGCCAGTGCATGGCGAGTGCGGCGGCTTCATGGTGCTGGGCGAGGTGCTGGAGGATGCGGACGGCGAGAGCCATAAAATGCTTGGCCTGCTTGGCCATTCGACCAGCTTCGCCAGGCGCAAGATGAACCTCGGCTATCGCGAGGCGCGGCTGCGCGCCGGGTGTCCGCTTGGCAGCGAAGGCATGCTCATCCGCGGCCATGAGTTCCACTATGCGCAGATCGCCGCCACAGGCAATGACGAGCCGCTGGCGGACCTCGCCGACGGCCAGGGCAATCCGCTGGGCGCGTCGGGTTACCGGCGCGGCCATGTCAGCGGCACTTTCTTCCATGCCATTGCGAGGGGCGCATGAGCGGCGGCCTTTACGAGCCTCGGCGATTGCTCGACGACATAGGCCTCAGCCTTGTCTTCTTGACGCGGCTGAGGCTGCCGTCGAGCGATTTCGGCGGCCGCAGCCTAGCCGAAGCGATCTGGGCGGCACCCTTTGCCGGTCTCGCCGTCGCCGTCATCGGCGCGCTTGTCTACGCCATCGTTGGCGCCCTGGGCCTTGCCGCCGGTCCGGCTGCGGCGCTCGCGCTTGCAGCGACGATGCTTGTCACCGGCTGCCTGCACGAGGACGGGCTCTCCGATATCGCCGATGGATTCGGCGGCGGCAGGACGCGCGAGAAGAAGCTGGAGATCATGCGCGACAGCCGCATCGGCGCCTATGGCGCCGTGGCGCTCGGCATCTCGCTGCTCATCCGCTGGAGCGCGCTTTCGGAACTGGCCGGCCCTGGCCACATCTTCCTGGCGCTTTTGGCAGCGCACGCCGCCTCGCGCGGCCTGTTCGGCGCCTTCATGCATCTTCTGCCGCCGGCGCGCCCCGATGGGCTGTCGGCCGACGCGGGCTCGGTCACTGCCGAAACCGCCGTCGTTGGCGCCGCGCTCGGAGCCGTGGCGCTGTTGGCGCTCGGCCTCGGCGGCGCAATTGCCGCGGTCGTCCTGCTTGGCCTGGTGTTTGCCGCCTTTCGTGCGCTCTGCCTCAGCCAGATCGGCGGCCAGACCGGCGACACGATCGGCGCGCTGCAGCAGCTCGGCGAGATCGCCGTGCTGCTTGTCGCTTCCGTTTGCCTTTCCTGATTCTCTTTCGGAGACCTTGCCCTCATGTCCCCCCAAACAACTTCGTTCAAATCGCTCGAAGACCTTCGCGCCGCCTGCCTCGATCTGTCCGGCGGCAGCGATCCGGCCGCCGCCGCCGTTGCCCGTCGCCAGGACACGTTGACCAAGCCGCAGGGCAGTCTCGGCCGTCTGGAAACGATCGCCGCGTGGTTGGCCCGCTGGCAGGGCCGCGACATGCCGAAGCTCGATGCGGTCAAGGTCTTCGTGTTTGCCGGCAATCACGGCGTCACCGCGCAGGGCGTGTCGGCCTATCCTTCGGAAGTCACTGTGCAGATGGTGGCGAACTTCGCCGGCGGCGGCGCTGCGATCAACCAGCTCGCCCGCGTCGCCGGCGCCAGGCTCGACGTCATCCCGCTCGATCTCGACCACCCGACCGGCGATTTCACGCAAGCGCCGGCCATGGACGAGCAGACCTTCCTCGCCGCGGTCTCGGCCGGCTACGACGCCGTGACCAACGATCTCGACCTCGTCTGTTTCGGCGAGATGGGCATCGGCAACACCACGCCGGCAGCAGCGATCTCGGCCGCTCTTTTCGGCGGCGGCGCGGAAAAATGGACCGGCCGCGGCACCGGCGTCGATGATGCCGGATTGATCCGCAAGATCACCGCCATAGAGGCGGGCCTGAAGCGCCATGCCGATTCGCTTTCCGACCCGCTGAAGATCGCCGGAGCGCTTGGCGGACGCGAGCTTGCGGCGATCTTCGGCGCCACGCTCGCCGCGCGCAAGAACAACGTGCCGGTGCTGCTTGACGGCTTCGTCTGCACCGCCGCCGTGGCGCCGCTGGCAAGGCTGCACCCGACCGGGCTGGCGCACACCGTCGCCGCCCATGTCTCGGCCGAAGCCGGTCATCGCCGCCTGCTCGAAGCGCTGGGCCTGCCGCCGCTGCTCGACCTCGGCATGCGGCTCGGCGAAGGCTCCGGCGCCTGCCTTGCCGTCAACATCGTCCGCTCGGCGCTGGAGTGTCATACGAGAATGGCGAGTTTCGCGGAAGCCGGCGTTTCGGAAAAATAATCTTCCTTCAAAATTTCAACGCTGTTGAAATGACGAAATAACGTCGTCTTGATTGTTTCGTGCGACAGAGATGTTTCACGGGAGATCGAAACGATGTATTTGAAGGGCCTAATATTTGTTACGTTTCTTGCTGGGATGGCACTGCCGGTCCTTGCCCAAGATCAATATGTTCGCCCGCTTCGCCCCAGCGAAGACGGATCTGCCAGAATCCAATCGTCGATTTCGATGACCCTTCCGGTCAAGGACGACGAGGACGCAGCCGCCCAGCAGCAGGCCGCACTTCGCTCTTTCTACAAGGTCGCGGCCGTCAGTTGCGCCATGGTGGCCGAGACTGTCGCCGACACCTGCGAAATCACCGGCATGACAACTAACGTCAATGCCCGGGACCGCAATGTCGGCGGTTATGGCGGGCCGCAGGTTACGGTGACCGGCCAGATCACGATGAAGGTCAAGTTCAAGGCCAGCTTGAGCAAGACAGCGCAGTAGGACTGGTGCCCGTCTCGCTTGTTTGCCGGTTTTATGAGAAGAATTTGGTGGGTGTGCACAGGATCGAACTGTGGACCCGCTGATTAAGAGTCAGCTGCTCTACCAACTGAGCTACACACCCACACCGCCGGGAAATCCAGCGTCGGCGGCGCATATAGCCGCCGGTTTGAGCGATGTCCAGCCCTGCCGGATCATTTCCCGACAAATCGCCGAATTGCCGCAGGTGTCACACAAAAAGCTGGCCTTCTGCCACTTTGATCGCATGGCCTCCGATGCGCGCGGAGGCCAGTTTTCCGCCGTCGACATTGAGTTCGAGCCGGATGCGCGAGGGCCTCCCCATTTCCAGCCCCTGCTCGATCCAAAGCTGCGAGATCCCGTCCGTTGGACCATCGAAATGCATGATGGCGCCGGCAAAGGCCGCCGCCGCGGAGCCGGTCGCCGGATCTTCGTAGGAAGGATTGCCAGGCACGATCATGCGCACATGGAAGGCGCTGTCGTGATGCACCGTCTCGCGGCAATAGACGTACGGGCTGGCGAAGGCCCATTCGCTCTTGCGCGGCGCGAGTTCGGACCATGCCTGGTTGTCCAGCCTGACTTTTGCGGCCGCTTCGAGGCCGGCAACCGGAATGGTGACGTAGGGCACGCCGGCCGACCAGAAGGAGACGCGGTGATTCTCGAAGCCGAGCTCATGCGGGCCAAGGCCAAGCGCGGCGCCGATCATTTCCGGTTCGGCGGCGAGTTCCAGCCGCTCAGGCAGTTTCGCCAAGTCGAATTCGGCGAAGGTAGCGCCATCATGCCTGCTGACCGCGCAACGCACGGGGCCGATGTTCTCCTCCAGCACAAAGATGCCAGTCGCTTCGCCAGCCTGCTCCGCAAGCGCGATAGCCGACCCAACCGTCGGATGGCCCGCGAACGGCATCTCATAATCGGGCGTGAAGATGCGTATACGGTTGCGATGCTTGGGATTTTCGGGCCACAGCACGAACACCGTCTCGGACAGGTTGAATTCGCGCGCGATCGCTTGCATGGCGGCCGTATCCAGCCCCTCGCTGTCGAGCACCACCGCCAGCGGATTCCCGGCCAGCCGCTCGGTCGTAAACACGTCGTAAAGCAAGTAGTCGCGCATCATTTGGAAAACCTTCCGCCTCGTCCCGAATTTCTGCTCGATCCCAACATGAGGGAAATTTAATTTGAAATTCGAACCTCAAGGCATGATTTGTTCACGGATAGGGACATCAATTTGTCGTTATAGGGGTCCGTGGTGGACCAGCTTGTCAATCCGCCAAACGCAGAAACCGACACTTCCATCGAAACGGCCCTCGGGCTCGATCGCAAAGGCGTGAGCCGCAAGCGCCGCCGCTTCTGGCTCTACGCGCTGCTGGCGCTGGCTGTCGTGGCGGCCGCGATCGCCGGCTACCGCTGGAACGCCGTCTCGCCGCCCCGGATCGAATACACGACCGCGCCGGCGACGACTGCCGACCTGACCGTCAAGGTGTCGGCGACCGGCACGCTGCAGCCGCTGACACAGGTCGACATCTCCAGCGAGCTTTCCGGTATCGTGCGCGCCGTCGCCGTCAACGAGAACCAGCAGGTCAAGAAGGGCGACGTTCTGGCGACGCTCGACACCGCCAAGCTCGAAGTCCAGATCGAGCGCGCCACCGCCTCGGCAAAGGCGGCGGCGGCCGCCGTCGAGGATGCCAAGGTCACGCTGCAGGAAAACCAGAATGCGGTGGTCCGCGCGAGCGCCCTCACCAAGCGCGGCATGGCGACGGACCAGTCGCTTGAGGCAGCGACAGCGACGCGCGATCGCTCCAAGGCAGCGCTCGACAGCGCCGAGGCCAATCTCGCCATCGCCGAAGCCGATCTGAAGGCCCAGCAGACCGACCTTGCCAAGAGCACCATCTACGCGCCGATCGACGGCATCGTGCTCACGCGCTCCGTCGATCCGGGGCAGACGGTCGCTTCTTCGCTGCAGGCGCCGGTGCTGTTCGTCATCGCTGCCGACTTGCGGAACATGGAGCTGCAGGCGGCGGTGGACGAGGCCGATATCGGTCAGGTCAAGCCCGGCCAGCATGCCCGCTTCACGGTCGATGCTTTCCCGGACCGTCCCTTCGACGCCGAGATCCGCGACATCTCCTATGCCTCCGTCACCACCGACGGCGTCGTCACTTACAATGCACGGCTGGAAGTCGACAACGGCGAGCTTCTGCTCAGGCCAGGCATGACCGCCACGGTCGCGGTGGTGACCCGGCAGGCCAAGGGCGTGCTCACCGTGCCGGCCACAGCCTTCCGTTACCGCCCGGCGCAACAGGCGGCCCGCGGCTGGAGCCTGCGCGACCTCTTTACCGGCCGCATGGGGCGCTCCAACCGGCAGCGCGAGGCGACGAAAGCGCCGATCGACGGCTCGCGCACGCTCTATGTGTTGGACAACGGACGGCCGCATGCGCTCAACGTCAGGATCGGCTCGACCGACGGTGAACTGACCGAGATCACGTCCGGCCTCGAGGAAGGCGCAGAGGTCATCACCGGCTCGCAGCAACGGAGCTGACCCGTGTCCGCTCCCCTGCTCATCACCTTCGACAGTGTATGGAAGAGCTATGGCGAGGGCGAAGCGTGCGTGCACGCGCTTGCCGGCGTCGATCTTGCCATCCGCAGAAGTGAGTTCGTCGCCATCATGGGACCGTCCGGCTCGGGCAAGTCGACGGCGATGAACATCATCGGCTGTCTCGACACGCCGACGGCCGGAACCTACCGCTTCAAGGGCGTCGATGCCGGCCGGCTCGACCGCAACCGCCGCGCCCTGTTGCGCAACCTTTATGTCGGCTTCGTCTTCCAGGGCTACAATCTCCTGCCCCGCACCACGGCGGCGGAGAACGTCGAGCTGCCGCTGATCTATCGCGGCGTTTCCGCCCGCGAGCGCCGGGAGCTGGCCATGCAGGCGCTCGCCCAAGTCGGACTTGTCGGGCGCGAGCATCACACGCCGGCCGAGCTCTCGGGCGGCCAGCAACAGCGCGTGGCGATCGCGCGTGCCATCGTCACCAAACCGACTCTGCTCGTCGCCGACGAGCCCACCGGAAATCTCGACACCGCGCGCACGCACGAAATCATGGAATTGCTGACCAGGCTGAACGCCGAACTCGGCCTCACCATCGTCATGGTCACGCACGAAGCCGACGTCGCGGCATATGCCGGGCGCACGGTGCGCTTCCTCGACGGCCACGTCGCTTCAGATACAGCGAAAGCCGAGGCAGCATGATCTGGGAAACCGTCCGCCTTTCGCTGATTTCCATCCGCCGGAACGTGCTGCGCTCGTTCCTGACCCTGCTCGGCATCGTCATCGGCGTCGCCGCAGTCATCGCCATGCTCACCATCGGCTCCGGCACCACCGAGAAGGTCAAGACCGACATCTCGAAACTCGGCAGCAACCTGCTCGTCGTCCGCTCGGGCCGTCCGGCAGGGCCTGGCGGCCCGGGCGGGCTCGACCAGGTCACCCGACCGCTGGCCGCCAAGGACCTCGAAGCACTGGCTGCCCATCTCAGCAGCGCACGCGCCATCGCACCGGCGTCGCAAAAACAGGTGCGGGTCATCTTCGGGACGGAGAGCCTGACGTCGGGCGTTACCGGCACCGACAGCGCCTATCTCGACGCGCGCGACTGGAAGCTGGTGTCGGGCCGTCCCTTCAGCGATTCCGAGACGCGCGCCGGCGCCGGCGTCTGCCTGATCGGCGAGACGGTGCGGCAGCAGTTCTTCGGCGCCGGCGATCCGGAGGGCGAGACGATCCGCGTCAACCGCACCTCCTGCCGGATCATCGGCTTGCTCGAGCCCAAGGGTTACACCGGCTTCGGCCAGGATCAGGACAATGTCGTGCTGATGCCGCTGGCCGCCTACCAGCGGCGCATCGCCGGCAACCGCGACATCGACTCGATCTACATCGCCGCCGACGACAGGACGCCGACCACCGAACTGCAGCCGCGCGTCGAGGACATCCTGCGCGACACGCGCCGCATCACGCCGGACCGCGATGCCGATTTCTCGATCCGCGACATGACCCAGATCGCCGACGCCATGACAAGCGCCACCACCACCATGACCGGCATGCTGGGTGCCGTCGCCGGCGTCAGCCTTCTGGTCGGCGGCATCGGCATCATGAATATCATGCTGGTATCGGTCACTGAGCGCACGCGCGAGATCGGCATCAGGCTGGCGATCGGCGCGCACGAAAAACACATCCTGATCCAGTTCCTGGTCGAGGCGACGGTGTTGTCGCTGCTTGGCGGCATCATCGGCATCCTGATCGGACTGGCGCTCGCAGGCCTGGCCTCGGCGACGTTGACGATACCCTTCGCGCCGAGCCCGGCGGTCATCCTGCTCGCCGTCGGTTTTTCGGCGCTGATCGGCATGGTGTTCGGCTTCTTCCCGGCACTGCGCGGCGCGAGGCTCGATCCGATCGAGGCGCTAAGGCACGAGTGAACCGCCGCGTCGTCGGCCCGTGACCGAGTCAGACCAGCTCGTTGGCGAAATGCCACTCGATCAGCGGCTTCATGTGCCCCATCAGCCCGACCGGCAAGTCGGTTGCGTTGCGGATGATGACCGGACTTTCGATCTCGGGCTCCGCTTCGGTTGCAACGAAGGCGCTGATGCGCCGCGCAAGCTCTTCCGCCGGCTCGGGAACGTGATAGCGGCGGAAGATCACCGTGCCGCTCGAAGTCGACAGCGTATAGTAGCGCTGTCCGCGGGCGGCGCCCGACAGATCGATCCCGGTTTCCTCGCCAACCTCGCGGATCATGTTGAAATCTATATCGACGACGCCGTCGCGGAAATCGATCGGCTCGAAGGAGCCGGCGGCGAAATAGACGCGGCCGGCGTTCACCGTGTGCGAGCCCATCCGGATCGCCACCAGCGCATTGTCGCCGGCAACCAGCACGGCGTGCGCATAGGCATGTTCGGCGCCGCTCAGCTCCCGGTTTTTGCGCCACAGCATGAAAGTCGAGTACTTCACCGCATGGCAGCGGCCGATGAGCCGGCTGTCGCGATAGCTCAGCGCCGAAAGCAGCACCACGGTGCCGTCATATAGCGCCGGCTTCATCTCCATTTCGCGCCGCCAGTTTTCCGCGATCGCTGTCTGATTGTCGCGCTCGAACGGATGCGGGCTGGCAACGAGCCGTACGTCGACCGCGTCGACCGGCAAAATGACATTGCGCGGCAGGTCGAAGCTCACGGGCTCAGGCCATGTCCAGGTTGATCACCACCGGGCAATGGTCGGAGGCCTTCGGCCTGTCCCACCCGGCACGCGGAAAACGCTCTACTTCCTGGCCAGGCGGAAAGATGGTGCGCCAAGGCTGACCGTTGCGGATGATCTCCGGAACCGCGGTGGCGTTCTTCGCCGCCAAGGCCTTCGACAGCAGGATATAGTCCAATTGGCACAAATGCCGCTCTTGCGGGCCGCGCGTGTGATAGAAACTCCAGCGGTCCATCTCGGGCCGCCGCTCGACGACATTTTCGCAAAAGCCGCCGGCGGTCAGAACGTTGATCGAGGACTGGGCTTCGTCGACGACGTGGAAGCGATAGCCGTCGAAGCTGTCGCCTTCGATCTTCACGCGCTGCCGATAATCGTTCATGTCGCCGCAGATTGCCCAGCGCTTGTCGGCCGCATGGTCCTTGCCGAAGCGGTCCTCGATGATGCGGCGCACGGCCTGCGCCTCGGCGATGCGCAGTGGCATCGTCGCCTCGCGGCCATCGAGCCCGTTGCGCGGCGAGCCCATTGACTTGAAATGCACGAGATACAGCGTAAGCGGCACGCCGCCGACCGTCATGTCGATTTCCAGGCAGTCGCGCCGGAAGACGCGTTCGGTGGCCAGGTGCCCGAACGCCGCCAGCTCCGGCGTGAACAGTCCGAACTGCTCGAACGTGACATAGGCATGGCTGGTCATGCGCACGAATTCGATCGGCTGCCCCTGCGCGGTCTCGTTGCGCATCATCACGGCGACGTCGATGCCGCGGGAGTCGTTGCCGGCGGTGGTGTATTTCTGACGATAGCCCTGCCCGATCATCTTGAAGAGATAGCCATATTCGAAGGCCTTCAGCCCCTCGATGTTATCCACCTCCTGCATGCAGATGACGTCGGCGCGTGTCGCGGCTATGGCGAGCGCGGTAAGCTGGCGGGTGTCGTCGGACTGGGCGATCGCGCGCGCCTGTTCGAGCAGCCTGTATTCTGCTTCGCTCTGGATGTCGAACAGCGCCAGTGTTCGGTCCTCGTTGAGCTGGTTGCGATAGCCGGAGAAGTCGAACCTGTTCATCAGGTTCTCGACATTGAAGGTGGCGAGGCGCAGCGACATGGCCGAGACCTTTGCCCGCAAGCAATGGCGAACACAAGAGCAGACGCACGCCCGTTATGGTTGACGGAACCTTTCTGTTCATCTTCCGTTCAGATGGAAAGTTCCATCAATAGGCCTATTCCCGAGCGTTTTGGGCGTGGGGCCTTACTCGTGGAGAGTGAAATGAAACCGCTCTTGTCTTCCCTTGGATCCGGGCTTCTGGCCTTGGGTCTCTCCGCTGGGCTGACGGTGCCGTCGATTGCCGGCCCGGTCCTGCAGCCCGATATGTCGACCGTGACCAGCACGGCCGCATCCACCATCATCCCCGTTCGCGACAGCTGGGCCGGCGGCAACGACCGGCGGCAGATGTATGACTGGCGCTGGCGGCGCGGCGGTGACTGGCGCGGCCGCGATTCCAGATGGCGTGGCGGCGACTTCCGCGCACGTCATTTCTCCCGCAACTGGGATGGAGATCGCAATTGGCGCTGGCGGCATCATCGCCATCATCGCCATCGCCACTTCGACAGTGGGGGCGCGGCCATCCTTGGGCTCGGCCTAGGCCTCGGCCTCGGCAGCCTCGCCTACAACAATTTCTACAATCCCTATTATTACGATCCCTATCCGCGCTACTATCAGCCGCGGCGCATTTACCGGACCGAGCGGCTTTCCAGGGCCCATGTCCAATGGTGCTACGACCGCTACCGGTCCTATCGGGCCTGGGACAACACATTCCAGCCCTATAACGGCCCGCGCCGGCAGTGCATTTCGCCCTTTATCTGAGCCCCTCGGCACGAAGCTCAACGGCGCCCGGCGGGCGCCGTTTCTTTTTGTCAGGGCGCGCCCGACGGCGACGCGATAACCTTAAATTTAGCAGATGCGTCTATCCGTAATGCGGTGCCCCATATGACGATCGCCAGGCTGCGATCCGCTAGGACGACTCCGCCATGACCGAGAACGAGTTGAGAGGCAAGCGCCGGCAACGCGTGCTGAAGGGCGCGGCGATCCTGACCGGCATCAACAATTCCGGGGTCATGTGCACGGTGCGCAACATGCATCCTGGCGGCGCCGAACTGAAGCTGCCGATCGAGGCGCATGTGCCCGACGAATTCCTGCTTTACGTGACGAAGGACCGGATCGGCTACAAGGCGATCGTCCGCTGGCGCCGCGACGACCGCATCGGCGTGGAATTCGCGGGCACCGAGCCCATTGGCATTACGGCTGAGCGTGAGAGAAGCCGGCGGATCGCTCCGCCGGCTTTCACGAAGCATGAATAGACCAAATTAATTTTTCGCCTTGTCGACCAGCTTGTTCTTGGCGATCCACGGCATCATCGCGCGCAGCTTCGCGCCAACCTCTTCGATCTGATGACTGTCGTTGTTGCGGCGGATGCCCTTGAAGCGCGACAGGCCGGCGCGATATTCCTGCATCCATTCCGAGGTGAATTTTCCGGTCTGGATATCCTTCAGGATGCGCTTCATCTCGGCCTTGGTGTCGGCCGTGATGATACGCGGACCGGAGACATATTCGCCCCATTCGGCGGTATTCGAGATCGAGTAGTTCATGTTGGCGATGCCGCCCTCATAGATGAGGTCGACGATCAGCTTCACCTCGTGCAGACACTCGAAGTAGGCCATCTCCGGCGCGTAGCCGGCTTCCACCAGCGTCTCGAAGCCGGCGCGGATCAGCTCGACCAAACCGCCGCACAGCACCACCTGCTCGCCGAACAGATCGGTCTCGCATTCCTCGCGGAAATTGGTCTCGATGATGCCGGAACGGCCGCCGCCGACGCCGCAGGCATAGGAGAGCGCGAGGTCGAGCGCATTGCCCGAGGCGTCCTGGTTGACGGCAACCAGGCACGGCACGCCGCCGCCCTTCTGATATTCGCCGCGCACGGTATGGCCGGGGCCCTTCGGCGCGATCATGACCACGTCGACCGAAGCCTTCGGCTCGATCAGGCCGAAATGCACATTGAGGCCGTGCGCGAAGGCGATGGCGGCGCCGTCGCGGATGTTCGGCGCGATCTCTGATCTGTAGATGTCGGCCTGCAATTCGTCGGGCGTTGCCATCATCATCAGGTCTGCCCACTTGGCGGCTTCCGACACGCTCATCACTTTCAGCCCGTCGGCCTCGACCTTGTTGGCGGTCGCCGAGCCGGCCTTCAGGCCGATGGCGATCTCCTTGACGCCGGAATCCTTGAGGTTGAGCGCATGCGCCCGGCCCTGGCTGCCATAGCCGATGATAGCGACCTTCTTGCCCTTGATCAGATTGAGATCGGCGTCACGATCGTAATAGACACGCATTTCGTCTTCCTTCCCGTTTTGAAGATCAGAGCATGATGCCGAAAAGTGTGAAGCGGTTTTCGGACGACATCATGCTCTATCTCTTGGATTTGGAGCCGGATTCAGATTTCAGGTCGACTTGACCTGAAATCATCCGGCTCCGGGACCTTGCGGCCGGTTGTTTGCTCTCCCGGTCCTTGAGCCGTAAAGAGCGAGAAACTGCTGCGTCGCGCGGGCGGCATCGCCGCCGATCGTCGCCTCGGTCAATTGCAGCCGGTCGCCGAGCAGAAGCCGCATCTGCACATCGCGGCCGACCAGACCGAAAAACGTCCGGAACGCCGTCTCAGCGTCCTCTAAGTCGAGCAGCCCGGCCTCGCGTCCCGCTTCGAGCACGGGCTTCAGACGCCTGGCCAGCGCGAAACGCCCATTCTGCAGCACGATTGCGCCAAGGTCATCCTTCCCGGAGCCGGCATGGCCGACCGCGACACGGTTGAGCGCGATAGACGTATCGCTGGAGATGACCCTCAGCCAGTCGGAAGCGAAGCGTTCGAGGCTTGCGGTCAGCCAAGCGAGGTCGAGCCCTTTGCGGTCGACCGGCGCCACGCGCACTTTCGAGGCCTGCCATTGCACCGTCGCCGTCAGCAGCCCGTCGCGGTCGCCGAACCATTTGTAGAGTGTTTCCTTGGAGCAGCTTGCCCGCCGCGCCACGGCGGTCATGGTCAGGTTGTCGCCGTCTTCGACCAGTAGGCGAAGTGCTGCGTCCAGAACGGCCTGCTGCCGCTCGGTAAGCGTTTCGCTGCTGTCGGTGTCGGCGGCGGCTTGCAACACGTTTTCACCCGTTCCCGGTCGCTCAATAATGCGTACCGTACGTTACGGTTCGGCTTATTGCGCATTCGGGTTTCCAACGCAAGGGGCTGGGGCGAAAAAATCTGACGGTACCCACAAAGACTCGTGAGCTAATCGCCGGCCAGTGGCTCGCGCAGCCGCCCGAGCAGCGCAGCCAGCGTTTCCAGCTCCTTGGCGGAAAGCTTGTCGCCCATCAGCTCGGCTATGGAGGCGCCATAGACGGCCCAGATGCGGCGGCGCATCTCCCGGCCGCTTGGCGTGATGCGCACTGTCTGGCCACGGCCGTCATCCGAGACAGGCAGCTTTTCCAGCAGGCCATCCGCTTCCAGCCGGGCCAGCAGTCGCGACACGTTGTACTGCGCCAACAGAACGCGATCGATCAGCTCGAACGGCCGCAAGCCGCCCTCGCCCGCCTCGGCAAGCTCGTGCAACACGTCGTACCAGGCGAGCGGCGGCAAGCCGCCGGCTTTCAGGGCATACTCGGTCTTTTCGACCAGCTGGCGCGAAACGCGCATCAGGCGGCCCCAGGCTTTGACGGCCTCGGGCGCAGGAGATTTTCTCGTCATCGAGAAACTTTATTCGATAGATGCATTTGCATCAAGCTTGACGGTCGATGCAAATGCATTCATATAGATGCAATTGCATCGATAAGGAGTTCCCGATGAAACATGAGATCTGTAAAGTGGCCGACATCCCGCAGACCGGCAGCCTGATCGCGCCTTTCTTCGGCCGCGAGGTCCACGTCTGGCGCAGCGGCGAGCGTGTCCGTGCCGCGGCCAATGCCTGCGTGCATTTCGGCGGGCCACTCGACTGCAAGGACGGCGCCTTCATCTGCCAGTGGCACGGCGCCCGCTTCGACATGCAAAGCGGCGAGCGCCTCGTAGGCCCGGCGCCGAAGGGCTCGCGGCTGATGTTCCTGTCGACCCGCGTCGAGGACGGCGCGCTGAACTATGTCTGGGGAGAATAAGATGACGGCCAACCTCACCCTCGTCAGCCATCACCTTTGCCCCTACGTCCAGCGTGCGGCAATCGCCCTCGCCGAGAAAGGCGTGCCGTTCGAGCGGGTCAATGTCGACCTTGCCAGCAAGCCCGACTGGTTCAAGGCTATCTCGCCGCTCGGCAAGGTACCGCTGCTCTGCGTTCGAAACGGTAGCAAGGAGGAGATCATTTTCGAATCCGCCGTCATCCTCGAATTCCTCGAGGAGACGCAGGCCAATCCGTTGCACCCGGCCGATCCGCTCATGCGGGCCAGGCACCGCTCCTGGGTCGAATTCGGTTCGGCCATCCTCAACGCCATCGGGCGCTTCTATTCCGCCGCCGATGAGGCCGGCTTCCTCGAGGAAAGCAGCGACTTGTCGGAACTGTTTGAGCGTGTCGAGGCAGAACTGTCGGCAAGGCGGAGCGGTCCGTGGTTTGCTGGGAAGCGCTTCTCGCTGGTCGACGCCGTCTACGGGCCGATCTTCCGCTACTTCGACACGTTCGACGAGATCGGCGCTTGCGGCATCCTGGACGGTAAGCCTCTCGTCCAGGCCTGGCGCAAGGCGTTGAGCGACCGGCAATCGGTGAAGGAGGCTGTCAGTCCGGACTATCCGCTGCGGCTGCACGCCTTCCTTCGGGCAAAGGCATCCTATCTTTCGCGAATGATCCGGCTGCAGGCCATTGCGATTCCGCAAGCCCGATCGGCCTGAACGGGTCGATCACCGTTCCCGCGACCATGGCGGCGAGCAACTGCGGCACCGGCGCAAGCGGCGCTTTGACGCTTGTATCGGGGAAGGAAAGGCTCAGGCCTGCGCGGCATCGAAGGCGACGCGCGCCTCACGAACGGCATCGTGGTTGAGCTCGGCCCATTGGATCAGCATCTGCAATGGCGCAAACATCGAGCGGCCGAGATCGGTGAGGCTGTATTCGACGCTCGGCGGCTTGGTCGGAAAGACTTCGCGATGCACATAGCCGTCGCGCTGCAGATCGTAGAGCGTCTGCGTCAGCATACGCTGCGAAATGTCGGGCACCAGGCGGCGCAACTCCCCGAACCGGTACGGCTTCTCGGCCAAAGCCATGACCAGCAGCGAGCTCCATTTGCCGCTGATGCCCTGGATCACGTCGCGGACCGGGCAGTCGGCGAAATTGCCGCCGCCGGTCATGGCTTTGTAGACCTCGAGCTTCGATTTCAGACTGAAGATCTTGCTGTCCATCGCGACATCCATTGATCGAAACGGCCACCCGCCGGTGGTTTCCCCGCTGTGCCTACCTCCCGGAAAACTGCCTTCTTTACGGCCCCTGGTCAATTCTTATTTTAGTGCTGGTCTCTTTTTGAGACTATCGTTCAAATCCCTTCGACGCAATTTTCAGGAACCTCCCATGACCGAAACTCTCCTCGTCACCGGCGCTTCCGGCCATCTCGGCCGCGCCGTGATCAACCATCTGCTCGATGCGCAGAAAGTCGCGCCGGCAAATATCATCGCAACCACGCGCAATCCCGAAAATCTCGGCGACCTGGCAGCCCTCGGCATTGTCGTCAGGCCGGCCGATTTCGACGATCCGGCCTCGCTGGAGCGCGCGTTCAAAGGCGCCGACCGAGTGCTGATCGTCTCGACCGGTGAGCTCGACCTGAAGAGCGACCGGCGCCTCAAGCAGCATCAGGCCGCGGTTGCCGCAGCCAAGGCGGCAAGCGTCTCGCACCTCCTCTACACCTCGATGCCTAATCCCGAGCCGGTCTCGCCGGTGCTGTTTGCCGCCGACCACTACGGCACCGAGCAGGCCATCAAGGCGAGCGGCATTCCCTACACCATCTTCCGCAACGGCTGGTACCAGGAGAACCTTTTCATGGCGCTGCCGCACGCCATTTCGTCGGGCAAGTGGTACACGTCGGCCGGCGACGGGCGGATCGCGCACGCCGCGCGCGACGACATGGCCGCCGCGATCGCCGCGAGCCTCGCTTCCGGCTCGACGGAGAGCCGCGTCTACACGCTGACCGGCCCGCATGCCTACACGACGAACGAAATTGCCGCTCTGGTGAGCGAAGTCACCGGCAAGCCGCTGGAGGTTATCCAATTGCCTGACGAGGCCCTGACCGAGGGCGTCAAGGCGGCCGGCCTTCCCGAGGACTTTGCGCGCATTGTCGTTTCCTTCGACGCCAACACACGCTCCGGCCGTATCGGCATGGTGACCGACGCTATCGAGACGTTGTCGGGCCGCAAGCCGAAGACGCTGAAGCAGTTCCTGGAAGGGAACAAGGCCGCACTGCTTGGCTGAACCGTTGCGCCTGGGAGGTACCCTCCCGGGCGCGTCACCTCGACTTTTTGAGCAATCCGAGCCGGACCAAGCTTTCGCCGGTGGCGACGAGCGCTTCTTCGCGCGATCGCGGCGCCCAGCCAAGCATGCGCATGGCCTTGGCCCCGGTTGCGTTCCTGGCCTTGCCCAATTCCGTCACGATCTGAGCCGCTTGCCCGTCGAACAGTCCGACGGTCCGGACCAGCCAGTCCGGCAGCATTCTCGTCGTAACGCGCGACGCAACGCTGCCCAGCCGCGATTTCAACGTTTGTGCGATCGCCAGCGTCGTCATGAAATCGCCGCTGATGGCGAGGAACCGCTCCCCCTTGGCGGCGGGACTGGTCATGGCGCGCAGATGCAGATCCGCCACGTCCCGCACATCGACCACACCGAACACCATGCGCGGCAGACCCGGCATCTCGCCGTCCAGCAAGCGCTTGATGAAGTCCGTCGAGGTCGAATGATCCGGCCCCAGAACCGGTCCAAATATCCCGACCGGATTGACGACCGTCAGTTCCAGCGCTCCGCCCTGGCTGGCAAGGAAATCCCAGGCCGCACGTTCCGCCAGCGTTTTCGACTTCACATAGGCGCTCACCTTGGCCGCCAGGTTGGTCCAGTTCTCTTCCGTGAACGGACTGCCCGGAATTGGCGTCTGGCCATAGCCGATGGCCGCAAAGGACGAAGTGAGCACCACTCGTTTGACGCCGGCATCGCGCGCGGCCCGCAGCACACGCAACGCACCCTCGCGCGCAGGAACGATCAGATCGTCCTCGTGTTTCGGCACGCCCGGCGGGAACGGCGAGGCGACATGAAGAACGTACTGGCATCCCGCGACCGCTTCCGGCCAGCCGGCGTCTGTCGTCAAATCGGCGTAGGCGAAGGAAAGCGCATCGCCCGGCTCGGCACCGCCGACCCTCAGCATGGCGAGAACATCGGCTTCGCGCTTGGCGGATCGCACTGTTGTGCGGACGCGGTAGCCTGCCTGCAACAGGGCTAGGACCAATCGACATTCAGGATTCAAAATCGCGTTGATGCATGATTCATAGGCTTCCAGATTCGATCTGGAGAGCGGTGGATGGCACGTCGATATGAACTGAGCAGCGCGCAATGGCAGCGTATCGAAGGACTGTTGCCGGGAAAGGCAGGTGATCCTGGCCGCAGCGGCGAAGACAATCGCC